>NZ_JBFODK010000055.1:0-324313 GCF_040908275.1 Aeromonas sp. R4-3
TACGCCCGCCTGGGCTGCACCAGCAGGCGGTGCTCGGCCAATATCTGAAACAGCCTGTCCCGCCCGACCTTGAGCCCGCCATCATCCTGACCCTGCAGCAGATAATGCAACTTGCGGGTGCCCACCCGTGGCTGGCGTAACCGGACCTGGCGCACGAAGCGCACCACTTGCAGCCCCTGTGCATGGCGCAGGTCGGCAACCCGATTGCGCTTGTAGTAAGCCTGACGGCTTATCCCCAGAAACCGGCAAGCCCTGACGATGGTCAGCCTCTGGACTTGCCGCTGCGAGAGAACTTGCCGGGTCGCTTTTTTACGATGGAGACGCCGTAGTCGTTCTTCAGGACATCGACGACGGCCTCAAAGAACTGGGCCTTCTGGCTCATCAGCGCCAGCTGCTGTTCGAGCTCCTTGATACGTTGTTCGGGCGTCTGGTTGTCGGGGTCTGGCATGGTGATGCTCCTGCCGGCGCGCACAGAAGCCCCCTGGCTCCAATCTTGCCGACCATGTTTACGCAACCATACCAGAACGGTGGAGCGGCCCTGAATGCCATAACGGGCCTGAGCCTGTTTGTAGGTGAGCTCGCCTTTTTCAATCTGCTCGACCAGCGCCAGTTTAAAAGTCAGCGAGTAATCGCGCTGTGTCCGTTTCACACCTTGTCCCATCGGGTTCTCCATTGATTGGGGGGAAAGGTGTAAACCATATTCAGGACGGGACACGCATCATGAAAAAAGCCGGGATATCCCGGCTTTTTCCTGTCAGGCCAGCGCGGCTCAACCGACCTTGAAGGCCCCCTTCATCATGGCAAAGTGGCCGGGGAAGGAGCAGAAGAAAGTGAGATCCTTGCCCGCCAGCCCGTCGGTCTTGAAGGTGACGCTGGTGCTCTCGCCGCCCCCCACCAGCTTGGTGTGCGCCAGTATCCTGGCATCGTCCTTGGGCAGGTAGTCGTGATCTGCGCCGGCGCTCATGCCCGCGGTGGCGACGGCCTGATAGTCGGCGGTGCTGGCCAGCACCCAGTTGTGACCCATGTTGGCCACCGGCAGCTTGCCCGTGTGATTGAGGGTGATGGTCACCTCCTTGCAGGTGGCCGGCACGCTCATCTCCTTCTGATTGAACTGCATGGCGTCATTGCCTTCGATGACCAAGGCGCACTCATCGGCCAGCGCCGGGGCAGCCAGGGAACTCAGCAGCAGCAGGGTTAACACCTTTTTCATCATCTTCTCCTTTGATTGGCGAGGAATGGCAACACCCTTGTCTGTCGCATCGCATCGCACGGCGACACGCAAAGATGCTGTCATGATCGATCTTCATTGTACCCAAATGTCACCGGATGGCAGCGGCTTTTGCTCAAAGCTGCGGGCCAGGTCACTCCCGGGGTCCATTGAACTGTGGAACAGATTTGCTGGCGTCACCCCGGCTCGGCTTAATTATTTCCACCCAGACCCGGCGCCCGGGGCTCGTCAATTGCGGCGCCCTTGGCTAAGCTGCTCCCCCGTCGATGACTCCCGCGAGAATGCAAGATGAAGACCCTCTCCCTGGCCCCCCGCGGCCTGCTGCTCTCCCTGATGCTGCTGTTGACCGCCTGTCAGCCGGCGCCGACCCAGATCCGCATTCAGGGCAACACCATGGGCACCTACTATGCGGTGACCCTGAGCGACCCCTTCCCCGGTGGCCAGGCCGCGCTGCAGGGGGAGCTCGATACCCTGCTGGCACGCATCAACCAGGAGATCTCCACCTATGATCCTGACTCTCTCATCTCCCGCTTCAATCAGGGCTCAGGCAAGGCTCCCATGGTCATACCGGCCAGCATGGCCAGAATAGTGCAACAGGGCATGGATGCGGGGCGCCTCACCCAGGGCAAGCTGGACGTCACAGTGGGCCCCCTGGTCAACCTGTGGGGCTTCGGGCCGGACAAGCGCCCGGTCAAGCGGCCCACCGCAGAGCAGATTGCCAAGGCGCGGGAGCGAGTCGGCATCGACAAGCTCAGCCTGACCCCGCAAGGGGATCACTTCCTGCTCGGCAAGGCCATCCCCGACCTTTATCTGGATCTCTCCACCCTGGGGGAAGGGGCGGCGTCGGACGACATCGCCGCGCTGCTCGAGCGCAAGGGGGTGCACAACTACCTCGTCGAGGTGGCGGGCGCCGTGCGCAGCAAGGGACACAACGACAAGGGCAACCCCTGGCGGGTGGCCATAGTCGAGCCCTCGGACAGGCCGGGCGCCATCGAGGATGTGGTCACCCCGAACGGCATGGCCCTCAGCACCGCCGGCAGCTATCGCAACTATTACGAGCTCGATGGCCGGCGCTACTCCCACATCATAGATCCCGCCACCGGCGAGCCCGTCACCCACAAGCTGGTCTCCGCCAGCGTCATCACCCCCACGGCGCTCGAGGCCGATGCCCTCGACACCGCTCTCATGGTGATGGGGCCCGAGCAGGCGATGGCCTTTGCCACCGAGCACAAGCTGGCGGTCTATCTCATCATCAAGACGGAGCAGGGTTTTGCGGCGCAGCACACTCCCGAGTTCGCCCCCTACCTGGTGCGCAGGCAGCCATGAACGACTAGGCCCCGCAATGCGGGGCCTTTTCATGACGGCGCGCTATTCGATGGGGACGCGATGGGGCGCCGGGGTGACCGCCTGTTTGGGCAGTTGCAGGGTGAGGATGCCGTTCTCGAAGCGGGCGCTGACCTGGTCCGGCGCCACCTCCACCGGCAACTCGACGGTGCGCGACACGCTGCCATAGTAGCGCTCGCTGCGCAGGGAGCGATCTTCCTTGCCCTGGCTGTCGTGCTGGCGAATCTCCGCCTTCAGGGTCACCAGTTTGCCGTGCACATCTATCTGGATGTCCTCCTTGGCCACCCCGGGCAGCTCGGCCTGCAGCAGGTAGCCGCCGTCACTTTCCCTCAGATCCAGCGTGATCCGGCTGGGCAGGGGATCCCCGTGCAGGGGCCGGATGTAGAAGCCGGAGGCCATGTCGTGGAACAGGTCATCAAACAGGCTGGTTCGGCTCGGTAGCAAACTCATTTGATTCCTCCTTGTGGTACGGGTGATGGCTGCAGATCGCCGGGATCTGCCTCCCTTCAAGTCTAAAAAGCAGGCCGAACCGCGCCACTGCCATCTCGCGTCCGGTTGACGAAGATCAAGGGCGCGCCATGATTTTTTGCAGGCCGCCTCTTGTCTTGGCGGGAAAAACGGGGCCCCCTTCCCATGTTCAATTGCCTGTCTGCGGACTTTGGTGGCACACTTCTCCCACCAGCCCGCAGCGCCTCGATGCAAGACAGATGCAGACACCGGATCCCGCACCAGAGAAGAAAGCCCAGCCCAAACCCAGGCGCATCCTGCTGGTCAACGAGCAGCGTTCCTTTCAGATGATGATGAAGGCGATGCTGATCAACATCGGCATCAACCGCATCACCTACATCAATTCCGCCGACGAGGCGCGCCGCCGCTGCCAGAAGGAGAGCTTCGACATCTATCTGCTGGACTACGAGCTGGGGGCGGGCGAGAACGGTCGCCAGTTGCTGGAGAGCCTGCGGGACCAGCAGCTGATCCCGCCCCAGAGCGTGGTGATCATGGTCAGCAGCGACAGCTCCCGTGCCATGGTGCTGAGCGCGCTGGAGGCCGAGCCCGACGAATACCTGATGAAGCCCTTCTCCCAGGAGCAGTTCTCGTTTCGCTTGAAGCGCGCCCTAGCCCGCCGCCAGTCCCTGGAGAGCGTCTTCATCGCCCTCACCCAGAACGATCTGCCGGCCCTGGTCGAGGCCTGCGCCAGACAGGCCGATGCGGTGCCGCGCTTCGCCAACTTCTGCCGCTGCCTGCAGGCCGACACCCAGCTCAAGCTCGGCCAGGCCAAGGAGGCGCGCAGCCTGATGCGCCAGCTGCTGGCCGGCCAGGAGAACAGCTGGGCCAGGTTGACCCTGGGCAAGGCCTGCTACCGTCTGGCGCTCTATGACGAGGCAGTGAGCCACCTGCAGGCGACCCTGAAGAACACCCCCCTGATGGTGGAGGCCCACCTCTGGCTGGCGGAGTCCCTGCTCTCCCTTGGCAAGGAGGAGCTGGCCCAGCAGGAGCTGCGGCGGGCGGCGGACATCTCCCCTCAGTCGGTGCAGCTCTCCCGCCGGCTGGCAGAGGTGTGCCTGCAGCGCCACGACTACGGCCAGGCCAAGGATGT
Source organism: Aeromonas sp. R4-3 (assembly GCF_040908275.1). Taxonomy (NCBI): domain Bacteria; kingdom Pseudomonadati; phylum Pseudomonadota; class Gammaproteobacteria; order Aeromonadales; family Aeromonadaceae; genus Aeromonas; species Aeromonas sp. R4-3. The sequence continues at coordinate 4,170 of NZ_JBFODK010000055.1, forward strand.
GTTGCTCGCCCTCATCGATCTGTCGCGCAACTCCATCCACCGCACCCCCCACTATCTGGGGGCCTACATCCAGACCCTGACCCTCTACGCCCTCAACAGCAACGACGGCTATCACATCGCCAACCTGCAAAAGCAGGTGAACTCGGCCCTGTCGCGCATCCGCGATTCCCTGATGATGTCGGAGTTCAACTACCCGGTGTTCGAGCAGATCTGTCAGGCCAGGGTGCGCATCGCCCTGGGGGAGCTGCTCAAGGGCAAGAAGATGCTCTATCGCGCCAACCAGAACTGGCTGGACAAGCCCGAGACCATGCCCCCCGCCCTGCTCGGCGAGACCATACTCGCCCTCTACCAGCTCGGGGAGTTCGAGTACGCCGAGAGCCTGCAATCCTTGCTGGCGGAGGATGAAGACCGGCTGCTCACCACCTGCATCCAGGTGACCCGGGACGACAAGACGGTGCAGGAGCGCCGTCAGCGCTACCAGCAGCTCAACGATCTCGGCATCAAGGCCTACCAAAGCGGGGAGCTGGAGCAGGCCCTCGGCCATTTCCGCGAGGCCCTGCGCCGGGCTCCCGCCAATACCGGCGCCGCCCTCAACAAGATCCAGGTGCTGCTGCAACTGATGCAGAAGAACCGCAAGAGCCCGGAATTCGGCGCCGAATGCAAGGAGACCCTGGAGGTGCTGGAAGGCATCCCCCTGAATCCCGCCCAGCAGGATCGCTTTCGCAAGCTGCGCCAGGAATTTAACCAGCTCGCCTAGCCAGCGGCGCCTCTCCCTCACCTATGCTGATACAGACTCAGGCAAGGAGGGGCAACAGCATGGCGATGTGCCGATACCTGGTGGCAGATGGCCGCCACTGCAGCGAAGAGGCGGGGGATCACGACCTGTGCCACTGGCACGACCCCCACGCCTCTCACTCATCCCCGGAGACAGCCGCAGCGCTGGAGCACTATGTGCGCCAGGGGGGCCTGTGCCACGGGTTGCAACTGGCCCGCGCCGATCTCGCCGGTCTCAACCTGGTGAACAGAGAAGGCCCCCAGGGGTTCCTGCTGGAGCAGTGCAACCTCTATCGCGCCAACCTGCGGGGTGCCCACCTCTACGGCATTCGCATCAAGGGCGGCAGCCTGATGAAGGCCGATGTCAGTGACGCCAACCTGCACTGCGCCGAGTTGCACGACGTCAACCTGCTCGGCATCCGCTGGAAGAACACCCGGCTCGACAACCTGGATACCGGCAAACGCCTGATGCAGGACAGGAAGGGGCGAAGCGAGCGGGATCCGGTGCAGGCCCGCGTCTGGTTCAAGGAGGCGGAAGAGACCTACCGGGATCTGCGCAAGGCCTCGGAGGCCCAGGGGATCTTCACCATGTCAGGCCGCTACATCCAGCAGGAGCTCACCATGCGCCGCCTGCAGATGCCGTTCTGGTCCTATCACCGCTTCGCCTCCTGGATAGTGGATCTCTTCTGCGGCTACGGCGAAGCCCCCATGCGGGTGGTGCTCTTCTCCCTGCTGCTCATCTTCATCTGCAGCATCTTCTACTTCTTCTGCGGCCTCAACTTCGCGGGCAACCACCTCATCTACCGCCCGGAGGCGACCCTCGAAGAGAACGCCATCTTCCTGCTCGAATGCCTCTACTACAGCGTGGTGACCTTCACCACCCTGGGCTACGGCGACTTCACCCCGGTCGGCCTGTCGCGGATCTTCGCCGCCTTCGAGGCCTTCACCGGCAGCTTCACCCTGGCGCTGTTTGTGGTGGTGTTTGTCAAGAAGATGACCCGCTAAGCCCGGGGCCGGGGCACAGGGAGGCTGCACGCCCCCTCCCCTGGCCCCTCTTGCATCCAGACCGGATTCCTAGTCCAATAGCGACTAATAAAAACGACATGAGCATCCCTGACATGAAGATCATCTCTTTCAATATCAATGGCCTGCGCGCCCGTCTTCATCAGTTGCAAGCCATCATCGACAAGCACCAGCCGGATGTGATCGGCCTGCAGGAGATCAAGGTTCACGACGAAGCCTTCCCGGTGGCGGACGTGGAAGCCATGGGCTATCACGTGGTGTTCCACGGCCAGAAGGGCCACTACGGGGTCGCCATCATGAGCAAGCAGCCGCCCCTCGACGTGCAGAAGGGGTTCCCCACCGATCCCGAGGATGCCCAGCGCCGGATGATCATGGCCAGCTTCAAACGGGAAGACGGCTCCCTCATCAAGGTGATGAACGGCTATTTCCCGCAAGGGGAGAGCCAGGATCACGAGACCAAGTTCCCGGCCAAGCAGAAGTTCTATGAGGACCTGCAGCACTACCTCGAGACCCACCACACCCCGGACGATCCCCTGGTACTGATCGGCGATGTGAACATCTCCCCCACGGATCTCGACATCGGCATCGGCGAGGCGAACCGCAAGCGCTGGCTGCGGGATGGCAAGTGCTCCTTCCTGCCCATAGAGCGGGAGTGGATGGAGCGCCTCAAGGGGTTCGGCCTCACCGACACCTTCCGCGCCGCCAACCCCACCGAGTGCGAGCGCTTCTCCTGGTTTGACTACCGCTCCAAAGGCTTTGACGAGAACCGGGGCCTGCGCATCGACCTCATCATGGCGTCCAATGCCCTCAAGGACAAAGTGACCGAGACCGGCATCGACTACGAGCTGCGCGGCATCGAGAAACCCTCGGATCACGCCCCCATCTGGGCCTGCTTCGCCTGATCCCGGCGCCAGGCACGCCCTAGCAAAGAGACCCAGCCCCCGCCGATGCGGGGGCTTTTTTGTTCACAGCCCGCCATTTCTTAATCCATATCAACTCTTTGGCAGACGGGCTTTGCCACGCCTTGACCTTCACCTTTCGGCAAGGTTTACATTCGGCTTATCCGTCGCAGGGAAACCGCCCATGTTATCATCGAGATTGCCCACAGTGCTCATCGCCCGGCTGTTGCTGGGGCTGCTGCTCGTCTGCAATCTCACCCTCTGCATCAGCTGGCATGGTGCGGCGGCAAGGGAGGAGGCGACATCCCCATCCCTCGCCATGACCAGTGCCGCCAATCTGCCCGCGGCCATACAGGGGCTCCCCTGCCACGACGGCGGTGATGGCTACGCTGCCGCCGACCTCAATCAGGACGAGTGCCAGATGCACGGCGGCCTCACCTCGCCAATGGGCGCCGGCCTGCCACTGCTGGCCGCCCTGCTGACCCTGCTCGCCCTGCCCCTGTTGCTGCTGCCCCCCGGGACCACCAGCCAACAGCTGGAAAACTGGCTGCGGGACCCCTTTCTGCGCAGTCGCGGTACTCATCCCCCCTCCTGGCCGCGCCGACACCTGATGCTGTCGGTGCTGCGTCACTAGAACGATCTTCTCCTGTGCATGAGGCAAGGCTCACCTTGCCCCTATCTGCACACCTTGCCTGACCCTGTGACCACTGGCCCCGCCAGCAACAGGGAGCCGTGCGTCCGCTGACTCGTCAGCAGCGCCCCGTTTGCCGCCAGCCCCTTGGTGATGCCTTGTCCATCACCCGCCCGGCGGCCTGCACAAGAGAAGACGTATGATGTCACCAGCCCACTGTTCACCCACCCAGGTTGCCGCCTTAGCGGGCGCCATCGCCGCCTGCACTTTCTGCATGCAGATCCGCGCCGGAGGCCAGTCATGAACAAGACAGTCCTGATGTCGGCCCTGCTGCTCGCCCTCGGCGCCGGTGGCGGCTACTGGGCCGCCAAACAGAGCACTGATGGAGCCACCGTCAAAGAGAAGACGCCGCTCTACTGGGTCAACCCCATGGATCCCCGCGACAAGCGCGATGGCCCGGCCAAGGACAACATGGGGATGGACTTTATCCCCGTCTATGAGGAGCAGAAAAACGGCTCGCCGGGCACAGTCACCATCAGCCCCGAGATCCAGCAGAACCTGGGGGTGCGGCTGGCCAAAGTCGAAAAGCTGCCCATCCACCAGCAGATCGAGACGGTGGGCTATGTCGGTTATGACGAGGACAGGCTTACGGCCATCAACGCCCGCATGGCGGGCTGGATCCGCACCCTGGCCATCAAGAGCGAGGGGCAGAAGGTGGCCAAAGGCACCTTGCTCTACGAGATCTACGCCCCGGACCTGGTCAACGCCCAGCACGAGTACCTGCTCGCCCTCAACACCAGCAATCCCCTGCTGCTGCGCGCCGCCGAGGGAAAACTGAAGTCCCTGCAGGTGCCGGCGGATCAGATTGCCGCCCTCAAACGCAGCCGTCAGGTGCGCGAAACCATTGGCATCTATGCCCCCAGCAGCGGCTATGTCTCGGAGCTGAAGGTGCGCGAGGGCCAGTATGTGGAACCCGCCGCAGCCCTGTTCAACATCAGCACCCTCAAGCAGGTGTGGGTCAGTGCCGAGGTGTTCGAGCGCCAGGCTGCCCAGCTGAAGGTGGGGGATCCGGTCACCATGACCCTCGACTACGCCCCGGGCCGCCGCTGGCAGGGCCGGGTCGATTACCTCTACCCGACCCTCGATGCCGCTACTCGCACCCTCAAGGTGCGGCTGCGCTTTGACAACCCGGATGAATTTTTGAAGCCCAATATGTTTGCCAAGGTGACGATTCAGGCGGGCAAGGGAGAGCCGCAACTGGTGGTGCCGAGCGAAGCGGTGATCCGCACCGGCAGTCAGGACAGGCTGGTGCTGGCCCTGGGGGATGGCAACTTCAAGTCGGTCGCCGTCACCCTGGGCCCCCAGTTTGGTGACAAGGTGGCCATCAAGGCGGGAGTCGAAGCGGGGGACAGCATAGTCAGCTCGGCCCAGTTCCTGCTCGATTCGGAATCTGCCATCGACTCGGACTTCCAGCGCATGACGGCGGTGCGCCCGGCCCAGGTGTGGACCCAGGGGACCGTACAGAGCATGGATCTGGCCAGCCGCACCCTGATGGTGGCCCACCAGCCCATCCCCGAGTGGCAGTGGCCCGCCATGGAGATGGAGTTCACCGTCGCCGAAGGGGTCGATATCAGCAAGCTGGCCGAGGGGCAAAGCCTCCATCTGCAGGTGATGCAGGAGGGGGACGAGTACCACATCATCAGCATCCATCAGGAGAAGGCGCCAGCAACCGACGGCGCAGCCAAGCCTGCGGCGGGTGAGATGGACAAGATGGAAGGCATGAACCCTAGCCAGCATGATATGGGAGCCAAGCCATGATCCCTTCCAGCATTCGCTACGTTGCCGACAAACAGGCTCCGCGCTCAGCGCCATATGAGAAAGGAGCCAGATCATGATCCCTTCGATCTCTTGCCGCTTTACTAGCAACCATGTCCTGCCGTTCACTCCACGCCAAGAGGGAGGAGCAAGATCATGATCCCCTCGATTATTCGCTGGTCCGTGGGCAACCGCTTTCTGGTGCTGCTGTTGACCGTCATGCTCACCGCCTGGGGGCTCTGGTCGGTGAAGCAGACCCCGGTGGATGCCCTGCCGGATCTCTCCGATGTGCAGGTGATCATCAAGACGGCCTACCCGGGGCAGGCGCCCCAGGTGGTGGAGGATCAGGTGACCTACCCGCTCACCACCGCCATGCTGGCGGTGCCGGGAGCGACCACGGTGCGCGGCTACTCCTTCTTCGGCGACTCCTTCGTCTATGTGCTGTTTGACGACGACACAGACCTTTATTGGGCCCGGGCCCGGGTGCTGGAGTACCTGAGCCAGGTTGCCCCGAGTCTCCCCGCCTCCGCCCGCCCCCAGCTCGGCCCCGATGCCACCGGGGTGGGCTGGGTCTATCAGTACGCCCTGGTGGACAGAACCGGCAAGCATGACTTGAGCGAGCTCACCTCCCTGCAGAACTGGTTCCTCAAGTACGAGCTGCAAACCGTCAATGGCGTCTCCGAAGTCGCCACCGTGGGCGGCATGGTGCGCCAGTATCAGGTGCGGGTCGACCCGGACAAACTGCGCGCCTACGGCATCCCGCTCTCCCTTATCGAGACCGCCATCAAGCAGGGCAATCAGGAGACCGGCGCCTCCGTCATCGAGATCGCGGAAGCGGAGTATATGGTGCGCTCGAATGGCTATCTGAAGAGCGTGGAGGATCTGAAGCAGATCCCGCTCGGCACCACTGTGCGCGGCGCCCCGCTGCTGCTGGGTGATGTGGCGGATGTGGTCACCGGCCCCCAGAGTCGGCGCGGCATCGCCGAGCTCAACGGCGAAGGGGAAGTGGTGGGCGGCATCATAGTCCAGCGCTACGGCGAGAATGCCCAGCACACCATCGATGGGGTCAAGGCGCGGCTAGCGGAGCTGAAAAGCAGCCTGCCGGAAGGGGTGGAGATCGTCACCGTGTACGATCGATCCGACCTTATCCAGCGCGCCATCGACAACCTCTCCGGCAAGCTGCTGGAGGAGTTTGCGGTGGTGGTGCTGGTCTGTCTGGCCTTCCTGTTCCACCTGCGCTCGTCCCTGGTGGTGGTCATCACCCTGCCCATCGCCATTCTGGCGGCCTTTATCGTCATGCACCTGCAGGGGATCAACGCCAACATCATGTCGCTGGGGGGCATCGCCATCGCCATCGGCGCCATGGTGGATGGCGCCATAGTGATGATCGAGAACGTCCACAAACACATGGAGCGGGAGGCGCTCACCGACAAGAACCGCTGGCGCATCATCACGGAGGCGAGCATCGAGGTGGGGCCCGCCATCTTCTTCTCCCTGCTCATCATCACCATCAGCTTCCTGCCGGTGTTTGCACTGGAGGCGCAGGAGGGGCGAATGTTCCACCCCCTCGCCTACACCAAGACCTACGCCATGGCGGCGGCGGCCGGGCTCGCCATTACGCTGGTGCCGGTGATCATGGGCTACTTCATCCGTGGCAAGGTGCTGGCGGAGCAGGCCAACCCCCTCAACCGCTGGCTAAGCCAGGGCTATGTGCCGCTGCTGAAAGCCGTCTTGGCCCGTCCGAAAACCACCCTGGCCATCGCCGCCGTGGTCACGGTGGCGGGCTTCTGGCCGCTCAAGTACCTGGGTTCCGAGTTCATACCGCCGCTGGATGAGGGGGACATCATGTATATGCCCACCACAGCAGCCAATATCTCGGTGGGCAAGGCGCGGGAGATCTTGCAGCAGACCGACAAGCTCATTCGCACCCTGCCCGAGGTGCAGAACGTGTTCGGCAAGGCGGGCCGCGCCGAATCGGCCACAGACCCTGCGGACCTGGTGATGATGGAGACCAGCATCCAGCTGAAACCCCGGGATCAGTGGCGCCCCGGCATGACGCCGGAGAAGCTCAAAGAAGAGCTGGATTCACTTATCCGCTTCCCCGGCCTCACCAACGCCTGGGTGCCCCCCATCAAGACCCGCATCGACATGTTGGCCACCGGCATCAAGACCCCGGTCGGCATCAAGATCGCGGGGCCCGACCTCAAGGTGATCCAGCAAGTCGGCCAGCAGCTTGAGCAGATCGTCGGCAAGGTGGAGGGGGCTGCGTCGGTCTACGCCGAGCGGGTGGCCGGTGGCCGCTATGTGAAGGTGGACATAGACCGGCTGAAAGCGGCCCGCTACGGCCTCAACATCGCAGATGTGCAGGCGGTGCTGGCTACCGCAGTGGGCGGCATGGAGGTGGGGCAGACCATAGAGGGGCGCGAGCGCTACCCCATCAACCTGCGTTACCCCCAGAGCTATCGCGATTCGGTGGCCAGCCTGGAGCTGCTGCCGGTGGTGACTCCGAGCGGCGCGCGCATTGCGCTGGCGGACGTGGCCCGGGTCTACATCAGCGACGAAGCCCCCATGCTGCGCAGCGAGAATGCGCGGCTCAACGGCTGGGTCTACGTCGACATTCGCGGCCGCGACATCGGCTCCTTTGTGGCAGAGGCCAAGGCCCAGGTGGAGCAGCAGCTGGTGCTGCCGGCGGGCTACGCCCTCACCTGGTCAGGGCAGTACGAGTACATGGAGCGGGCCAAGGCGCGACTCGCCTATGTGGTGCCGCTCACCGTTGCCATTATAGTGCTGCTGCTCTATCTGGCGTTTCGCCGCTTCCAGGAGGTGCTGCTCATTCTCACCACCTTGCCGCTGGCAGTCGTGGGCGGGATCTGGACCCTCTGGCTGCTGGACTTCAACCTCTCGGTGGCGGTGGGGGTGGGCTTTATTGCTCTGGCCGGGGTGGCGGTGGAGACCGGCGTCCTGATGCTGGTCTACCTCAACCACGCCTGGGATGACCTCGTGGCCAGCGGCAAGCCGGACCAGGCGGGGCTGCATCGTGCGGTGATCCACGGCGCAGCCCTGCGCCTGCGTCCCAAGATGATGACTGTGGTGACCATTATCGCCGGCCTCTTGCCCATCATGTGGAGCCAGGGCACCGGATCCGAGGTGATGCAGCGCATCGCCGCCCCCATGATAGGCGGCATGGTGAGCGCGCTGGTGCTGACCCTGCTGGTGCTGCCCGCCGCCTACTACCTGTGGCGCAGCCGAAGCCTTGGCAAGGCCGAAACCCGGCAATCCAACTGACCACCACTTTTGAACCAATGAGAATGAGGAGTAAAAACCATGAACTACAAGACGCTGACCCTGACCCTGCTGATTGGCCTTGCCACCCACACCGGCCTGCAGGCCGCCGAGATGATGAATCATGAAGGCCATGACATGAGCCAGATGGGACAAATGGATGGCATGGGCGAGATGACGATGACCAAGGGGGTCATCAGCCGCATCGACGAGGCCAGCGGCAAGGTGGGGATCAAGCACGAGGCCATCGCCAATCTCAAGATGCCCCCCATGAACATGGTGTTCCTGCTGGCGGATCCGGCCCAGCTTCAGGGGCTGAAAGTGGGGGATGCAGTCCTGTTCCACGCCGAGAACCCGGCGGGCAAGCTGACGGTGACGGCCATCCAGAAGCAGTAACGGATCACCACAACAATAAAAACGGCGGGCGCCATGCCCGCCGTTTCTTTATCTGCGATCTCGGCCGGAGTCAGCCGCGAATATGGTCGATAAAGGCGTCGATCTGCTCGCGGGTGCAGGCGGGGTTCATAAAGACCGCCTTCTCGCCGGCGATATAGGAGTACTTGCCGCGAGCGTCGTACTCCGAGTGCGCCACCGCCTCCACCCAGTTGGTGTAGAGCCCCACCTTGCCGCGCTGCTTGAACAGGTTGCGGTGGTATTCGGTGTTGCGGGCCAGCCGCGCCTTGTAGGCCGCATCCGGGCTACGGGCCAGCTCGAAGGCGAACTCGGCCTCCGGATCGCTCACCCACTCGGGGTTGTAGATCTTGAAGCCCACGCTCGGCCCCTGGTTCTCCTGGGCCACCAGCTTGACGTTGCCAAGCTGGCTCAGACGGAAGCGGAAGTAGTTGGCGTTTTGCAGGCAGTGGGCCAGCACGGTGCGATAGCCCTCGACCCCCAGGTAGTTGAGGGCCGCATAGGCGCCGAACAGGCCGCTCGCCCCCCGGGAGCACTCAATGGTGGACTGCAGGTGGGTCTGGCCCTGGATGTCCCGCTCGAAGTAGGAGAAGTTCTCAGGGTCGTTCTCCATCGCCTTGAGATCCTCCTGCTCCTTGATCATCACCAGGCTGGAGGTGTAGGGCACATAGCCCCACTTCTGGAAGTCGACGGTAAAGGAGTCGGCGTATTTGAGCTCGGCAAAGCGGGCCACGTTGCGCTCTATGCCCGCCAGGGTGGCGCCGTTGATGGCGAGCGGGTTGGCGGCAAAATCGTAGTCCAGGAAGAAGATCATCGACCAGCCGATGGCGGCATCCACGTGGATATGGGGCTTGACCGCCACCTCGAAACGCTCGCAGAGCCTGTCCCGCAGGTCCACCACAGGCTTGACCTGGTCCACCCCGAAGGTGTCCGTGGTCCCCATGGTGAGCATGATGGTGGGCACCACGTGTTTCAGGGCGAAGCAGGCGGTCAGGGTGCGCTCGAGATCCTGCAGATCTATGTCGTTGTTCTCCCCCACCTGGATGCGGATGGTCTTGTTCTCTATGTCGACCCCGAGCAGGGAGAGGTTGGTGATGTTGGAGTAGTGGCCGCCCTGGGAGTTGATGATGCGATAGTCCTGATAGTGACCCAGCCCCTTGTGCTTGGCCTCCGGCAGGCTCTTGCGAATGCCGAGCAGGTAGCCGTAGAGGTTACAGAAGGTCCCTCCCTGGGTGAAGATGCCGGTGGCACGCTCGGGGTCGTAACCCGCCAGCAGGGCTATCTGGCGCACCACCTTTTTTTCGAGCTCCTCGGCCACCCCGGCATATTCGGAGTAGACCAGATTGGGGTTGGCCAAGATGCCCATCTGGGCGCCGTAGATGGCGGGATCCGCCGACATTGTGATGACGTTCTCGACGCTGGAGGGGTTCTCCCAGTCTTTCGACAGGGCGCCGGCGAACAGCAGCTCCGTCATGGGCTCCCCCGGGGGGCGCATCTGCGCGGGCACCGGCATGGTCTCGCAGAGATCCGCGAGACGGGCGTAGCCATCTGGCCAGGCGTTCAGGCGCGCATCCGGGGCCAGGCCACGGGCACGAAACTCGTTGAGGGTGGCAAAGCCGGGCTCGCGAAACACCGGCCAGAGATCGGGATTGCGGGAGAAATAGTGGGCTTTGACGGTGGCGAAACGGGCGGAGAACTCGGGGTGGACGGCGTTGACGCCGTCATCTTTCAGATAGACAAGATCGCTCATGATAAGACCATTAGTACTGCAAATGTGCCCCGGTTATACCCCCGGGGCGGCGCAGGAGACAGCGACAATAACTAATGGCCTGCCCTACTTTTTATCATGACCACGGCAGTCGGGGGCTGGCGGCCCCCCTGCGCCGGAGCCCGTGCTCCGTTTCGTGATCCGGGTCATGCCTATTAGCGCAGGGCCGTCACCAGCCAGGCCTCCAGCTCCGCCAGCTCGTGGGCCCTGGCCGGGAACTCCCCCATCAGCGAGTGCAGCAGCGCCGCCATCGCCTCAGGCTTGTAGGGCGCCCCCACCAGCCGCTCGGCCAGGGCATCCAGGGGGGCCGGATCCAGGCTGTCGCTGAAGATCTGCGCCCGCCCTATCACCCCCTTCTCCACGTCGAAGTGCAGCTCCACCCCGCCCCAGCCGAAACGCTCATCCAGCTGATGGCTGAACGCCGGGGCATGGCCGAAGTTCCACTCCCAGCTGCGCTGGCGGGCGAAGGTCTCGGCGAAGCCGGGCAGGTCCGGCATCTGCTCGGGGGAGATATGCTCGGGCGCTACTCGCTCACCGTAGTAGTGGAAGAAGGCCTCAATGAGGGCGTCATTCAGCTGCTGATGATCTATCCCCGGCAGCAGTTCGCAAAGATTGGCGACCCGACTGCGCACCGAGGTGATCCCCTTGGCCGCCAGCTTCTTGGGGTCGGGATTGAGGTAGTTCGCGAGTCGACCGAGGTCTGCATCCAGCAGCAGGGTGCCGTGGTGAAAGCCGCGATCCTGGGTCTCCCGGTAGGCCGAGCCCGACACCTTGCGATCCCCGTCCGCCGTGGCCACCAGCAGATCGTTGCGCCCCGAGGCAAAGGCCGCTATCCCCAACCGCTTGAGGGCATCCAGCACTATGGCGGTGGAGACGCTCTTGTCATAACCGGGCTTGCCCGCCATGAAGGTGAAGCAGCTGTTGCCGAGATCGTGAAACACGGCCCCGCCCCCGCTGCTGCGCCGCGCCAGGGTCACGCCGTCCTCTTCCATGCGGCGGGTGTTGCACTCCTTCCACGGATTCTGCGCCCGGCCTATCACCACCGTATTGGCGTTGCGCCACAGGAAGAGCACCCGCTGGGCGGGATCCATCTGGCGGAAGATGCACTCCTCCACCGCCAGGTTGAACAGGGGATCCTGAGAGTCGGAAACGAGCAGGCGTAACGGAGAGATGGGAGGAGACATAGGGGGACCTCATTGGAAAAGGGGGAGATTACCATAACACCCTACTCCCGGGGCGTCGTCCCCTGACATCCGAGATAACCCAAGCCCTGACCAGCGCTAAAAGAGACGCACAAGTGGGAGCCCGCCCCCCATCTTCATCGCTCTCGACCACGTCAAGCCGTTCAAGAGCGGCGCCTCTTGCAGATTAGGGAGGTCGTCGCCTAGTCACCCCGCAGGGCGACCACGGGGTCCAGGCGCACCGCCCGCAAGGCGGGAGCGACCCCGGCCAGCAGACCGACCAGGGCGCTGCACCCCAGGGCCAGCAGCAGATAGAGGGGATGGAGGCTGAGCGGCAAGCCAGCCGCCAGCAGCGCAAACAGCAGCTTGAGCCCTCCTAGCAGGGCCAGCCCCATGGCTCCCCCCAGCAGTGCCAACACCACGGCTTCGAGCAGAAACAGCAGCAGAATGCGGCGCCGTGGGCAACCCAGCGCCATCAGCAGGCCCACCTCGGGGATCCGCTCCTGCTGGGCGATGCTCATGATGCTGAAGATGCCGACCGCCCCGATCAGCAGCGAGATGATCCCCAGCCCACCGACCGCCAGCTTGATGATGGAGAGTATCTTGTCGAGGCTGGTCAGCATGTCCTGCTGGGAGGTGAGGGTAAAATCCTCCGCGCCGTGGCGGGCGATCAGCACCCGCCGGATCTGGGCCGAGATCTCGGCCTCCGCCCGCCCGGCGCCATAGATGACGTCTATCTCCTGCAATCCCTCCTTGTTGAACAGCGCCTGGGCATGGGCGGCGGGCAGATAGATCATGTCATCCAGATCGAAGCCGAGAAATTGCCCTTTGGGGGCCAGCACTCCGGCCACCCGAAAGCGGCGATCCCCGGCCCGCAGCAAGCTCCCCGGCGCATCGCCGCCGGGAAACAGCTCAGCCGCCACCTTGGCGCCCAGCACCGCATAGGCGCGGGGCATGGCACTGTCATCTGCGGGCAGAAAACGCCCCTGCACCAGGGTGAGCCTCCAGCCGGAGAGCGCCGCCGAGCCTGTGCCCAGAATGGCCGTGCTGCGGGTCAGCCCGCGGCTGCGCACCTCCCCCTGCCCCTGCACCACTGGCAGGGCGGCTTCTACCCCTGGCAATCTGGCGAGGGCGTCGGCATCCTCCAGCAGCAGGGGACGGCTGCTGGAGAGGATGCCGGGCGGGCCGCCGGCGGTTTCGGTCTTGCCCGGGGTCACGGCGATCAGGCGGGTACCGAACTGGGAGAAGCTGTCGAGCAGATAGAGCCTGAGCCCCTCGCCTATGCCGGTGAGCAGGGTCACAGAGGCGATCCCGATGGCGATGCCGAGCGCCGACAGCAGGCTGCGACTGCGCCCTGCCAGCAAGGCGCGCCAGAGCCAGAACAGCAGATCAGCGAGGCGCATCGGCCACCACGCCATTGCCTGCTGCGCAGGCCAGTGACTCGCCACTGCCGCACCACAAGGTTGTCTTGCGCCCCATCAGATTCATCAGCCTCAGCTCCATTGTCCGCTGCGCAGACTAGTGACCGGATCCTGCCTGGCCGCCCGGGAGGCGGGCAGCCAGCTGAAGAAAAGCCCGGTCAGCAGGGCCGCCGGTATGGTGCAGAGCGTCGCGAGCAAGGGCACGGCCGCCGGGAAGCCGGGCCAGATCAGCGCGGCGAGGGCCACCAGGGCATAGCCCAGCAGGGTGCCGATGAAGGCGCCACCGCCGCTCAGCAGCAGCGCTTCCCACAAAAACAGCTGGCGGATCTGGTGGCTGTCGGCCCCCAGCGCCTTGAGCAGGCCGATCTCTCCGGTGCGCTGGCGGGTGCTGATGAGCGCCAGATTCATCATCATGATGCCGGAAACCAGCAGGCTGATGGCACCAATGCCGGCGACCGCCAGGGTCAGGGTGGCCAGAATGGTGGAGAAGGTGGCCAGCATGGCGTCGCGCCTTACCAGAGTCACATCGAGCACCCCGTGACGCGCCTGCATCAGCTGCTCCAGTCGCTTTATCAGCGGGGGCACAGCTTGCCCTCCCAGCGGCTGGATCAGCAGACGAAACAGCCCCTCGGTATTGAACAGCCCCATGGCGCTGCCCACCGGGATCAGCGCCGCCTCGGCCATGTCCATCCCCAGATTGCTGCTCTGGCTGGTGAAGACCCCCACCACCCGAAAGCGGCGATTGTCAAAGCGCAGCCACTGGCCTAGGGGATCGGCCTGACCGAACAGCTCCCGGGCCGCCACTTCCCCGAGCAGGGCCACCGGCCTGTCCTCCCCGGCGTCCCCCGGCAACCAACGGCCGGAGAGCAGCTCAAGTCCGTGGGTATGCCGCAGCCCGTTGCTGCTGCCAAGCAGCATGGTCTGACGCACCCGGGCCCCCTGCTTGGCCTCGGCAAAGCCCATCACCAGCGGCACCAGCCTGAGCTGGGGTTGATGCTGGCCCAGGTAGTGCATGTCATCCAGGGTGATCTCCCTCAGGCTGTTACCGGTCACCGGCGGCAGCCCGCCCGTGGTCTCCTTGCGACCCGGAAACATCACCAGCAGATCCTTGCCAAGGGAGCTGAACTGCTCGGCCACATAGCGTCTCGCCCCCTCCCCCAGCGCGGTGAGCAGCAGCACCGAGGTGACGCTCAGACTCACCGCCAGGATCAGCACCAGCGCTCGCGTGCGCTGGCGCAGCAGGGCCACGGCGGCGAAGCGGAGAGCATCGGGGCGCCGCATTCAGCCCCCACCGCTGTCGCTGCTGATGCGGCCGTCATCCATCGAGATCCGCCTGCCCGCCCGCTCGCCGAGGCGGGGATCGTGGGTCACCACCATCAGGGTAATGCCCTGCTCCCGGTTGAGCCCCTCGAGCAGGGTGATCACCTCCTCCCCGGAGCGGGAGTCGAGATTGCCGGTGGGCTCGTCCGCCAGGATGAGGCGCGGCGCCATGGCCATGGCCCGGGCTATGGCTACCCGCTGGCGCTGACCGCCGGAGAGCTCGGCGGGTCTGTGGTCGGCCCTATTCTCCAGCCCCAGCTCTCCCAGCAACTGCTGACTGCGGCGATGGCGCTCGGCGGGGAGGACGCCGCACAGCATCAGCGGCAGCTCGACGTTTTCACGGGCGGTGAGGCGGGGGATGAGATGAAACGACTGGAACACGAAGCCGATGCGATGGCCGCGCAACTGGGCCAGCGCGGGTTCTGACAGGGTGGCAATGTCCTGGCCCCCGAGCCAGTATTGCCCCTCGTCTGGCCTGTCCAGCAGCCCCAGCACGTTGAGCAGGGTCGACTTGCCGGAGCCCGAGGGGCCCATCACCGCCAGATACTCCCCCTCGGCGACCCGAAGAGAAACTTGTTCGAGGGCCGCCACCTCAGTGCCCCCCAAGGTGAAACGACGGCTGACGGCATCCAGGCGAATGAGATCACTCATCCGCCTGCTCCGTGGCGGCACTGAAGGGCCCCTCCCCGACTATCTGGCCAGGCTGGGCCGCCAGCTGGTCACCGGCGGCGAGCCCCTCTGCCACCTCAATCCAGTTCCAGTTCTCCACGCCCCAGCGGGGCAGCACCCGCACCAACTTATCTCCCTCCAGCCGCAGCACGCTGCCATCGTCGGCCCGGCTGCTGGCCGCCACCCTCAGCACATCGGTGGCGCGGGTCACCTCGACCTCGAGATCGGCACTGTAGCCGATAAGCAGGGGCACGTCAGTAGGCACGTCAGTGGGCAGGGCAGTGAGCGCCGCCTCCACCTCCACGGTGCGGGCTTGTTTCTCCAGCTCCTTCACATAGGGGGCGATGCGGGTGACGGTGGCGGCAAAGTCGCGCCCTGGCATGGCGTCGAGCAAGACCCGGGCAGACTGGCCCACCTTGAGGCGGGCGGCATCCACTTCATCTATGGGGGCTGAGACGTAGAGGCAGTTATCGTCGATGAGATCGATGACAGGGGGCATGGCCACCCCTGGGGGTGAGGGGGTCATGTATTCACCAAGCTTGCTGTTGACCTCGGCCACCACGCCGGCAAAGGGGGCCTGCAGGCGGCGCTCGGCCAGGCGGGCCTCCACCTGGGCGACCAGCGCCTCGTCGACCCGCTCCTGCTGGCGGGAGGCACGGCAGATATAGCGGCGTGTATGGGCCAGGTTCTGGGCCTGTTCGGCCAGGGTGCGGGAGGTGAGGTTCTTGGCGAGCAGGGTGGCCAACCGCTGGGCCTCCCGCTCGTAGTAGGTGGCCTCGCTGCAGCGCTCCTCGCGCTGGGTCTTGCCGAGGGCCTGTTGGGCGCGGGCGCGGCTGAGATCGGCGCGAATGTCCTCGCTCCAGAGGGTCAGCAGCAGATCCCCCCGGGCCACCCTGTCCCCGGCCTTGACGGCGATCTGCTCCACCACGCCGCCACCGGGCAGACTGAGCCCGGCCCGCTGGCACGACTTGATGGTGCCGGCCCGGGTGTTGACCAGGGTCACCAGCACATCCCCCCGCCCGACCGCCACCAGCTTGACCGGCGTCGCCTGCGGCCACCACCACAATGCCAGGGCCGCTAGCGCCACACCGGCGCCCGCCGTCCACCACAGCCAGCCTCTCTTCATCGCGTATCCTTTCGCTATCGACCCCCGTCACGACTGACGGGAGAGCAGGGCATCATTTCACCTTAGCTAGTGACTCCCGTCATCAGCGTTGGGAGAGCAGGGCGTAATAGAGCAAGGGTATCACCACCAGAGTGAGCAAGGTGGAGACCAGGATCCCGAAAATCAGGCTGATGGCCAGTCCGTTGAAGATGGGATCATCGAGGATGAACAGGGCACCTATCATGGCCGCCAGCGCCGTCAGCATGATGGGTTTGGCCCGCACCTGCGCCGCTTCGATCACCGCCTGCTCGAACGCCATGCCGGCGCTGCGCTGCTGCTCGATAAAGTCCACCAGCAGTATGCTGTTGCGCACTATGATCCCGGCCAGCGCAATCATCCCTATCATCGAAGTGGCGGTAAACTGGGCCCCCAGCAGGGCGTGGCCCGGCATCACCCCGATAATGGTGAGCGGAATGGGCGCCATTATGATGAGCGGCACCAGATAGGAGCGGAACTGGGCCACCACCAGCAGGTAGATGAGGATCATCCCCACGGCGTAGGCTAGCCCCATGTCGCGGAAGGTCTCGTAGGTTACCTTCCACTCCCCGTCCCACAAGAGCGCCACCTCTCCCAGTTTATCCGGCTGCTGTACGTAATATTGGGGCAGGTCGATATTGGCACCGGCGGCAAACATACCGTAGAGCGGGCTGTCGGTATGGCCGCCCATGTCGGCCACCACCATCACCATGGGCTGCATGTTCTTGTGCATGATATAGCTGGGGGCCAGCTCATCACGGCGACTCACCAGCTCGGATACCCGGATGAGCTGGCCGCTCTGGCTGCGCACCTTGAGGGCCAACACCCCCGCCAGATCCCGTTTGTCACCGGGTGCGAGCTCGATGCGAACAGGTACCGGATACTTGGCGCCGTTCCCCTGCAGCCAGCTAGCATCCTGATAGCCCACCCCGCCATTGAGGGTGCTAACCAGATCCCCGAGATCGACCCCGAGCAGGGCCGCCTTGCTGCGATCCGCCACCAGCCGCCACTTGGGCTGGGGGTCGGTCAGATAGATATCCACGTCCACCAGATCCGCCGTGGCCACAAAACGGGCCTGTACGGCGCGCGCCGCCGCTTCACGAGCGGCCGGTGTCGGGCCATACACTTCCGCGACTATGGATGACCAGACCGGCGGGCCGGGGGGCACTTCCACCACCTTGAGGTTGCCCCCTGCCGCACTGGCAATGGCCTGCAGCGGTGCCCGCACCGACTGGGCAATCTGGTGACTGCTGCGATCCCGCTCATGCTTGTCCACCAGATTGACCTGAATATCCCCCACGTTGGCGCCGCTGCGGATGAAGTAGTGGCGCACCAGGCCATTGAAGTTGATGGGGGCGGCGGTGCCGGCGTAGATCTGGTAATCCTTCACTTCCTCCACCTTGGCAAGCTCCCGCCCGACCGCCAGCAGGGTGCGCTCGGTCTGCTCCAGGGTCGCCCCCTCCGGCATATCGAGCACCAGCTGGAATTCCGACTTGTTGTCAAAGGGCAGCATCTTGAGCACCACCCACTGCACCACCGGCATGGCGGTGGCGGCCCCGACCAGCAGCAACACCCCCAGCCAGAGCTTGCGTCTGGCCCTCTTGGCGCCATCACCGATCAGGAAAGGGGTCATCAGCCGGTGAAAGAGGCCTGCCTTGGCCTCACCGTGGGCAGCCTGCGCCTCCCCTTTGAGCAAATGGCTGGCCAGCCAGGGGGAGAAGATAAAGGCCACCAGCAGGGAGATGAGCATCCCCATGCTGGCATTGATGGGAATGGGGCTCATGTAGGGGCCCATCAGACCGCTGACAAAGGCCATCGGCAGCAGGGCCGCAATCACGGTCAGGGTCGCCAGTATGGTCGGCCCCCCCACCTCGTCCACCGCCCCCGGAATAAGATCCTTGAGCGCCCCCTTGCCCAGACCGCGATGACGGTGGATGTTCTCCACCACCACTATGGCGTCATCCACCAGAATGCCGATGGAGAAGATCAGCGCAAAGAGCGACACCCGGTTGAGAGTAAAGCCCCAGGCCCAGCTGGCAAAGAGAGTCAGTGCCAGGGTGATGACGATGGCCACCCCCACCACCAGCGCCTCGCGCCAGCCCATGCTCACCAGCACCAGCAGCACCACAGCCGTGGTGGCAAAAATCAGCTTGCCGATCAGGGTGTTGGATTTGGTCTCGGCGGTGACGCCATAGTCACGGGTCACCGTCACCTCGACCCCAGCAGGGATCAGCCGGTTTTGCAAACTCTCGACCCGCGCCTCCACCCGCCTGGCCACATCGACCGCGTTCTGGCCCGGCTGCTTGCCGATGGCCAGGGTCACCGCCGGATAACTGGCTTGCCCCTGCCCCATCCAGCTACGCCTGGTCGGGGTCTCCTGACCCAGAGAAACCTTTGCCACCTCCCCAAGATAGACAGGCCGACCGTCGTGCAGCCCCACCACCAGTTCTCGGATCTGCTGCTCGCTTTGCAGGAACTGCCCCACCTGCACCTTGATCTCGCTGTTGTCTTGCTCGATAGCCTGTGTCGTGCCCACCTGATTGGCGGCCGCAAGTCGCTGACTCAGCTCACCCCAGCTGATGCCGTGGGCGCTCAGGGCCGCCGGATCCGGCATCACCCGCAGCACGGCGCTCTGACTGCCGAGCGTGTAGATATCGCGGGTGCCGGGAATGCGCTTGAGCTCGGTCTCCAGCTCATGGGCAACCCGGGTCAGCTCGGGAGCGCCCAGTTGCTTGCTCCAGAGCGTGAGACTGACGATGGGGACATCGTCGATCCCTCTCGGTTTCACCAGTGGCTGGCCGACCCCTATCCCCTGTGGCAACCAGTCGCGGTGGGAGTCGAGCTGGTTGTTGAGATCGACGATGGCCTGCTCGCGGCTCACCCCCACCTTGAACACCACCACCAGCAGGGCGCCATCGGGTTGGGAAAAAGAGTAGAGGGTATCAATTCCCTTTATCTGGGAGACCACCTGCTCGGCAGGGGTGGTGACGAGGGATTCCACCTCCGCCGGTGTGGCCCCCGGGAAGGGGATATAGACATCGGCGAAGGTGACATCGATCTGCGGCTCCTCCTCCTTGGGGGTCACCAGTACCGCAAAGAGGCCGAGCAAGAGCCCCACCAGCGCCAGCAGCGGGGTGATGGCCGAGCCCTGAAACAGCGCCGCCAGCCGACCCGCGGGCCCCAGCCTCTCCTTGTTGCCGTTCAGCTCGCTACTCATGGGCCAGCTCCTGCTGCTGCGCCCAGGCATCGGGGGCCAGCTTGTCACCAGCTTGCAGCCCGGCCAGGATCTCGCACTGCCCCGCGATACAGTGGCCGACCCGCACCGGCGTCAGGGCCCAGCCAGCGGGCTGCTGCAGATAGACGCCGTTGAACTCCCCTTGCCGCAGCAGGGCGCGATCCGGCACTTGCAGCACCTGACGCTCACCCTGCTTGAGCCGCACCTTGAGCCACATGCCGGGCAATACCCCGGCGGTTTGCGGCGGCAAGTCGAGGCGCAACCTGAAGGCGTGGCTCTGGCTGTCGGCATAGTTGAAGCGAGTCAATTTGAGGGGGACAACGGCCTTGCCATCGGGCAGCAGCACCTGCACATCCGCTGGCTGGCTCGCGAGCGTCAGAGCGGATTGGGGCAGATCCACCTCCACCCGCAAGGTGTCGAGGGAGAAGCCCGACAGCAGCGGGGTGCCGGGGGCGACCGTCTCCCCCAGCTCCACCAGCCGTTTGGTCACCACCCCGGCGTAAGGGGCCAGAATACGGGTATAACCGTAGGTCTCGCGGGCCTGGGTGAGGGCCGCCTCGGCCGCATTGACCTCGGCGCGGGCGGCGCGGTCAGTCGCCTCTGCGTTATCGAGCTGGGCGCGGGTGATCACTCCCTTGGCAATCAGCGCCTGGAAGCGGGCGAGCTGACGCTCGGCCTCCACCTGCTGGGCCTGCGCCCGGGCCAGCCGCGCCTGCGCCCCCGTAACGGCGGCAAACTGCTCCTTGCCGCTGATCTCGAGCAGCGGTTGCCCCGCCTGCACCTCGTCGTTCACATCCACCAGCATGCGGGAGACCCGGCCGCTGGTCTGGGCCGCCACAGTTCCCTGATTGATGGCACTGACGGTACCATCCAGGGTAAGCCAGTCGGTCACCGGCTGTGGCGCCACCGTCAACGGGGCCTGACTCTCCCCTTCTGCGGCCAGGGTGGATGTCATGGCCTGCGATGTCATCACCAACAGGGTGATCCCCAGCAACCGGATCTTTTCCATCATCACTCTCCTTCCCTGGCGTCATCAGTCACTTCACGGGATCAGGCGGTATGGGACTGGCGTGCCTTGTTCCGTGCGCGAACCAGCCCCCGGTCGACCAGCAGGATCCCGGCCACCATGGCCGCAATAAACAACAGTATCATGGGCTGACCGCTGGAAATGAGGCTCAAGGCCGGCCCCGGACAGATGCCCACCAACCCCCAGCCTATGCCAAACAGCGCGGCCCCACCGATCAGACGGCGATCCAGCCTGGGGGCCGGTACGGTGACTATGGGCTCCCCCAGCAGGCTCCGGCGACGAGGTTTCACCAACAAAAAATAACCCGGCATAAAGACCAGCAGGGCGCCCCCCATCACGAAGGCGAGGCTGGGATCCCAGGCCCCCGCCAGATCGAGAAAACCGGTGACCCGCGCCGGATCCACCATGCCGGAGATGGCCATCCCCAGCCCGAACAGCAGGCCCGCAAGCAAACTTGTCAGCAATCTCATGGCAATCAACCTGTCAGAAAATGTGGTGGGTGAAAAAGACGGTGATAAAGCCAGCCGCCATAAAGATCAGGGTCGCGACTATGGAGCGCAGGGAGAGCCGCCCCATGCCGCAGATGCCGTGGCCGCTGGTGCAGCCATTGCCAAGGCGAGTGCCTATCCCGACCAGCAGGCCGGCCAGCAACACCACCGGCCAGCCGGGCAGGCTGGTGAATGCAGGCATGCTGGCCCAGTCCAGGGTCAGCGCCAGCCAGGCGCCCGCCCCCAACCCCAGCAGAAACAGCACCCGCCAGGGCGCCCGCTGTTGCAAGGCACCGGCCAGAATGCCGCTGATCCCGGCAACCCGGCCGTTGAACAACATCAGGATCAGGGCCGACAGCCCCGCCAGCATGCCGCCGCCCAAAGAGAGCAGCCATTGGCTTTCAATCATCGAATTTCCTCATCTGCGTGACAAAAATGGGTTTGCAGCGCCCCCAGCACATCGGCGGCCGCCTCGCTCACCAGGGAGTAGTAGATCTGCTGGGAGACCTTGCGCGAACGGATAAGGCCATGGCGCTTTAGCACCGACAACTGCTGGGAGAAAGCCGACTGCCCCAGCTGGCTGTGGGCCAGCAGCTCTCCGACCCCCTTCTCCCCTTCCACCAACTGGCAGAGCACCATCAGGCGTTCGGGATGAGCCAACGCCTTGAGCAGGGAAGCGGCGGCCGTCGCGTGTCCGTTCATCTCGTCGAATGGGCTCATAAGCATAAATTAGCAATTGCTGATATTTAGTCTATTGTATAAATCAACACTAAATTAGCAACTACTAAATAATAGAGAAAAGGGAGAGAGACATGACGGTTGATAACGGAGTCAGAGTGGTCGCGGGCTGCATCTTGCTGCTGTCGCTGCTGCTCACCGCCTGGGTCCACCCGGGCTTCGTCTGGCTGAGCGTCTTTGTCGGGGCCAACCTGATCCAGAGCGCCTTCACCGGCTTCTGCCCCGCCGCCATGATCCTGAGGCGCCTGGGCATGAAATAGCACCTAGCGGACGATAATAACGAGGGAGCTCGGGCTCCCTTTTGCTAAAACCTCATTTTGTTTCAATATGTTGCTGCCGGGGGCCCAGGGTTTACCCCGGCAGCCGTATCGGCTACCATGTCGCCTCTAATCAATAGCGGAGACCGTCGGTGGGCAACTCATCAAGTGACAGATCCACGCCGACTCCTGTCGTCGGCACCCGGGTCGCGAGCTAGCCGCAGAGTCCCTCTGCCGTAACTCGCAGCCCTGCGAGAAGCGGAAATCCACTCCCCTCTTCTCTTTTTACACTTGACGTCGGGTGACTCCTGGCCAACTGCCATGGGCGCCTTGCCTGCATAGTTTCTGCTTCCCACAAGGAGGCTGCTATGCGTTTGATATCAACCCAGTCTGTATCGACTCACCCCCTGCTGAACAAGCTGGGCCTTGGCATGTTGCCGCGCTGGCTGAGGGGCAAACAGCGCCAGCACCACTACCGGCTGCAGATCCGCTGCGAGGATCGCGCCGACCTGGATCAGGTGCTGGAGATGGTGAGCCACACCCTGCAACCGGCCGGGCTGCACCCGGTGCAGTCCATGACACCGGGTCGCAGCGGCGGGCGTGAGCTGGTGCTCAACCTGCGGTGCACCCCGCCCCAGCGCCGCTATCTGGTGCAGTTTGTCCATCAGGTCGGGGCAGCTCACCCGGTTCGCTGGGAACTGCGCCCTCGCGGTGATGATCCCGAGCGCACCTGACAGCACCATACTCTGTCAACCAGCGTTCAGGGGGCCGGCCATGCTGGCCCCCTGAACTGTCAGCGGCGCCCTATGGGGCATGCGCAGGGGACGCCCGCACGCCTTGTTTCATTTTTTGTTGGCCAGCAGCGCAATCATCGCCGGGTTTTTCAGCCCTCTTGTGCGGCGTTTCATCATGGATTGCGCGCAGCCATCACTCATCAGAAGGAGTACCCCATGAGAATGTGGCAACAATTTGATCTGCTTGCCCTGCTCGACACCCTGGCCAGCCTGCTGCTCGCCTTCGTGCTCGGCAGCCTGGTCGGCCTCGAGCGCCAGTATCGCCAGCGCACCGCCGGCCTTCGCACCAACGTGCTGGTCGCCGTGGGGGCGGCCCTCTTCGTCAACCTGGCCCAGCGCATCTATGACCTGCACGGCGGCAGCTATGGGGTGGTGCACGTGGTGGCCTATATCGTCTCCGGCATCGGCTTTCTTGGCGCCGGTGTCATCATGCGCGAGTCCGGCAACATCCGCGGCATCAACACAGCCGCCACCCTCTGGGGCGTGGCGGCTGTGGGGGCGGCCAGCGGCGCCGGCTTCGCCATGGAGGCGGTGCTCGGCGCGCTCTTTGTGCTGGCGGCCAACACCCTGCTGCGCCCCCTGGTCAATCAGATCAACCGTCATCCGGTGGACAACACCGACACCGAGGTGACCTACCGCGTCACGGCGCTCATCCGCCGGACTCACCAGAAAGAGGTGCTCCCCTGGCTGGAGCAGAAGCTGGAGCAGGCCAACTACCCCCTGAGCGAGCTGGATATAGAGCCCTTCGGGGAGCAGGACATCGAGATCTCGGCTGTGCTGCTCGCCACCTCCATCGACGGCGACGAGCTGGACGCCCTGATGAAGACGCTGGGGGAGCATCCCCGCATCAAGCAGATCTTCTGGCGTGCCAGCACCACGGATTGAGCCCGCTGCCAACAGCAAAAAGCCCCGCCAGTATTGGCGGGGCTTTTTCATATGAGACGTGATGGATGACTAGCGGCGGCTGCGCCAGCGCACCCTGGGGAGGATCACCTGGGCGGTCTGTGCGGGGGGATTGCCCGCGATCAGTTGCTGCATCAGCTCGAAGGCGGCCCGGGCCAGGGCCGGACAATCCTGGGCCACGGAGTCGATGCGCATGGGAATGCAGTCGAGCAGATCGTGATCGTCGAAGGTACAGAGCCGCATCCCCGTCTCCATCAGGCCCGCCTCGTTGAGGTAGCGCAGCACCCCTTCCAGCAGAGTAAAAGAGGCGGTGAATAGCCCGCGGGGGGGCGCTCCCAGCTCCTCCACCAGCTCGGCCATCAGCTGATAACCCGAGCGCGGCTGATAGTCGCGATGCCGCACCCGGGCGGCATCCGCCTCAAAACCGGCGCGATGGAGCCCCAGCTCATAGCCAGCCAGCCGGTGGCGACTGGGGGAGAGATCCAGCAGGCCGCCGAAGTAGTAGATCTCCTCGTCGCAATCGATCGCCATGTCCTGCACCAGCTCGGCGGTCGCCTTGCAGGCGTCCGAAATGACCATGGGCAGGCGCGACTCGCCGATGTGGCGGTCGAGCTGCACCACCGGCAGTCGGTCGTGAATGCGGGCATAGATGTCGTCGCTGTGACCGCTGGAGGCGACAATCAGCCCATCTACCTGACGGCTGATGAGATTGTCCACCACCCGCTGCTCCAGGGTGGGATCATCTTCGGAGCAGGCAATGAGCAGCTGGATGCCCGCCTCCCGGCAGTGGGCCTCGAGGGCGCGCGCTATGCTGGCGAACCCGAAGTTGGTGAGATCGGGGATCACCAGCCCCCAGGTGTAGCTGCGGGTCTCGCGCAGGGAGCGGGCATGAAAGCTCGGCTGGTAGTGGCACTCATCCGCCACCGCCTGGATCCGCTTGCGGGTATCGTCGGCAATCCTGTACTCCGCACTCTTGCCATTGAGCACCAGACTGGCGGTCGCCTTGGAGACCCCCGCCAGTTCGGCTATCTGGGCAATAGTGATCCGTTTCTTCTTCTCCACCTGGCCTCCCGGCTGACTAGCACCGGGCTATTGTACTAGGCAAGCCGCCAGCGGCCAGTGATCAAGGCAAATTTTGCAGCCATCATCGCCGTTACCCGATGAAAGTTGCGGCTTTTCCCCGGGGAAGTAGCGCGCCGACAGGCTGTGGCGACCCTGATCCACGAAGCACTCCAGACTGGAGCTGTCGCACAGCACTGTGATCTTGCCTCCAAGCCAGGGGGCGGCTCTCTCTTCCCAGGCCCCACTCTGCCAGTTCTGGCGCCGCAGTGTGATGCGCCCCGGCTGCCACACCAGCTCGGCCACGGCGCCGAACCAGAGGCAGCCCTCACCGCAAAGCGCCAGATCGAGCCAGGCCGAGTCGATGGCCAGCCCCGGAAACTCCCTGAGCGTCCCCTCGAAGCGGGTCTGCTCCCCCTTCAATGCCGCGAGCTCCGCCACAGGCCGCTGGCAGAGCCAGTCGTCCTGCCAGAACAGCTCCCGCGGGCAGCTCATCTGATGGATCCAGCCGTGAGCGACAGTGGGCTGGCTCATCTCGTTCTCCTCCGGCAGCCCCAGCCAGCCGAACAGCAGGCGCCGCCCCTGGCTGTCTTGGGTGGTCTGGGGGGCATAAAACTCGAAGCCCCTGTCCAGCTCGTGGAAGGCCCCGTGGGCGAACTGCTCGCCATCGAACTGCCCCGCCAGCCAGCCGCACTGGTAGAGGTTGCGATAATACTCCCCTTGCGGGGCAATCCCCTGGGGGCAGCAGATCAGCAGATGGCGATCCCCCAGGGGGAAGAGATCCGGGCACTCCCACATATAGCCAAAGTCCCCGAGACCGCCGCGCCCGCTGCCGGCGATGGGGCCCACCAGCGTCCAGGCATCAAGCGCGTCGCCGCGATAGAGCAGCACCTCGCCCTTGTCGTCCAGGGTGCGTGCTCCCAGCACCATGAGCCACTGCTGACCGTCGTGCCACACCTTGGGGTCGCGCACATGGCCGCTGTAGCCTTGGGGCAGATCGAGCACGGGGCCCAGCTTGTCAAAACCGCCCTCACCGTCGGCGCGGGCCAGACACTGGAAGGCGGTGCGGCTGCCGTCCGGGTATTTGACGTTGCCGGTGTAGACGAGGGTCAGGCGCCCCTGCTCGTCGCTCACCGCCGAGCCCGAATAGCAGCCGTGGCTCTCATAGGCCTCGGTGGGCAGGAGCGCCACCGGCTCGTGCTGCCAGTGCAGCAGATCGGTCGAGGTGACGTGACCCCAGCCCTTGTTGCTGTGCTCGCAGCCGAGCGGATTCCACTGGTAGAAGAGGTGGTAGCGCCCGTCGTGCTCGATGAAGCCGTTGGGGTCATTGAGCAGCCCCACAGGGGCTGCCAGGTGCCAGCGGGGCCTATGGGGATCGGCCGCCGCCTTGAGCTGTCCGGCCAGCAGGGACCGGACAATCTGGTTGAGGAGATAAGCGTCCTTCATCACTCCACCTTGTACTTGAGCAGGTAGGAGGCGGCGAAGGCGGCGGCGAAGGCGATCACCAGACCGATGACGTAGTGGATGAGGCTCATGGGCTGGACTATGGCCATGCCGGGAATGCCGGTCAGGCCCACCGCCGTCATGCCCACCTTGGCCGCCACCACGTAGGCGCCGCCGCAGGCACCGCCGAACAGACCGGCCAGGAAGGGTTTGATGTAGCGCAGGTTGACGCCAAAGATGGCGGCTTCCGTGATGCCCAGCAGGCAGGACATGGCGGCCGGTACTGTGATCGCCTTGATCTTCACATCCCGGGTCTTGAAGTAGACCGCCAGGCAAGCTCCGCCCTGGGCCACGTTGGCCATGGCCCAGATGGGCAGCAGGAAGTTGACGCCTATGGCCGGGTTGGTGAGCAGCCCAGCCTCTATGGCGTGGAAGCTGTGATGGATGCCGGTGATGACGATAAGGGAATAAGTCCCGCCGAATACCAGACCCGCCAGCCAGCCCGCCTGCTCATAGAGGGCGCTCAGACCAAAGGAGATGCCATCCCCCAGCACCCGACCCGCCGGGCCGATGAAGAGCAGCGCCACGAAGCCGGTGATGATGACGGTCAAGAAGGGGGTGAGGATGAGATCCAGGGCGTCCGGGATACGCTTGCGCAGCTGTTTCTCCAGGTGCGACATGAACCAGACCGCCAGCAACACCGGGAAGACGGTGCCCTGGTAGCCTATCATGGCCACATCCAGCCCGAAGAAGTCCATGGTCTTGAAGCCCCCCGCCACGCCCCAGGCGTTGGTCAGCGCCGGGTGGGTGAGGATGCCGCCGAGGGTCGCCCCCAGATAGGGATTGCCGCCAAATTCGCGCGCCGCGGTAAAGCCGATCAGGATGGGCAGTATGATGAAGGCTGCCGAGCTGAACATGTCGAGCATCACAAACAGGGCGCTGTCGGCGTTGACCCAGCCGTAGGTGCGCACCATGCCGAGCAGCCCCATCAGCAGGCCGGAGGCGACGATGGCCGGAATGATGGGGACGAAGATGTTGGAGAGGGTCCGCGCCAGGCGCTGTGCCACATTGAGCTTGGCCGTCGCCATGTCGGTCAGCTCCGCCTTGCTGGCGGTACCGGTGCCGGTCAGCGCCACGAACTCCGCATAGACCTTGTTGACCAGACCGGTGCCGAAGATCACCTGGATCTGACCGGCGTTGCTGAAGCACCCCTTGACCCCCTCCAGCTTGTCGATGGCAGCCTTGTTGACCTTGCTGTCGTCCGCCAGCACCAGCCGCAGCCGGGTGGCGCAGTGAGCGGCGCTGACGATATTCTCCTTGCCCCCGAGCAGGGGCACCAGATCCTTGGCTATCGCACTGATATTCATAATCTTCCTCTTATGACCCGCCGGCTGGCGGGCCCTTGTCACATGAGAGTAGGGGCTGTTGACCCGGGCTTCTAGCCGCAGATCAACGGCCGCTTGTGCTCGATCGCGCCCAATAGCAAAAAGGCATCCAGTTCGGTGCGGGTCGGCAGCGCCGTCATGGCCCCCTTGGCGGTGGTGGCGAGTGCCCCGCAGCCGTGGGCCTGGGCCAGGATGGCGGGCAGCTCGCTCAAGGCAGGCAACCGATCCCCCTCTGCCAGCGCGGCCAGCAGACCGGCGACGAAGGCATCCCCCGCCCCCGTGGTGTCGAGCGGGGTCACCTTCGGCCCCACCCACTCCAGCAGCTCGCCACCCAAACGGGCTACCACACCGGCCGCCCCCCGGGTCACCAGCACCAGGGCCGGGCCCGAGAGGGTGGCAAGCCCAGCGAGCAGATCATCCTCGCCGCTCAGCAGTTGCAGCTCCTCCACCGAGAGCTTGACCACATCCGCCAGGGCCATGGCCGCGCTTACCTGCGGCAGCATCTCGGCGGGGTTGCCCCACACCTCGGGGCGCAGGTTGGGGTCGAAGCAGACCCGTCCTCCGACCGCCTTGATGGCGGCCATGGCCTGCAGGCAACTGCTGCGCACAGGTTCGTTGGCGAGCGCAATGGAGCAGCTGAGCAACCACTGACCGGCCTCGAAGCGGGGCAAGTCAGCCGGTTCTAGGAACTGGTCGGCACTGGGGCGCACCATAAAGGTGAAGCTGCGCTCCCCTGCTTCATCGAGCTCCACCAGCACAGTGGAGGTTCGTTGGGCCGGATCCTGGGTCAGATGACGGATATCGACGCCCTCTGCCACCAGGGTATCGGCCATAAAGCGGCCGAAGGGATCGGCGCCGACCCGGCCGATAAAGGCCGATTCACCGCCGAGCCGCGCCACTCCCACCGCCACGTTGGCGGGCGC
The DNA here is from genome assembly GCF_040908275.1 of Aeromonas sp. R4-3. Lineage (NCBI taxonomy): Bacteria > Pseudomonadati > Pseudomonadota > Gammaproteobacteria > Aeromonadales > Aeromonadaceae > Aeromonas > Aeromonas sp. R4-3. The sequence goes on from NZ_JBFODK010000055.1 coordinate 32,757, forward strand.
ACCGCCCGGACACTTGAGGTAGTGCAGCTCCCCTTCCGGGATAAGATCCACCACCGCATCCCCCATTACCCACACACGATTCCCCACCTTGCTACTCCACTGCTGCATCGGATCCACTGCCAGAGCCGGGCTCTGTTCTCTTGGTCGGCATTATCAGCTAAACCGTTTTAGCTAACCAACAGATCCCGGCGCCGTCTGCCATTTTTGTGATCGGGATAACGAACTAGAACCAGGTTTCCATCTGCACGCCAAAGTTCCACTCGCCACCGGCGGTGAAATCGCTCTGGCCCATGGCATCTGTGCTGGCGTAGTTGTCGAGCTCGGAGGACCAGTCCATCCAGGTGGCGAATACCCGCAGCTCGGGCCGCTCGAAGAAGCCGGCGGTCTGTGCCTTGAAGGTGGGAGCGAAGGTGAGCTTGGTGAAGTTGCCGCTCACCGCCTGACGGCCCTTGTAGCCCTTGGGATCCAGATCCATGTACTGCCAGGCGGCCTCGTAGACCAGCTCGACGTTCTGGCTCAGCACCTGGGCCACCCGGGTGTTGAGGGTCAGCCACTGATACTCGTCCCCCTTCACGTAGCGATCCTGGCTCTGCTCCGCCAGCAGGGCCGGAGCAAAACGCCAGCGCGGGTTGAGATCGGTGGCACCAAACACGGCGACCCGCACCGCGTCGGCATCCGGCAACAGCTCGCTGTCGGAGCCCAGCCCCTTGAGTTCGGCCCCCAGGCCATGGCCGTAGAGCACGGCGGCCTTGGAGAAGCCGGGATTGATACCGAAGAAGCTCTCGCCGTGGTAGGCCACCAGGGTGTGTGCCCCCTTGTTCGCCGCCTCGCTGCCAACGCCGCCGTCGTTGATGCGCGCCTCGTTGTCCTTGGCGGAGAGGCCGTTCAGCATCCACTGCCAGTTGCCGACGCGGTTGTTCATGGTGAGGATGTAGCTCTCGATGTCGGACAGGCCGCTGGCGCTGATGTCGCCGTAGTCACGGCCGTAGAGGGAGAAGTTCGCCTTCCAGCTGTCGGCCAGCTGCACGTCGTAGACGCCGCCACCTGTCCCGGCCAGGAAGACCACGTCCGAGTCGAGCCAGTGGATGTCGAAGTTGTCCCGATCGAAGCGCTTGCCCGCCCAGAGCACAGAGTGCTGGAAGGGGCCGCTGAAGCTCGCCAGGTCGCCGATTTCGGCAAACACCTGACGGGTGTTGAGGCTGGAATCGCTGGCGGTCCAGTCGTTGCTGGTCTCCACGCCATCTGCCAGCATCAGCTTGTAGCGTGCCCAGCTGCCGTCATCAAAGGTCTGGGTTTTGAGCAGGTTGGCCTCCATGTAGGTGTCGTCTTCGTTGCCAAGACGACCCACGGCCCCGCCCACAGAGCCGGCCGGCGTCACGTAAGGGCCGCCGCGCCCGCCGTTGCCATTGCTGTTGACCAGGAGGCCCGAGCGGGCGTAGCCGTGAAACTCGAAGCCCTGGGCACCGGCGGTTTGCTTGTCCACCTTCTCGCTCTGGGCCTTGGCCACCACGGCTGTCTCCCGGGCCTCGCTCGCCTTGCTCTGGGCCTCGTCGGCCCGCGCTTCGGCGGCGGCGGCGCGGGACTCAGCCGCCTGCACCCGTGCCTCCAGCGCCGCCAGACGCGCCTCTATACCGCCCTCGGTCGCCCACAGCGGGCTGCTCATCCCTAATCCCAGCGCCACCGCCAGCGCCAACTTGCTCTTGAACATCGTCATCTTCCTCACCTGTCATCTGCCGCCCGTCCGGGCGCTGTTGTTATGGACGAGCAGAGAATAGCTAAACCGCTTTAGCTAGCTCAATATGCCAGCTAAACCGTTTCAGCCACTTGTGATCAGAGTAACGTTTGCACAGGAAAAACCGCCGGGAGTTGTGAGGAGGATCCCTCATCGGGATCCACTCAATAGGGCGGATCCGGGGCAAATGGCAGGCAAAAAAAGAGCCGGCACTGAAGGCCGGCTTGGGTCACGCGGGTAGCGATTACTTGGTCAGATCGTCGAAGAAGCGTTTCACCCCTTCGAAGAAGCCTTCGGATTTCGGCTTGTGGGTCTTGGCGGCGGCACCGCTGAAGGACTCGTCCAGCTGGCGCAGCAGATCTTTCTGGGTCTCGGTCAGCTTGACCGGGGTCTCGATCACCACCTTGCACATCAGATCCCCCACCTGGCCGGAGCGCACGGACTTGACCCCCTTGCCCCGCAGGCGGAACAGCTTGCCGGTCTGGGTTTCCGCCGTGACCTTGAGCTTGACCCGGCCATCCAGGGTCGGCACTTCGATCTCGCCGCCGAGCGCTGCCGTGGTGAAGCTGATGGGCACCTCGCAGTAGAGATCGTTGCCGTCACGGACGAAGATCTCGTGCTCCTTGACGTGGACCTGTACGTAGAGATCCCCGGCCGGTGCGCCGGCCTCCCCCGCTTCCCCTTCGCCGGAGAGACGGATGCGATCGCCGGTATCGACGCCCGCCGGGATCTTCACCGACAAGGTCTTGGTCTTCTGGTAGCGCCCTTCCCCATGGCACTTGCGGCACGGATCCTTGATGATCTTGCCGCGACCGTGACAGTGGGGGCAGGCCTGTTGCACCGCGAAGAAGCCCTGGCGCATCTGCACCTGACCGGAGCCGTGGCAGGTCGGGCAGGTATGGGCCTGGCTGCCGGTGTGGGCACCGGACCCGTTGCAGACCTCGCAATGGACCTGGGTCGGGATCTTGATCTCCTTGGAGACCCCGCGCACCGCCTCTTCCAGGGTCAGCTCCATGTTGTAGCGCAGGTCGGAGCCACGGGCCGGGCCGCGACGACCACCGCCACGACCGCCGAAGATGTCACCAAACACATCGCCGAAGATGTCACCGAAATCGGCACCACCGCCGTGGCCGCCGCCCTGGCTCTGATCCACGCCGGCATGACCATACTGGTCATAGCGGGCACGCAGGTTCTCGTCGGTCAGGACCTCGTAGGCTTCCTTGACCTCTTTGAACTTCTCTTCCGATGCGGCATCACCCTGATTGCGATCCGGGTGATACTTCATCGCCAGACGCTTGTACGCCTTCTTGATCTCGCGCTCGTCGGCACCTTTCGATACCCCGAGCACTTCGTAGAAATCGCGCTTCGACATACTCATCCTGTTCTACTTGAGCCGTTATGCAGACGGGCGTTGGTTACCCAACGCCCGTGAAATCATTGACTGAGCCGATGGGCAGAGTCTGCTCTGCCCATCTGGGTTGGGCTTATTTCTTGTCGTCTTTCACTTCTTCGAACTCGGCGTCGACCACGTCGTCGTCAGCCTTGGCGGAAGAAGAGGAGTGACCGGCCTCGGCACCGGCGCCTTGCGCCTGAGCCTGAGCCTGCTGCTGGGCAATCTCCATCAGCTTCTGGGACGCTTCCATCAGGGCCTGTTGCTTGGCTTCGATGGCAGCCTTGTCGTCACCCTTGATGACGGCTTCCAGCTCGGACAGTGCAGTCTCGATCTTGGTCTTGTCGTCGGCAGGCAGGGCGTCACCGGCTTCGGTGACCTGCTTGCGGACCGAGTGGACCAGACCGTCAGCCTGGTTGCGGGTCTGCACCAGCTCTTCGAACTTCTTGTCTTCCGCCGCGTTGGCTTCGGCTTCGCGTACCATGCGCTCGATCTCGTCATCAGACAGACCAGAGGAGGCCTGGATGGTGATCTTCTGCTCCTTGTTGGTCTCCTTGTCTTTCGCGGAGACGTGCAGGATACCGTTGGCGTCGATGTCGAAGGTCACTTCGATCTGCGGCAGACCGCGCGGTGCCGGACGGATGCCTTCCAGGTTGAACTGGCCCAGGGACTTGTTGTCGCTGGCGCGCTTGCGCTCACCCTGCAGCACGTGAATGGTCACGGCAGACTGGTTGTCTTCGGCAGTGGAGAACACCTGGGACTTCTTGGTCGGGATGGTGGTGTTCTTCTCGATCAGCGCAGTCATCACGCTGCCCATGGTTTCGATACCCAGAGAGAGCGGGGTCACGTCCAGCAGCAGTACGTCTGTCTTGTCACCGGACAGTACGGCACCCTGGATGGCAGCACCCATGGCCACGGCTTCGTCCGGGTTGACGTCTTTACGCGGCTCTTTGCCAAAGAAGTCGGCAACGGTCTTCTGAACCAGCGGCATACGGGTCTGACCACCCACCAGGATGACGTCGTCGATCTCGCCAACCGCCAGACCGGAGTCTTTCAGGGCGACACGAACCGGCTCCAGGGAGTCTTTCACCATGTCTTCCACCAGGGATTCCAGCTTGGCGCGGGTCACCTTGATGTTCATGTGCTTCGGACCTGTGGCATCTGCAGTGATGTACGGCAGGTTGACGTCGGTCTGCTGGGCGGAAGAGAGCTCGATCTTGGCTTTCTCGGCGGCATCTTTCAGACGCTGCAGAGCCAGCTGGTCGTTGCGAAGATCGATGCCCTGCTCACGCTTGAACTCGTCTACCAGGTAGTTGATGACGCGGTTGTCGAAGTCTTCACCACCCAGGTGGGTGTTACCGTTGGTCGCCAGTACTTCGAAGGTGGTTTCACCTTCCACTTCGTCGATCTCGATGATGGAGATGTCGAAGGTACCGCCACCCAGGTCATAGACGGCAACCTTGCGCTCGCCCTTGACCTTGTTCACGCCATAGGCGAAGGCCGCAGCAGTCGGTTCGTTGATGATGCGTTTTACATCCAGACCGGCGATGCGACCGGCATCCTTGGTAGCCTGACGCTGGGCGTCGTTGAAGTAGGCCGGTACTGTGATGACAGCTTCGGTCACCGGCTCGCCCAGGTAATCCTCGGCGGTCTTCTTCATTTTCTTCAGCACTTCTGCAGAGATCTGCGGCGGTGCCATTTTCTTGCCTTTGACTTCTACCCAGGCGTCACCGTTGTCAGCCTTGGCGATGGCGTACGGCATGATCTTCAGATCGCGCTGTACTTCTTCATCTTCGAAACGACGGCCAATCAGACGCTTGATAGCGAACAGCGTGTTCTTCGGGTTGGTGATGGCTTGGCGCTTGGCCGGCTGACCAACCAGGATTTCGCCGTCATCGGCATAGGCAATGATGGACGGAGTAGTACGGTCGCCTTCCGCGTTCTCGATCACGCGAGCATGGTCGCCATCCAGAATAGCAACGCAGGAGTTGGTAGTACCCAGGTCAATACCGATGATTTTACCCATTTGACGAATCTCCAAATACTTTGAATAAACTGGCGAGGGGCTCGCCTTAAATACGTTAACGGCTAGGTGGGGCCTGCCACTGTGGCTTTCAAGCACCCGACATCAAATTCTTTCCGTGTCACCTAAGTTTCCATGCCACTGAAATCAGATGCCGCCGTGGCCTTGCCACCTATATGGGGTCTCGAGCCGACGCTTCAAGCCCTGACCTTAAAAAACCGCGCATTCTTGCCCCTTGGGCGCAAGAGTGCTTGCCAAATGGCGCCAATCAATACCCTGATGGCGCCGCTACCAATAAAAAGCCCGCCGAGCGGCGGGCTCAGCACAGCGACGGGACTCAGGCCGGGGCCTTGGAGACCATCACCATGGCCGGACGGATCACCCGACCGTTGAGTTCATAGCCCTTCTGCATCACGGCGATGACGGTGTTCGCTGCCACTTCGGCATTGTCGATCATGCTGATCGCCTGATGGGCGTTGGGATCGAACGGCTGGTTCAGCGGATCCAGCGGGAGCAGGCCAAACTTGGCCACCGAGCTCTGCATGGATTTGAGGGTCAGCTCGACCCCTTCGATCATCGGCTTGAGCGCCTCATTTTCCTTGTCGGCCAGCTCGATGGCACGCTCCAGGTTGTCCAGCACCGGCAGCAGCTCGCCAGCGAACTTCTCCAGCGCGAACTTGTGGGCCTTCTCCACATCCTGAGCGGCGCGGCGACGCAGGTTTTCCATCTCGGCGACGGCACGCACGGCGCGCTCACGCTCTTCCAGGGAAGCCTGCTGGGCTGCCTCCAACTGGGCCTCCAGCTCGGCAATGCGGGCCTGCTCGGCTGTCACTTCACTGTCTACATCGGTCGGCTCGACTGGCTGGGCTTCCACTTGCTCCATCGCTTCAACCTTTTGTTCTTCGTGGCTCATGACATCTCCAATATTCAGGGGTTACTTACGAGGGGTTGCTGACGTTCAGGTAAGCGACACGCGTCAACGGACCCTGTGTTGGCGCTATTATGGGGACGCAGCCCCGGCTTTCAAGGGGAAAAGGGCATATCAGGCACAATGCCTCCTGCCAGCCGGCCAACTTGCCGCTTTTCGGGGCCGATTGCGCCAAGGGGCATGGAGACAGACAAATCCCCGGCAAAGCGCGGTATACTCCCCGCAAGACTTCCCCAGACCCGATAACCTATGGATTCTCCGTTCAAAACCGTTGCCCTCATCGGCAAGCCCCATCATGAAGGGGCCAACCAGACCCTCAGCGGCCTGCATCAATACCTGAGTACCCGCGGTTTTCGGGTGCTGCTGGAGAGCCGGGTCGCCCAGACCTTAGGGCTCTTGGGTGACAACGTGATGGATCTGGTGCAGCTCGGTGAGCAGGCGGATCTGGCCATAGTGGTCGGCGGTGACGGCAACATGCTGGGGGCGGCCCGGGTGCTGTCCCGGTTCGATGTGGCTGTGATAGGGGTGAACCGGGGCAACCTCGGCTTCCTGACCGATCTCTCCCCCCAGGATTACCTGCTGCCCCTGGAGCAGGTGCTCTCCGGCCACTTCAAGAGCGAGCACCGCTTCCTGCTGGAGGCCGCCGTCTATCGCCACGGCGAGCGCAAGTCGAGCAACCTGGCGGTCAACGAGGCGGTGCTGCACCCGGGCAAGATAGCCCACATGATAGAGTTCGAGGTCTATATCGATGGCAGCTTCATGTACAGCCAGCGCTCGGACGGCATCATAGTGGCCACCCCCACCGGCTCCACCGCCTACTCCCTGTCGGCGGGGGGCGCCATCCTCACCCCCAAGCTCAACGCCATCACGCTGGTGCCCATGTTCCCGCACACCCTGAGCAGCCGCCCCATAGTGCTGGATGCGGACAGCGAGGTGCGGCTGCTGGTCTCCCCCGACAATCAGGATGACGCCATGCAGGTGAGCTGCGACGGCCAGGTGACCCTGGCGGTCCACCCGGGGGACGAGATCCTCATCAAGAAGAGCCAGCACAAGCTGCACCTGGTCCATCCGCTGGATTACAGCTACTTCCACGTGCTGCGCAACAAGCTCGGCTGGGGCAGCAAGCTGTTCTAGCCAGCGGGCCCGGGTCGCAGCAAGGCTGGCGGCGAGAGCCTAGCCCTCGCCGCCCTCAACCAGCCGAAGCGGTCCGGGTTCGAGCTGCAGATGCACGCCATTTCGCCCCGCCGCCTTGACCCTGTACATGGCCTCGTCGGCCTTCGTCAGCAAGTGCGCCAACCCTGTATCAGCACAGGCGCAGACGCCCCCCACACTGACAGTCACCCCCTCGCATGGCGGGCAGGCCCCCTGACGGGAGCCCGTCTCTATCTGGCGGCGGATCCGGTCGCAGATGTCATGGGCCATCTGACCGTTCACCCCTCCCATGATGATGGCGAACTCCTCGCCACCTATGCGCCCCACCAGATCATCCTTGCGCGCCTCGGCCACCAGCACCCTGGCCACGAACCGGATCACCTCATCACCACAGCCGTGACCAAATCTGTCATTGACGCTCTTGAAGTGGTCTATGTCGAGCACCACCACGCAGCGCATCTGCCCCGGCCGCGCCCGCTCCCCCTGTCTGAACAGGCCCCGCCGGTTGAGCACCCCGGTGAGGGGATCCCGCTCCGAGAGGGCCAGCAGCGCCTGCTCCGCCTCCACGTAGGCCACCAGGGGCAGCAGCAATACCGAGCCTATGGTCAGCACCATGTGCATGAAGAAGATGCCATCGAGCAGCCAGTCTCCGTTACCCATGGGACTATCAGGCCCCAGCAAGAGCAGCAACCCCTGGCTCAGCAATATGGTGAAATGCAGCAGGTAGATGACGGCGACGGCATGAAGTACCCGCTTCTGGTGGCGGCTGAGGGAGACGATGAGACAAGCACACAAGAGGTAGACCACAGACTCCATCAGGGCCAGCACCATGCGCACCTCGAAATGGCTCGACAACCCCAGATAGGCAAGCAGCAACAGGGCAACCCCTGCCCACAGGGGGCGGGGGCGCCAGGACAGGCCGTAGAGGGCATAAAAGCCGGCCAGCAACAGCAATATGCTCATGAGGGAGACCAGGCCACCGACCCTGATCCCCAGGGCCGGATGGCCACTCCCTATCCCCAGACTGAGCAGCAAGATGGAGAGGGAGAAGAGGAAGGCAGACAGGGACCAGAACAGGAAGTTGCGCCGACCAGGCTTCAAGAAGTGGATGAACAACATGAGCAGTGCCGACATCAGATTGATTGCCAGGGAGATCAACAACAGGGTCGGGGTGTGGATCATCTAGACGCATCCTTGGTGAAGAGCATGGTGGCCTGCCCGTTGAACCTGAGCCTAGCCTGTCTCGAGTGTGTCTCAGCCACCCCGACTCCACAAGTTCACTGCCTCGACAAGACCCCAAAAAGGTGAACGAATACAGGCTGATCGCGCGCCAGCCCTCCAGGATAAAATCACCCATGGGATGCCATGACGGCTCTGTGCCTCTCCCTGTACAGCCCCCTCCCACAGCCCCTCATCCCCTTGCCCGGCAAAAAATCCCGCCCCGCACACTTTACTGTATATAAGACCAGTATATACTGGATGCATACACAGTAATGTTGACCCATACAGGATGAGACCATGCTGACCCAGCTGACCGTCAACAACTTCGCCATCGTCAAGTTTCTCGAACTCGATCTGCAATCCGGCATGACCTGCATCACAGGGGAGACGGGGGCAGGCAAATCCATTGCCATCGACGCCCTTGGCCTCTGCCTCGGCGAGCGGGCCGAAGCCAGCATGGTGCGGCCGGGCAGCGACAAGACGGAAGTCAGTGCCCGTTTCCTGCTGGACGGCAACCCTGCCGCCCGCGCCTGGCTCGCCACCAACGAGCTGGAGAACGATGGTGAGTGTATAGTGCGGCGGGTACTCTCCGCCGAGGGGCGCTCGCGCAGCTACATCAACGGCGTCCCCGTCCCCCTGGTGCAGCTCAAGAGCCTGGGTCAGTTGCTGGTCAACGTTCACGGCCAGCACGCGCATCAGCTGCTGCTCAAACCCGACTATCAGCTCGCCCTGCTGGATGGCTATGCCGGCCACCACCTGCTGCTCGATGAGGTGCGCCAGCACTATCAGCTGTGGCGCCAGCTGCAAAACGAGCTCAACCGCCTCAAGGCCGAGCAGCAGCAGCGGGAAGCCCGTCGCCAGCTCATCGAATATCAGGTGCAGGAGCTCGATGAGTTCGCCCTGCAACCCGGGGAGTTTGAGGCCATCGAAGAGGAGCACCAGCGCCTCGCCAACGGCACCGAGCTGATGCAGGAGTGCGGCTATTGCCTCGACCTGCTCTATGACAACGAGGAGACCACCATAGCCGGCCTGCTGCAGGTGGCGGTGGACAGGGCCGAGACCCTGGCCGGCATGGATAGCCGCCTTGGCAACGTGCTCGGCATGCTGAACGAAGCCCTGATCGGGGTGCAGGAGAGCCACAGCGAGCTGCGCAGCTATCTGGATCTGCTGGAGCTGGATCCCGAGCGTTTCAACGAGCTGGAGGCCCGCCTCTCCAAGGCGATCAATCTGGCCCGCAAGCACCACGTCAAGCCGGCGGATCTCCCGTCGCACCATCAGGAGCTGGCCAAGGATCTCGCCCGCCTCCACTCCGATGAGGAGCGCCTCGAAGGGATGGAGGATGAACTGGCCGAGGCCCGTCAGGCCTTTGTCCAGGCGGCAGAGGTGCTCAGCCAAAGCCGTCAGCGCTATGCCCAGGAGCTGGCCACCCAGGTGACCGCCAGCATGCACGAGCTGGCGATGCCCGATGGCCGCTTCGCCATCGAGGTGCGCCCCGACGCCCAGAGCAGCCTGTCGCCACTCGGTATCGATCGAGTGGAATTCATGGTCACCACCAACCCTGGGCAGCCCATACAGCCGCTGGGCAAGGTGGCCTCCGGCGGCGAGCTGTCGCGTATCAGCCTCGCCATAGTGGTGATCAGTGCCCGCAAGATCTCCACCCCCACCCTGATTTTCGACGAGGTGGATGTGGGGATCAGCGGCCCGACGGCGGCCGTGGTGGGCCGTCTGCTTCGCCAGCTCGGCGAATCCACCCAGGTGATGGTGGTCACCCACCTGCCCCAGGTGGCTGGCAAGGGCCACCAGCACATGGTGGTCAGCAAGCACACGGACGGCAAGACCACGGAGACCCAGATGCAGGCGCTCAACCAGGGTGCCCGCCTCAACGAGCTGGCCCGTCTGCTGGGGGGGGATCAGATCACCGACAACACCCTGGCCAACGCCCGCGAGCTGCTTGCTTCCTGAGGGCTGTGCGGCAAGACATCAAGGCCTCTCGCCGCCCCAGGGGCGGCGAGCCATCAGCCCCTTCGATGACCTGACAGGGAGTGAGTCATCAGCCTTCCGGCGCCAGCCCTGGCATGTCATCAACCTTTTCGATTCCCTGACCGGGGAGGTGAGTAACCACTCTCCGGCAGCCTGCCTTGAGTGGCGAGCCATCCCCCTCGGTGGCCTGCCCAGAGAAGCGGGACTTCAAGTCTTTCGGTAATCTGCCCGAAATCACGAACCCAAGCATGCCCACTCAGTGACCCCATGCCCCGGACCCGCCGCCAGCGGCCCTGATCAATGACGGCGGTGCACCCTCTCCTTCTCCGACTCTCGGTGCCCCAGGCCAGAGGCCAGAGCCTGGCCGGATTTGCCCCCATCACCGCCAGACAGTAGAGTGGAACCGACTCGGGCCCCATGGCCCTCTCTGGCCCGGCGCCGCGACATGCGGCCGAGCCCATCACCCCACATCAGGAACCGCCTCATGCTTCATGTCTTTGGCCACAAGAATCCCGACAGCGACAGCATCTGCACCGCGCTGGTCACCGCCGACTGGCTCAACCGTCAGGGTCGCCCCGCCCAGGCCTATGCATTGGGTGAACCCATTGCCGAGACCCGCTTCATCCTGGAGACGGCGGGCGTGGAGGCCCCCCCGGTTCTGACGGGCAGCGTCGCCAACAAGCCGGTCTTTCTGGTGGATTTCAGCGAGCTGGAGCAGGGACCTGAGGGGTTGGCCGAGGCCGATGTACAGGGCCTCATCGATCACCACCGCATCGGCACCCTCATCACCCGTGGCCCCCTCGATGCCTGGGTGAGGGCGGTCGGGTGCAGTGCCACCGTGCTGCTGGAGCTGATGGGCCATGACAATCTGTCCCGCGCCCAGGCTAGGTTGTTGCTGGGGGCCATCATCAGCGACACCTTCAACTTCACCTCCCCCACCACCACGGCAGAGGACAGGCTAGCGGTCGACCGACTGCTGCCCATCGCCGATCTGGCCCTGGCCCCCTTTGCCCAGACCCTGCTGGAGCGGCGCACCCAGTTGGGCGATACCCCCCTGCGCGAGCTGCTCGTTGCCGACGAGAAGGCTTACCAGATAGCGGGTCATTCCCTCATGGTCAGCCAGATCTGCGTGATGGACCCGAGCCAGATCCACGGCCGAATGGAGGAGCTGCATCAGGCCATGGCGCAGAGGCTGACCCTGGACTCGCTGGATGGCTATGTCTTGATGCTGACCGATCTGGCCAAGGGAAGCAGTGAGCTCCACTTTGCCAGCAGGGGCATACTGCCCGCCGAGCCGGTCCAGCTGGCGGGGGCCCTCAGCCGCAAGAAAGAGGGGCTTCCCTGGTTGACCCAGCAGTTGTCAAAAGTGCCCCGCTAAGCCCTGTCACAGTGGCGGCCCCCCCGACCGCCACTGAGATTGCCCGCCCTTCGACACCAGGTCCCGACACCTTGGCTTGAAGCCGGGCGAGCAGCATGATCACCAGGCACATCCAAGACAAACCCCACTGCTGTGCTGCCCATAGACCATTTTCCCATCTTATTCCTCCATCAAGGGAGCCATGGGCCGCATGTCTTCATTCTCCGTTCAACTGCGTCTGTTATGCTGATGTAAACGAAGATGATGTTGCGCGCCCTCACCGACAAAGGATGACGTCTGGCGCCCACAGACAAGTGAGTACCATGCAATACAGAGCGGGATCACTGTGGTAGGGGACAGCTCCTTTGTCCCCGGTGACCCGCGCCATGCCAAGGAGAACTGCTTATGACCCACACCAACATAGTGCTGTTGCTGGAAGGCAAGGATTACGAGCAGGAGACGCTGGCCAAGGCGAGCCGCCTGGCACAAGGGCTGGGCTGCGACCTGACCCTGCTGCACCTGACGCACAGCAGCAAGGTGCGCCGCAAGAGCCTGTCACTGTCCGAGGAGGAGCGCAGTGCCCAGGGCACACTGGATGCCAAGGCCATCATCAGCGAACTCATCACCCTGCTGCCTCATCCTGTGGATTACCACTGCCTGGTGGTCGATGACGTGGTCAGGGATCTGGGCCAGTGGCTGAGCTCCCACTCGACCTCGCTCCTGCTGGTCGGCAGCCGCCACCACTGGATGGAGGGATCGCTGGCCCGCCTGCTCATCTACAAGCTGCCCGTCGATATCCAGATCTGCCACGAGCCCTATGCCGAGCAGCTCAAGGCCGTCGGCTGAGTACCAGGGAGCCCGCTCAACGAGCGGGCTCCCTGCATTTATCCCCTAGTAGACCTCCCAAGCCCCTTGTTCCGCCCCCACGGGTATCATGCAGGTCTTGCCTTCCCTCCCCCTGCTGACATTCAGCACCTCCTAATTGACAACTTCATCTACATGATTTCTTACACATTGCTCGCTTCTTTTTAAGTGCCATTTGCTGCAGGATATCGCCCTTGCACGCCTTCACTCGTTTCGTTCAGGTGATAAATGAAGACTCTTCCAAAACCAGGCAAGTACGCCCTGTTCGCCCTGGCGCTGCTGGCCCTCGTGGTCTGGCTGGCCTGGCCCGGCAAGACCCCGGACCCTGTGCTGACTGCGACCGTGACCCGTCAGGACGTGGAGCAGACTGTGCTGGCCAGCGGCGTCCTGCAGGCCATAGAGCAGGTGGATGTGGGGGCCCAGGTCTCGGGTCAGGTCACCTATCTGGCGGTAGAGGCCGGGCAACAGGTCAAGCAGGGGGATCTGCTGGCAGAGATAGATCCCCTGATAGCCCAGAACAACCTCAAGACCGCCGAGGCCGAACTGGCCAGCCGCCGTGCCCAGCTCAAGATCAAGCAGGCGCAGCTCAAGCAGAACGAGCTGGCCTGGCGCCGCCAGCAGCAGATGTTCAGGCAGGAGGCGAGCTCCCGGGCCGATCTGGAGAGTGCAGAGGCGCAGCTGGCCGTCACCCGGGCCGAGTTGCAGAGCGCCCAGGCGGACATCGACAACGCCCTGATCAAGGTGGAGCGCACCAAGACGGAGCTCGGCTATAACCGCATTCAGGCCCCCATGGATGGCACTGTCGTCAGCATAGTGACCCGCCAGGGGCAGACCCTGGCCGCCAGCCAGACGGTCCCGACCCTGCTCAAGCTCGCCAACCTGGATACCATGACGGTCAAGGCGCAGATCTCGGAGGCGGATGTCACCAAGGTCAGGGCCGGCATGCCGGTCTACTTCACCCTGATCGGAGACCCGGACCGCCGCTATCACGGCACCCTGCGCACTGTCGAGCTGGCCCCCACCAACATCAACGAGCAGAGCGCCAACACCACGACCACCAGCAATGCCGCCATCTACTACTACGCCCTGTTCGATGTGCCCAACCCCGACCATCAGCTGAGGGTCGCCATGACGACCCAGGTCACCATAGTGCTGGGTGAACGCAAACAGGTATTGGCCATCCCCCAGACCGCCCTCGGCAAGAAGCTGGGGGAGAACGAATATGAGGTCACCCTGCTCAAGGAGGACGGGCAGAAAGAGACTCGCCGCATCAAGACCGGCATGAAGGATGACATCAAGATAGAGGTGGTGAGCGGCCTGAACGATCAGGACAAGGTGACTCTGGAGCAGGGCAAGCCCGTCCAGAACGATGAGATGGAGATGGTTCCGTGAGCGAGCCCCTGATCCAGCTCAAGGGCATAGAGCGCCGCTATCAGAGCGGGGAGCACGAGGTGACTGTGCTGCACCCGCTGGATCTGACCATAGCGGCGGGGGAGATGGTGGCCATAGTCGGTGCCTCCGGCTCCGGCAAGTCCACCCTGATGAACCTGCTGGGCTGCCTCGATCGCCCGAGCGGCGGCCAGTATCTGTTTCGCGGTCAGGACACCGCCGGCCTGGATGCCCTGGCCCTGGCGCGGCTGCGCTGCCACCACTTCGGTTTCATCTTCCAGCGCTACCATCTGCTGCCCCATCTGGATGCGGCCGCCAACGTGGAGATCCCCGCCATCTATGCCGGCACATCCCGCCCCGAGCGCCAGATACGTGCCCGCACCCTGCTGACCCGCCTGGGCTTGAGCGATCGCAGCCACCACAGGCCGGGCCAGCTCTCCGGCGGCCAGCAGCAGCGGGTCAGCATAGCCCGGGCGCTGGCCAATGGCGGCGAGGTGATCCTGGCGGACGAGCCCACCGGCGCCCTCGACAGCCACAGCGGCAAGGAGGTGATGGCCATCCTCAAGGAGCTGCACGAGCAGGGTCACACCATCATTCTGGTGACCCACGACATGGCGGTGGCCAACCACGCCAATCGCATCATCACCCTGCGGGACGGGCGCGTGGTGGAAGACAGCGGCCAACCGGCGGCCAGCCCCGTCATCTCTGCGAGTCAGGCCCACGGGGAGGAGAGTCAGCAGATCCCGCAGCCCGCTGTCGATCAGGCATCTTCCGACCTCCTCCGACCAGCCGCCGGGCAGGAAGCGCGCGCGTCGGCGCCGGACCGGCTCGCCACAGCCTCCGTCGCCAGGCGCGGCAGCCAGGGCTGGGATCGCTACCGGGAGGCGGGTCGCATGGCCCTGCATGCCATGTTGGCCCATCGCATGCGCACCTTCCTCACCATGCTCGGCATCATCATCGGCATCGCCGCCGTGGTCAGCGTAGTGGCGCTGGGCCAGGGGGCCCGCGCCAAGGTGATCGACGACATCAACGCCATGGGCACCAATACCATCGACATCTTCCCCGGCAAGGATTGGGGCGACGAGAAGGCCGCCAGCATCCAGACCCTGAACGAGCGGGATCTCGACGCCCTGCTCGGCCAGCCCTATCTGGAGGGGGCCAGCCCCCAGATCGCCACCTCGGGCCAGCTGCGCTATCGCAACAAGACCAGCAGCGGCAGCGTGGTGGGGGTCGGCAGCGACTTTTTCCGGGTCAAGGGGATGACCCTCACCCAGGGCCGCCTGCTCGATGAGCGGGACATCCGCAGCCGGACGGCGGTAGCCGTGGTGGATGGCAAGACCATAGCCAGCCTGCTCGGCAAGACGGATCCCGTCGGCCAGGTGGTGCTGGTCGGCACCCTGCCGGTGCGCATCGTCGGGGTGGTGGCCCAGGAGACCGGCTTTGGCCCCAGCAGCCAGTCGGTCAATGTCTGGCTGCCTTACAGCGCCGTGATGAGCCGCCTCATCTCCCAGAATCACTTCAGCCAGATCACCATAAGGGTCAAGGACGGGGTCCAGCCCGCGCTGGCCGAGCAGGCCGCCGTGGCGCTGCTGACCCAGCGCCACGGGGTGAAGGATTTCTTCACCTTCAGCAGCGACAGCATCGTCAAGTCGGTGGAGAAGACCACAGCCACCCTGACACTGCTGGTCTCCGCCATCGCGGTGATCTCCCTCATCGTCGGCGGGGTCGGGGTGATGAACATCATGCTGGTGTCTGTGGTGGAGCGCACCCGCGAAATAGGGATCCGCATCGCGGTCGGCGCCCGCCAGTCCGACATCTTGCAACAGTTTCTGATCGAGGCTGTGATGGTCAGCCTGCTGGGGGGCCTGCTCGGCATCGGCCTGGCCATGTTTATCGGTTTTATCTTCTCCCAGCTCGTGGAGAGCTTCCAGATGCGTTTCTCGCTCTTCTCCATCCTGATGGCCTTCGGTTGCTCCTCGCTCATCGGGATCCTGTTTGGTTACCTGCCCGCCCGCAATGCGGCCCGGCTCGATCCGGTCGAGGCACTGGCGAGGGAATGATGATGCATAACTTATCCGGCCGGGGGCAGCGCCTCTCGTCAAGAACGGCGCTTAGCCTGGTGCTCACCGCCTGTCTCAGTGCCTGCAGCCAACAGAGCACCTACCACAGACCCGAGCTGGACGTGGCGCCAGCGTGGCAGCAGGACGCCCGGGATCTTGGCAGCCAGCAGGCCGGACTCTGGTGGCAGGGGTTCCAGGATCCCGCCCTCAACCAACTTGTCGATGAGGTGCTCGCGGCCAACCCGGACATGCAGGTGGCGGGGCTCAGGCTCAAGAGCGCCCTGCTCGGCGCCGATCTCGCCGACACCAACCTCACCCCGTCGGTCAACGCCAGCCTGGGGGCGAGCGGCAACAAGAACATCAAGGACGGCAGCGCCAGCAGCAACCTGGGCCCCTCCTTCAACCTGAGCTATGAGGTGGATCTCTGGGGCAGGCTCGCCTCGGTGCGGGATCAGGCCCAGTGGGAGGCAGAGGCCAGCGAGCAGGATAGCGCCGCCACCCGCCTGATGCTGGTAGGCAAGACCCTGGAGCAATACTGGCAGCTGGCGTATCTCGGCTCGGCCCTCTCCCTTGGCGAGCGCCAACTGGCCAACTACGAGCGGATAGAGCGGCTGACCCGGGCAAAATATGACGCCGGGGCCGTCACCCGCCTCGATCTGGTGCAGGCCAGCCAGCAAAAAGCCGGCAAGCAGGCGGAGCTCGCCTCCCTCACCCTGCAACGGGAGCAAGCCGGCAACGCCCTGCGCCTGCTGCTCGGCCGCAGCAGCGGCCCGCTCACCTTTGCCCCGACGTCCCTCGCCATGGACCCCATTCCGACACTGGCGGTCGGCATTCCCGCCGATGTGCTGGCCAGGCGCCCAGACGTGCGGGCCGCCGAGCTGCGCCTTCGCAAGACGCAGGCCAGAGGGGACGAGATCCGCACCGGTTTCTACCCCACCCTCAGCCTCACTGGCGGCGCCAGCACCACCTCGGACACCCTGACCCAGGTGCTGCAAAACCCGGTGGGGACCCTGGGCGCGACCCTGGCGCTCCCCTTCCTCGAGTACAACAAGACCCGGCTCTCCATCGCGAGCTCCGAGATTGACTATCAGATAGCCGAAACCGAGTTTCGCAAGCAGCTCTATACGGCCCTGCTGGAGGTGGAGGACGGCCTGGCCGCTCGTCAGCAGGGGGAGCAGCGGCTGCGTTATCTCGAGCAGCAACTGGCCTATGCCAAAGAGGCCGAGCGACTGGCGGGGGCCCGCTTCCTGGCGGGCGCCACCGGGGTTCAGCCCTGGCTGGACGAGCAGAATCGACTGTGGGATGCGGAGCTCGGCGTGCTGGCCCAGCAACAGAGCCAGCTCAAGACCATGGCCGGGATCTACCGGGCGCTGGGAGGGAGCGATCGGAGCTAGAGCCCGGTCAAACCCCAGGGCAGCCGGCATGGCCTCCATGCCGGCTGCCCTTGCCCCTTCCCTGCCATAAAGCAATTGATAATAATTTTCATTTAATGAAAAATGAGCGCTCTCGTCTGTCAGGAGTACTCAAATGTCACAGTCCGCCCCGGTCAATCGCCCTCGCCTGCTCACCGTCAAGCATGTCCATGATGTGAGCCCTCATCTGCGCCGAGTCTGCCTGACCAGCCCCGAACTGGCGGATTACCCCTTCAGCTGTGGCGGCGCCCATATCAAGATCATGCTGCCCCGGCCGGGCCAGAGCGAGATAGTGCTGCCAACCCCGACCCCCAAGGGTCCCCGCTGGGAGGATCCGAGCCAGAAGCCCATCATCCGCACCTTCACCATCCGCGCCTTCCGCCGCGAGGCCCTGGAGATCGACATCGACTTCGCCCTGCACGGTGATGTCGGCCCCGCCAGCCGCTTCGCCCTCCACGCCAAGGCGGGGGACAGGCTCGCCATCTCGGGTCCGGGCGGCCCGGACCCCATGTTGCAGCTGGCCGATCACTACTACATGGCCGGCGATCTCACCTCACTGCCCGCCATCAGCGCCATGGCCGAGGTGATGCCGGCAGAAGCTCAGGGCCATATCGCCCTGCTGGTGCCCCATCAGGAAGATGTGCAGGATCTGTCGCTGCCAGTAGGCGTCAGCCTGCGCTGGTTTGTCGGCACGCCGGACCAGACCGGCCCCCTGGTGGAGTACTTCACCGCCCAGCCCATGGCTGCCGAGGGAAGCTATTTCTGGTTCGGGGGGGAAGAGGGTCTGGTGGTGCCCCTGCGTCGTCATGTCAGGCGAACCCTGGACACAGATCGCCAGCGGGTCTATGCCGTGCCTTACTGGCGCAGCGGCAAGGATGAAGACGCCTACCATCAGGATCGCCACGTCGTGATGGATAGCTGATAACCACCTGTATTCCTTGTACTTATCAGGCCTTCTCCCGCTCGGGAGCGGGCCTGATTGCCATTCTCCCCTCCGCTCTTACGGCCCGCCCCCCCATCTCTGGTGATCCTCTCGGTAGTGCTTGCATTTGAGACTGACAGCAAGATAATGATAATCACTCTCAACAAAGATGATGTGGCTGGGCGCAGATCCCCTGATCCAGACACCCGGGCGTTACGGGCCCATCGTCGACCCCATTTCCACAGCAAGGTAATCCCAGATGGCTGTTTTGAATTCGGTAATGCGCGCCTTCGCGGTGGAGGCGCTCCCCACCCCTGCCGACCTGTTGGCACAGCACCCCTGCTCGGCCGATATGGCGCAGCACATTGACCAGCACCGCCACCAGGTGCGCCAGATCCTGAGCGGGGCGGACGATCGCCTGCTGGTGGTGATAGGCCCCTGCTCCATCCATGATCCCGTCGCCGCCCTCGACTATGCGAAAAGGCTGGCACGGCTCGCCACCGAGTATCAGGAGAGCCTGCAGATAGTGATGCGCACCTATTTCGAGAAACCGCGCACCACTGTCGGCTGGAAGGGGCTGGTATTCGACCCTCATCTCGATGGCAGCAACGACATCGGTCACGGGCTCCACCTGGCCCGTCAGCTGCTGCTCGACATCAACCGGCTGGGGCTGGCCACCGCCACCGAGTTCCTCGATACCACCAGCTTCCTCTATCTGGCGGATCTCATCAGCTGGGGGGCGATCGGTGCCCGCACCACCGAATCCCAGGTACACAGGCAGCTGGCCTCGGCCCTGCCCTGCCCGGTCGGCTTCAAGAACGGCACAGACGGCAACATCCGGGTGGCCATCGATGCCATTTTGGCCAGCGAGGCCTCCCATCTGTTCACCGCGCCTGGCAGCCAGGGGGGCATGGTGGTGATCAAGAGCGAAGGCAATCCGGGCGGCCACATCATCTTGCGCGGCGGCACCCTGCCGAACTATCACCAGAGCGACGTGATGGACGCGGCCGAACGCCTGGCGCGCCAGGGGCTCAACCCTCGGCTGATGGTGGATTGCAGCCACGGCAACAGCCAGAAGCTGCACCAGAACCAGCTCCTGGTCGCCGGGGAGCTCTGCCGCCAGTTGCGAGGCGGGAGCACTGCCGTTGCTGCCGTCATGGTCGAGAGCTTTCTGCAAGGGGGCAGCCAGAAACCGGCGCCACTGAGCGAGCTGCAATATGGCTTGTCGGTCACCGATGCCTGCCTCGGCTGGGAAGAGAGTGAGACCCTGCTGGCCATGCTGGCCGATGGGGTCATGGCGCGCCGTCAATTTGCACACAGTCGCTCCATTCCCCTTCGCAATGATCTCGGCCAGCCAGTCAGCTGACCTATTTCCTATTTATTCGCAGCGGGGTCGCCAGGCCCCCTTTTCAATCTCCAACCCGATAAATGACATTCACATATTGTCTGAACAGGGGTGTCAAATAGGGCAGTCACGGGGAAAGAAAAATAGTGCGAGAGGGACAAGCACTTCCCCATTGATAGAAAAATGGGCGACCAGGCAAAGCGGTAGGCATGCCCGCAAATCCATCTATTTCATCCCACAGCGACGGGTCATTATTTGTCATCTTGTGTCATCAGAGATAACAAATGGGCTGTATGAGTCCTCATTGTGTCGCAGGGGAGGTGCGACAGCGATTGGCTTACCGCCAATGGATAGTTTTTATTGGCTCATGATGGTCATGGCTATTGTGGACGGGCGACCCAAATTAGGTGACTTCCTGGATGGGCAATAGATAGACAGGATCCTGAAAATAATAATGCCGCCCCTTGGGCGGCATTATTGACGACGCTATCCTGGCAATCAGATCAGGAAGTCGTTCAGATCCTTGCCCAGCGCAACTTGCTCGGCAATGGCTTTGGGCATGCGGCCCTGGCCGGTCCAGGTCTTCTCCTGGCCATCTTCCTGATACTTGTATTTGGCAGGACGCGGAGCACGCTTGCTCTTGGTCGCGCCAGCAGCGGCCGGAGTGGCCACGCTGCCGATCAGCTCGCGCGGATCTATGCCAGCCTGTTGCAGCATCTCGGTAAACTCGCTCAGCTTACGCTGACGCTCTTCCTGCTCGGCCCGCTCTTGCTCTACGGACTCGGCACGCTCGTTATATACCAGATCAAACTTTTCTTTCGCTTCTTGCAGTTGCTCAAACGGTAGTTCACGAATGGCAGCGCGCAAGCTGCGAATGTTCAGCAGAACCTTCAGAAACTCGTTCATTACTTCCTCACAGAATTATTTTTGTATGTCACAGGGATAACTCATTTTGAGAATAGCATGTCCACTCGATAACAACATAATGATTTTATAGCGCCAACGCTATTCCTGACAATCTCATGGTGATTATTCACTGTGGTTAATTCACATCAGGGATCTTATCGGATCACCGCTCAACAGACATTATTTCTTCAACATGGGTTAATCGGTCCCACTTCCCCAGGTATTTGTCACAGAGATAAAAGGGGTGTCATCCAAGAACCTGCATTCATATATAACAAGCCATACCGTTGCCCACAGCCGCCAGCACAGAATGTACAAATATTGGCCACCTCATTCTAACGGCGAATGAAATGAGAGCGAGTCCGGGCAGCACTCTGTATCCCTCTCCCTGATTCAATCAATTTCCTTTGCCTGGGCGCTTATCCATTCGATGAATGCCTGGATCTTGGGGCACTGACGATGGGGGAGCGTGGCCATGTAGTAGCGTTGATTGCAGCGGACCGCCTTGCCCGGGAAGGGCTCCACCAGTTCGTTGCGCTCCAGCCGCTGGCGCACCAGGTTCTTGCGGCCCATGGCCACGCCGGCGTGATTTATGGTGGCGATGATGGCGAGATCGGAGCGATCGAAGCCCATGCTCGACTGGCAGCCATCGAGGGAGATCCCGGCCTGGCGAGCCCAGCTGCACCACTCGTCGGTGTCGGAGTCATATCCCCAGGCCTGCCTGTCGTGCAGCAGGCGGCAGTGGTTCAAGTTATCCGGGTTATCGAGCAACTGGTGCCGCTCGGCATATTCGGGGCTGCACACCGGCACCATGTATTCATCCATCAGCGGGTGGATGGCGAGCCGCTCCGGCACCTTGTCGTCGAAATAGATCGTCAGGTCGATGCCATAGCCGTGCAGGTTGACGTTCTCGTTGCCGGTCATGATGTTGAGATCGATCTGGGGGTGCAGGCGGGAAAAATCCGCGAGCCGCGGCACCAGCCAGCACTGGGCGATGGAGGGGCGGGAATAGACTGTCAGGGAACCGGAGAGCTCCTGATTCTTGATCTCCAGGATCTCCTGATTGATGAACTCGAGCGACGACTTGAGTGCCCAGAAGACCCTTTGCCCCTCAGTCGTCAGCATCACCTTGCGGTGAAAGCGCTGGAACAGCTTGAAGCCGAGCTCCTCTTCCAGCGCACCTATCCGGTGGCTCACCGCGCTCGGGCTGAGCGCCAGCTCATCCGCCGCCAGGGCAAAGGAGCTGTGGCGGGCCGCAGCCTCGAAGGTGTGCAGCTTGGAGAGCTGATAGCCGCTCAGCAGCTTGTTTCTCGATACATAGTTGTCTTCGGTATACATCCGCCTTCCCCATCACAGGCTCAACATCGCCGTCATGATATCCCGGACGCCCCTATTTAGGATGACGTAACCGAACCCAAGTCACATAAATACCGCTAAATGTGATGAATGTGGCACCTTTGCATCACCTCAGCTCACCCAAGAAGCCATTTTCATCATTTGTCAGCCC
Source organism: Aeromonas sp. R4-3 (assembly GCF_040908275.1). NCBI lineage: Bacteria > Pseudomonadati > Pseudomonadota > Gammaproteobacteria > Aeromonadales > Aeromonadaceae > Aeromonas > Aeromonas sp. R4-3. The sequence continues at coordinate 54,945 of NZ_JBFODK010000055.1, forward strand.
GGCGCCCTTGCCGTTCAATAGGCCCATCATTCATCTCTTACCATCCTTGTCGAGGCGCAGTATGAATTCTGAAGTGTGGGTCGTCGGTACCTTGCTGACTAGCATCATTCTGATTGTCTTCACCATAGTGAAGGGTAAGGTGCATCCTTTCCTCGCCCTGCTGCTGGCGAGCTTCTATGTCGGCACCATGATGGGGATGAACCCGGTCAAGATGGTCAATGCCATGGAAGAGGGCATAGGCGGTACCCTGGGCTTTCTCGCCGCCGTCATCGGTCTTGGCACCATACTCGGCAAGATGATGGAGGTGTCGGGGGCGGCGGAGCGCATCGGTCTCGCCCTGCAAAAGTGCCGCTGGCTCTCGCCCCAGGTGATCATGGTGCTGGTCGGTCTGGTGTGCGGCATCACGCTGTTTGTCGAAGTCGGTGTGGTGTTGCTGATCCCGCTCGCCTTCTCCATCGCCCGCAAGACCAAGACCTCGCTGCTGACCCTGGCCATTCCGCTCTGCACCGCCCTGATGGCCGTGCACTGCATAGTGCCCCCCCACCCCGCTGCGCTCTATGTCACCAATCAGCTGGGTGCCGACATCGGCTCCGTCATCGTCTATGGCCTCGCGGTCGGGCTCTTTGCCTCCCTGGTGGGCGGCCCCCTGTTCCTCAAACTGCTTGGCAAACGGGTGCCGTTCAAGGAGGTGCCCGCCGCCTTTGCCGACATCAAGGCCCGGGATGAGACAAGCCTACCAACCTTGAGCGCCTCCCTCTTCACCGTGCTGCTGCCCATACTGCTGATGCTGGCCAAGACGGTGGCCGAGCTCAACATGGATCATGCAAGCCACCTCTACACAGTGCTGGAGTTTATCGGCAACCCCATCACCGCCATGTTCATCGCCGCCTTCACCGCCTATTACGTGCTGGGGATCCGTCAGCGCATGAAGATGGAAGGGCTGCTGGACAAGACCGAGGAGTGCTTCTCCTCCATCGCCAACATCTTGCTGATCATCGGCGCGGGCGGCGCCTTCAACGGCGTGCTCAAGGCCAGCGGCCTGGGGGACAGCCTGGCGACCATACTCTCCCAGCTGGACATGCACCCCATACTGCTCGCCTGGCTGGTGGCCATAGTGCTGCACGCCGCCGTGGGCTCCGCCACCGTCGCCATGATGGGGGCCACCGCCATCGTCTCCCCTATCATGGTGCACTACCCGAACATCAGCCCCGAAATCATGACCCTGGCCATCGGCTCAGGCGCCATCGGCTGCACCATGGTGACCGACTCCCTGTTCTGGCTGGTCAAACAGTATTGCGGCGCCACCCTGAACGAAACGCTCAAGTACTACACCAGTGCCACCTTTGTCGCCTCCCTGATGGCGCTGGCCGGTACCTTCCTGCTCTCCTATATCGTGTAAAAGACAGAGACATCCCATGAAAAACATCGACGTCCAACAGCTCATTACCCAATTCCCGCTGGTGCAATCCCTGATAGCACTCGAGCCTGTCACCTGGTTCAACCCCAATGCCACTACGCTGGCGGTCGGTCTGCCCTATGTGGGGCTCGATAGCAACGATGTGGCGGATGCCTCCGCCCGCCTGGCCCGCTTCGCCCCCTACATGTGCGACGCCTTCCCCGAGACCCGCGCCAGCAAGGGCATTCTGGAGTCCGAGATAGCGGCTATCCCGGCGATGCAGGCAACGCTCAATGCGCGTTATGGGGTCGAGCTGACCGGCAAGTTGTTGCTTAAAAAAGACAGCCACCTGCCCATCTCCGGCTCCATCAAGGCCCGTGGCGGCATCTACGAGGTGCTGACCCATGCAGAGCAACTGGCGATCAAGGCCGGTCTGCTGCGCGAAGAAGATGACTATCGCAAGTTGTTCACGGACGAGTTCCGCCAGCTCTTCGGCCAGTACAGCATTGCCGTGGGCTCCACCGGCAACCTCGGCATGTCCATCGGCATCATGAGTGCCAAGCTCGGCTTCACCGTCACCGTCCACATGTCCGCCGATGCGCGGGAGTGGAAGAAGCGCAAGTTGCGCGAACACGGGGTGATCGTCGTGGAATACGCCGAAGATTACGGGGTAGCTGTGGAGCAGGGGCGCAAGGAGGCCGAGCGCGATCCCAACTGCTTCTTCATCGACGACGAGAACTCCCGCACCCTCTTCCTCGGCTACTCGGTGGCCGGCGAGCGGGTGAAAAAGCAGTTTGATGAGATGGGCATAGTGGTGGATGCCGAGCACCCGCTCTTCGTCTACCTGCCCTGCGGCGTCGGCGGTGGCCCGGGGGGCGTGGCCTTTGGCCTGAAACTCGCGTTCGGGGACAACGTCCACTGCTTCTTCGCAGAACCCACCCACTCTCCCTGCATGTTGCTCGGGGTCCACACCGGATTGCACGACGCTATTGCGGTGCAGGATCTGGGCATAGACAACCTCACCGCCGCCGATGGCCTGGCGGTGGGACGCGCCTCCGGCTTCGTCGGTCGCGCCATGGAGCGGCTGCTCGATGGCTTCTACACCCTGAGCGACCAGGAGATGTATGACCTGCTGGGGCTGCTGGCCCGGGACGAGCAGATCCGCCTCGAGCCTTCGGCCCTGGCCGGCATGCCGGGCCCCTGGCGGGTCAGCGCCGATGGCGACTGGCAGGCATCGCGCGATCTGGATGCCCGGCGCATGGCGCAGGCCACTCACCTGGTGTGGGCCACCGGCGGCGGCATGGTACCCGCCGAGGAGATGGCAAAATACCTCGCCACCGCCCAGCTCTGATCTTTTTTTCAACCGAAAAACCCGCCACCCTGGCGGGTTTTTCTCTTCTGGGATCAGCAAGATGGCATGCTCTTTGCCCAAGCTTGGCTACCCCCCGTGCCCCTCCCCTTGCCGTCAATCCCCCCAAGTTGGTTATTTTGTGATACGATAGAGGCCGTTTTTTGACATCTGCGCCCCGTTGTCGCCTTGATCCTGCAAGATCACCACCCAGTCCGGTGGGCACAACGAGCTTGGGCGCAGCACCACAAGTGACCCGGTTGAGTCAATGCTGGCGGCCTGTGCCGGCGAACGACACCAGGGGCACCTTAGATAAGGAGATCGGGCTATGAAACAGTATCAAAGCTGGCTTGGACAATATCTGATGAGCCGTCGCGATGGCGATCACGCCATGGCTTCCGAACTCGCCAACTCCATCTGCGAGTTCTGGCAGGCGCAGGGGGATGAGGCCGAAAGCAGCAAATGGCAGCAGCTCTACCAGCAGCACGTGGAAAAGACCACCTGACGGCGGCACCTTCAGGCTTTCTGGCCTGTCACCCATAAAAAAACCGGCGCTCATGGCGCCGGTTTTGCTTTTTCGGATTTCCGATCACATCTGGTCGACCATGTCCTGGGCGAACTGGGAGCAGGAGCGCAGGGTGGCGCCTTCCATCAGTCGCTCGAAGTCATAGGTGACTGTCTTGTTGGCGATGGCCGCTTCCATGCCCTTGACGATGAGGTCGGCCGCTTCGGTCCAGCCCAGGTGGCGCAGCATCATCTCGGCGGAGAGGATGAGGGAACCCGGGTTCACCTTGTCCTGACCTGCGTACTTGGGCGCAGTGCCATGGGTCGCTTCGAACAGCGCCACGCCGTCGCCGATGTTGGCGCCCGGGGCTATGCCTATACCACCGACCTGAGCGGCCAGGGCGTCGGAGATGTAGTCACCGTTCAAGTTCATACAGGCGATGACGTCATACTCGGCCGGACGCAGCAGTATCTGTTGCAGGAAGGCATCGGCGATGACGTCCTTGACGATGATGGTCTTGCCGGTCTTCGGATTCTTGAAGGAGCACCAGGGGCCGCCGTCAATCAGCTGGGCATCGTACTCTTTCTGGGCCAGGGCATAGCCCCAATCCTTGAAGGCACCTTCGGTGAACTTCATGATGTTGCCCTTGTGCACCAGAGTCACGGAGTCACGATCGTTGTCGATGGCGTACTCGATGGCGGCACGGACCAGACGCTCGGTACCGGCCTTGGACATGGGCTTGATGCCGATGCCGCAGGACTCGGGGAAGCGGATCTTCTTCACGCCCATCTCGTTTTGCAGGAAGGCGATCACCTTCTTGGCTTCATCGCTGTCCGCCTTCCACTCGATGCCGGCGTAGATGTCTTCGGCGTTCTCGCGGAAGATCACCATGTCGGTCAGCTCGGGGTGCTTGACCGGGCTCGGGGTCCCTTCGTAGTAACGGACCGGGCGCAGGCAGACATAGAGGTCCAGCTCCTGGCGCAGGGCCACGTTGAGGGAGCGAATACCGCCACCGACCGGGGTGGTCAGCGGGCCCTTGATGGCCACGCAGTATTCACGAATGAAATCCAGGGTTTCGGCCGGCAGCCAGGCACCTTCGCCATAGACATGAGTCGATTTCTCGCCGGTATAAATCTCCATCCAGGCGATTTTGCGCTCGCCCTTGTAGGCTTTCTCGACCGCAGCGTTCACCACGTTCAGCATGGCCGGGGTCACGTCCACACCTATGCCATCCCCTTCGATAAACGGAATGATGGGGTTGTGGGGAACGTGCAGCTTGCCGCTGGCATCGACTGTGATTTTCTGACCCTGGGTCGGGATAACTACTTTGCTTTCCATCGGCATCTCCTAACTTCCGTTTGTTATCAATCTGATCGTTGCGCGCGGCCATCTTAGCCCATCCATTTGCATAATCAAATGGCGGGCGTGCATGTCCGACCATAGTCGGGGACTGGATCACAATGCGCCGCTTCCGTCCGCTCCCCATGAGGCTCAAGCCCGTGCAGTTCCGTCATGGCGAGCGCCGTCGTCATGGCGTCAGGCTCTCGCTCTGCCCCTGAGGCTGGCTCAGGGCGCGGTACTGGGAGGGGGTCAGCCCTGTCTTTTGCTTGAACACCCGGCAGAAATAGTTCACATCGCTGTAACCACAGCGGCTGGCCACCTCTTCTAGCCGAAACCGGTATTTTTTCAGCATGAACTTGGCCCGATCGATGCGCACCCAGCTGATGTAATCGGCCAAGCGCATGTGCCCCTGCTCGCGAAACAGGTGGGAGAGGTGGCTCGCCGAGACGTTGAAGCGGTGGGCGATGGAGTCACGGGTGATGGGGCGGTGAAAGTTCTCCTGGATATAGATGCAGATGCCGTGAAACAAGTCAGCCCCTCTCGGCCGCTCGAAGGTGGACTCCGCCAGCAATTGACGGGCGCTGGTGAGCAGCGCCTGCAACAGGTGGTTGTCGGTGGGGGAGCGACCCGGGTCTTCCACCAGCACGTTGAGTGCCGCCAGTATGTGTTCATTCACATGGCCGGCCCGGGCCATGATGCTGTGCTTTTGCACATCGAAGAAATCCGGGTCTTCCCGGCGTTTGCTCACCAGGCTGAAACCGAGCTGGCGCTTGCCAAACAGCAGGCTCAGCACAGAGCAGTCGGTGGTCCAGAGCGGCTTGTTCCAGCCGTTCGGGGGTATGTAGAGCGCCTGCCCCGGCAGTACGCTGACCTCCTGGCAACCCGACTCCCTGTCCCAGATCTGGTTGAGGTATTCGCCGCTGAATACCAGCTCGAGGCGGGGAAAGTTGACCTGGTAGCTGAAGCCGGGCGGCACCCCCTGATCCTGGGCAAACCAGATCTGTTCAAAGGGAACCTGGTCGTGGAGTGCGCCGTCGAGCAGCTGGCTGAAGATGAGTGACATGATGATCCCGATCAAGAGAGAGGCAAGCGATTGCGGCGGCAAAGGCCGCCCATGTTATAGTCCGGGCCGGACCGTCAATTCCACCCTTTTCTTCAAACCACTTTCTTCACGACAAATGAGGCGTCCCTTATGAGCAGTCGAGATCTGCCCTCCTTTCTGTTGATGCAAAATCCGATTCAAGGTTATGACTGGGGCAGCCATGACGCCCTCACCACACTGTTTGGCATCCCCAATCCGGCTGGCAAACCCCAGGCGGAACTCTGGATGGGGGCCCACCCCAACGGCTGCTCCGAGGTGACCCTGGCGGGAGATGTGCAGAAACTCTCGACCCTGATAGAGAGCGCCCCCGCCGCCGTGCTGGGGGACGCCACCGTCGCCCGCTTCGGCAGCCTGCCCTTCCTGTTCAAGGTGCTGTGCGCCGAGAAGGCCCTCTCCATCCAGGTGCATCCGAGCAAGGCCCAGGCCGAAGCGGGCTTTGCCAGGGAAGAGGCCGCCGGCATCTCGCCCAAGGCAGCCAACCGCAACTACAAAGACCCCAACCACAAGCCGGAGCTGGTGTTTGCCCTCACCCCCTATCAGGCGATGAACGGCTTTCGCGCCATCCCGGCCATACTGGCGCTGTTCGATGCCATGGCGCTGCCGGCGCTGGCCGAGCTGACCGCGGCGCTGCGCCAGTCACAGGATGAGGCTGGCTTGCAGCACTTCTTCCACCAGATGCTGATCCTGGACGGCGCGCGCAAGGAAGAGGCCCTGACTGGCCTGCTGGCCTATGCCGCCGCCCGTCAGGATGACGAGACCTTTGCGCTGATCACCAGCCTGGCCGCCCAGTACCCGGGGGATGTCGGTCTCTTCTCGCCGCTCTTGCTGAACGTGGTGACGCTCAAGCCGGGTCAGGCCATGTATCTGGACGCCTGCACCCCCCACGCCTATGTGCGCGGCACCGGCCTTGAGATCATGGCGAACTCCGATAACGTGCTGCGCGCCGGGCTCACCCCCAAATACATAGACGTGGCAGAGCTGCTGGATTGCACCCGCTGCCTGCCCAAGCCGGACGATCAAATCCTGCTGGCCCCCCACCTTGAAGGGGCTGTGCAGCACTTCGAGGTGCCGGTACCTGACTTCACCTTCAGCGTCTACCCGGCCGGTGAGCATGCCCTCACCACCGCCAGCGCCGAGATACTGTTTGCCATAGATGGCACAGTGACTCTCCAGCAAGGTGAGCAGTCACTGCGCCTGGAGAAGGGGAAATCCGCCTTCGTCCCCGCTGCCACCGGCAGCTACCGGCTGCTGGCCGAGGGGCGGGTCGCCCGCGCCGGCAACCGCTGCTAGGGAGCGCCATGCCCCCCTGAATCCACAAGGGCCATCTTCGGATGGCCCTTGTCGTTTCTGCCCCAAGGACGAGTGGCCGGATCCCGACTAGGCTCTTCTCCATCGGTCAGGATTTCAAACGAGTCACTGACCACTTGACGAGGGCACGAGAGAAGGAGAGCAGAGTGTTTATAGTGACCAACCGTGTGGTGAACGAGGGGAGCAAGACCCCCCTTGGCGTCTTCGGCGACAGGCCGGAGGCAGGCCCGAATGAGTTGCGACTGGCGGAGGCCAGCCGCCAGGGAGACAAATGGCAGCTGGACTTGCTGCCCGACCAGATCACCCCCGAGATGGCCGAGAGCGTGGGGCTGGATCCCGCCGCCAGCTACCCGGCCAGCGCCTATGTGGCGCGCAAGCTGCTGGAGCGCTGTGCCGGCACAGGGACGGGCAAACAGAAGCTCAAGACCGGCAAGCACCTGCTGCTGTTCGTCCACGGCTTCAACAACGATCTGAAGGATGTGCTGGAGCGGGCGGCCGGCCTCGAAGCCCAGTATGGGGTCGAGGTGCTCTGCTTCAGCTGGCCCGCCAATGGCGGGGGCGCCCAGGGGGTATTGAGCTACAAGAGTGACAAGCGCGATGCGCTGGCCTCTGCCGGGGCCCTGGATCGGGTGCTGGAGAAGATGAGGTTGCTGCTCGAGGAGTTCAATGCCCAGTATGTGACCGAGCTGGAGGGCAAGGCCCAGAAGAAGTTTGCCGGCAACGGCGAGGCCTGGGATCGCTACTTCTCGAAGGAGGTGAACAAGCGCTGCCCCTTCACCATCAACCTGATGCTGCACAGCATGGGCAACTACCTGTTCAAGCACCTGCTCGGCAGCAGCACCTACAACGCCAATCACCTGCTGTTCGACAATGTCGTCATGGTGGCCGCGGACACCAACAACGAGCACCACGCCGAGTGGGTCGACCGGATCCAGTGTCGCAACCGCCTCTACATCACCATCAATGAGAGAGACAGCGCCCTCCTGGCGTCACGGATGAAGATGGGGGAGCAGCAGAAGGCGCGGCTCGGTCACTACACCAAGCAGCTGGACTCCAGGACGGCCACCTACGTCGACTTCACCGATCAGCCCCAGGTGGGGGACTCCCACGCCTACTTCGAGGGGGACGCCATCACCAACAAGAAGGTGGCGGCCTTCTTCCACACTGTGCTCAACGGCGGCACGGGGGAGAGTGCGGCGCACTTCGACATAGCCCAGAATGTCTACCGCCTGTAAATAAGGGCACCCTTTCACCTTGAAAAAAACCACCGCCCTGAGTCAGGGCGGTGGTTTTTCATTATCTGCTCAACCGATGGTCATCATGGCCGTCGGGGGCTAGTGTTCTGCCGCTTCCGGCTGGGGAACTTCCGAGCGTTCCCGCTGCAGTTCATCGACCCTGGCTTGCCATTTGTCATGGGCCTGTTTTTGCCCCTGTGACTCAAATTCCTGGCGCATGGTGTCGATTTCTTGGTCAAGTTTTTCCATCAGGATGTCTCCTTACATCTCGGGTTACACACTGGCTGACGGCACTGTTGGCCAACCTGCTCTACCCGATTGGACACCAAGTCTTCCCCGATTGTCCAACTAAATAAACGATTTATTATGCAAAAACCAATCTAAAAAACAGTTTGCAGCCCCTTATGAAACCATATAAAAGCCACCTGAAGCGATCTGGTTAAACTCAATATTTTCTTTGATTATCAATACATTGAAATTATCCACCTCGGCCTTGTCACCGCCCTTGCCCGGGGCTTCTGGTTATGCACATTTTTTTCACGACCTCCGATTGGGCCCGCTTCGCCCATGCGAAGCCGCTCCCGGGCCGCACTTTTGCCGGGCCGCTCACATTTCAGGGCGTGGCCACAGCACACAAATCTCCAACCCGCGCTCCTGGTGTGGGATAGGTATATCGTCGCCCACCTCTGACAATCGCATCAGAAATAAACTTAACTAATTGTTTTTAAATGAATTAAAAAAACAACCAATCAAACTGGAAAGACGACCTCAAAATGCGAGCGGGGTCACAGGACGGGGGTGATGACACAAAAATCCAGTAAAGGGCACATATATCCGATTTCGACTCTGGGGCAAGAGCGAAACAATAGGCGGGTCAATTGTTCCCCATCGCAACGGCTCCAAGAAGGAGCCAGGAGACACCTATGCTCACCTCCTTGATAGACGAAGGATTGATCTGCCTCGACATAGCGGCCAACGACAAACAGGGGCTCTTTGTCGAGCTGGCCGCCCGGCTCAAGGCCTGCGGCAAGATAGCCAGTCAGGATCAGTTCGTGCGCGACCTCTGGGCGCGGGAAAACCTCGACAACACAGGGTTTGAACAGGGGGTCGCCCTGCCCCACGCCAAGAGCGAGGCGGTGCTGCAGCCCGCCATCGTCATCGGCATCAGCCGCCAGGGGATAGACTACGGCGCCGAAGATGGCTTGCCCTCCAGACTCTTCTTCATGATTGCCTCCCCGGCAGGGGGCGCCAACCATCATATCGAGGTGCTGGCCGAGCTCTCCACCAAGCTGCTGGAGCCGGGCTTTATCCCGCAGGTGCAAGCAGCCACCAGCAAGGCCGAGGTGCTCAAGCTGCTGGCGGCCCAGGCTCCCGCCAGTGCGGCGGGCAACAAGCCAGCCCAGATCAGGGCGCCGCAACCCAGCGCACCCGAACCCCAGGATCGCAGCATCAAGGGCCAGCTCAACACCCTCAAGCAGCACCTGCTGTTTGGCACCTCCCACATGATTCCCTTCATCGTCGCGGGGGGCGTCTTGCTGTCGCTCTCGGTGATGATGAGCGGCAAGGGCGCCGTGCCCGAGGCGGGTGTGCTCAAGGACATGGCCGACATGGGCATCGCCGGGCTCACCCTCTTTACCGCCGTGCTCGGCGGCTACATCGCCTACTCAATGGCGGACAAGCCAGGCCTGGCCCCCGGCATGATCGGCTCCTGGATAGCGGTGCAGCAATTCCACACCGGTTTTCTCGGCGCCATCCTGGTGGGCTTTATCGCCGGCCTCATCGTCAATCAGCTCAAACGCATCAAGCTGCCGGACTCCATGAGTTCGCTCGGCTCCATCTTCATCTATCCGCTGATCGGCACCTTCCTGGTGTGCGGCATAGTGATGTGGGTGATAGGTGCGCCCATCGCCGCCATGATGGAGGGGATGAACCACTGGCTCTCCAGCATGGCGGGCTCCGGCAAGGTGATGCTGGGGGCCATCCTCGGCGGCATGACCGCCTTTGACATGGGCGGCCCGGTCAACAAGGTGGCCACCCTGTTTGCCCAGACCCAGGTCAACACCCAGCCCTGGCTGATGGGAGGCGTCGGCATCGCCATCTGCGTGCCGCCCCTTGGCATGGCACTGGCGACCCTGCTCTCCCCCCGTCGCTACAAGAAAGAAGAGCGTGAAGCGGGCAAGGCTGCCGCCATCATGGGCATGATCGGCATCAGCGAGGGGGCCATTCCCTTTGCCGCCGCCGACCCGGTGCGCGTCATCCCGGCCATAGTCGCGGGCGGCATAGTCGGCAACATCACCGGCTTCATGATGCACAGCATCAACCACGCCCCCTGGGGCGGCTGGATAGTGCTGCCAGTGGTGGAAGGCAAGATGGGTTACATCCTGGGAACCGTGCTCGGCGCCCTGACCACGGCCCTTATCGTCAACCTGCTGAAAAAACCGGTGACCGACGAGGAAGAGGTCACCACCCCGGATGGCGGTTATGAGGTCATCGAAGCGGAAGGTGAGGCAGAAGTGCTCGCCATCACCGCCTGCCCCTCAGGGGTGGCCCACACCTTCCTCGCCGCCAAGAGCCTGCAAAAGGCGGCCGCCAAGGCCGGCATCAAGCTCAAAGTGGAGACCCAGGGCGCCAACGGCATCATCAACCACATCACCCCCAAAGACGTGGCCAACGCCCGCTGCGTCATCCTGGCCCACGACGTTGCCATCAAGCACAGGGAGCGCTTCGCAAATATCGAAATAATCGATGTCAAAACGAAGGATGCTATCCACAATCCAGATGGATTGCTGGCCCGCACCCTGGCTGGCAACAGCAAGGTCGCCTGACGACGCCGGGTTTGCCGTGCTGAACATAAGGGGCCGCCAGGCCCCTTTTTGCATGTCAGCATTCCCCCCTCTAGCGAGGCGAAACTGGCTCTCTTAAAGTACCGCCGATATGGCCGGGCAGCCACAGAGCATCACCTGAGGCGGTTATATCGGCGTCTGATCGACAGCCTGCAACCGACCCAGGTGGGGATGGCAGTATCCCTTGCCGGGCCGCTAACATACTGATGCCATCCTTCCCCCATTCGGAGCCCCTGCATGGACCTGTTCTTACTGTTTGGCCTGCTCGCCATGGGGGCACCGCTTTATGCCGTGCGTTTCTGGGACAGGCGGCATGCCCATCCCGACTGGCAACGGTTGCCTACCCGCGCCGAGTATTTGAACGCCCACCCCGAGTGCCCCACCGGGGATGAGCTCAGCGCCCGCTGCTATGCCTGTGGATCGGACAAGGTACTGGGCCCCCCCCAGAGCGGCTGGGGCGACAACCGCTTTCGCCATACCTGCCTGGCCTGCGGCAAGGCGCTGTATCGTACCGAAGAGCCTCGTTGAATAGCCCCAAACCCTCGTTCTCTCTTCATTGATATGGCACGAACTGGAACTCATGAAGAGATGAGCACAACCCAACTCACTTGAGACAGAGAGTCGTCACATGGAGATAGATTTAACCGTCTTGAAGCGGAAATGGCTTAAGAAACATCTGCAAGAGCTACGAGCCGCAAATAACGAAGAGGAAGCGAAAGGGGGAATGCTGCGTTTTGTCGGCATTCTTTGCGCGGCAATCCCGCTTCTGACTGCCGCCGTGTATTTCGTGGGAATGCGCTACTACCACGGTTATGTCGGCCAATTTGGGCTCGGTAGCACCGAGTTCTCGCTGCCCGCTGACACCACGCTTCATCTCGGTTTTTATCTACTGATCAAGCTATGTCTGCCGTACGTGCTCCCCCTTGTTTTGACCGTAGGGGGATTGCTTATCATGCTGAGCATTCTGTTTTTCAAGGCGAGGTGGCGACTGACGCTTTCCTGGTGGCTGTTCCGCTTCTTCGTACTGCTTCCCGTCGTACTGAAAGGGGTAAAAATTGCCCATCGGTATCCCGCCCCATTTACCTTCAACTGCTTGATTTGGCTAAAAAGTGCCTACTTGAAATTCGCCATTTTCATCCTTCCCCCCTTGCTGGTCATCATGGCTGCCGAACACATCAACTCGATGGGGGAGAAGCTGGCCCGCAGCCAGATTTCCAGCCTTGAGCAAGGCACCTGGCCAGTGACCGAGGCCCATAGCCAGTCGCCCCTGCTGGGGAATGAACCCCATATCCGCATCGCCTGCAACGGCACCTACTGCGCCTATCGCCTCAAGGAGGGGGATACCCTGCTGCTGCGACACGATCAAATTGAGCAGACCCGTTACCGGCCTGAACCTCCCCTTACGGACGAAGCCAAGGCATCTGAAGCGCCCGTACACCCTTGACCCATCCCCATAAAAAATCCGGCGCCAGCGACTGGCTCCGGATGATTGTCCCTCACGGGCGGGCGGCATCGGCCGTGTCACTCGTCCGTTCGCGCCTGTCACATAGCCGGATTAAGGGGTCGGCTTGACCAGGGTATCCAGCCCGTTCACCGTCAGGGTGCCTCTGCCTCGGGTCATCTTGTGGAAGTTGGTGCCTTGCTGGGACGGGTTGTCGGTCCGGGTCAGCAGGGTGGCCCCGTTGTTGTAGTTCTGGATCTCGGTGGCGGTGAGCGGCCGATCAGAGAGGATCAGCAGCAGAGTACGAAACGCCCTCTGCGAGGTGGCCGCGCTCGGCACCCTGGGCTTCTGGTCGGCCGGGATCAGGGCATAGGCATCGAGGCTGGCGGGATCCGTCATCTCGGAGGCGTCCATCAATCCCATCAGGTAGAGCTCGATGTCGGCGTAGTTGGCACTCACGTTGTTCAGCTGGCCGACGATACCGAGCCAGGGAGCCCAGTGCCCGGTAACGGGTGGCACCACCCAGTTCGCCCAGCGATGGGCCATCTCGTGCAGTATGGGGCCATAGGTCGAGGTCGACAGGTACTTCTTCTTGTAGAGGAAGAAAACCCCCTGCAGCTTGCCATCCGAGTGAAACGCCGCCGTCTCATCAAACATACCCAGGCCTATGCCCGCCACATCGTTTCTGACGTGGGCATATTCACCTGTGGGCATGTCCGCGGGGACATCGTCGTTGTTCATCACCACAGTGATGAAGTCGAAGGCATCGCTGAACTGGTTGTAGACCTGTCCGGTCAGATCCTTCAGGGCACTCTGCCCCTCGAGGGAGTTGATGGAGGTCGTATTCCAGAATGCAAAGGCTTCCGGGCTCAGTTGCAACGAGGCCAACTGGTTTTGCCGTGGCTCGATGATGATGGGGGCCTCGGGGGCCGTCGGCATCACGCTCAGCCGGACCGCCGTGCTGGTGACGCCCCCCAGGCTGGCGCTGATGAGTGCCACCCCCTCGCTCAGGCCGCTCGCCTCCCCCCGGCTGCCAGAGGCATTGCTGATGAGCGCGATGGCAGGCGCATCGGAGGACCAGAGGATGGCGTCGTCGTCCGTCACCTCCTGGTTGCTGCCATCGGAGAGGCTGGCCATGGCCTGATATTGCACCTTGTCCCCCACCATGACGGAGGCAGCCGCCGGCGTTACCTCCAGGTTGGTCACCACGGCGGATGAGACGGTCACCGGGGCCGAGGCGGTGAAGGCGGTGCCGTCGAGGGTGCCGCTCGCCATTATGGTGGCAGTTCCCACCGTCTGGCCCGTCACCAACCCCTTGCTCCCCGCCTGGTTGCTGACGCTCGCTATCCCGGGTTGATTGCTTTGCCACTGAATGAGGGCGTTGTCGGTGACATCAAACGAGGTGCCATCGGTGAGATAGGCCGTGGCGACATATTGTGTTTGCAGACCAGCCGCAATGGCGCTCCCCATGGACTGCACCTCAAGCCCGATGACGGCGGCCGAGCTCACCCTGAGCGGCTCGGTCGCCTCGAGGGAGACACCGTTGATCATGCCGCTCACCCCTATGGTGGCACTCCCCGGAGTCAGCCCGGTAACCAGCCCGGTCTTGCTGATGCTCGCCACCGCAGGATCGCTGCTGTGCCAGGTCAAGGCATCATGCTCGGTCACCTCCATGGGATCACTGTCATCGGACAGGGTGGCGAAGGCGTGCAACTGCGCACTCAACCCCATGGGCAGCGGATCCTCGGGGGCATGGATGTCCAGCCCGGTGATCACCGCATCCGTCACCGTCAGCGGGGCCGACGCCTGGAAGGAGACGCCGTTGAGGGTGCCGCTGGCCTCAATGTTCGGCTCCCCGACCGCCACCCCGGTGGCGAGGCCCTTGTTGCCGGCCTCGTTGCTGACCAGGGCGCTGCCCTCGTCACTGCTGCGCCACTGCAGACCTGCGGCCTTGGTCACGTCTCGCGACTGGCCGTCGGAGAAGGTGGCGATGGCCACGAAGGGCTGGTTCAATCCCACCGGCACCCTGGCCGTGACCGGGGTCAGTTGCAGCTCTGTCACATAGGCATCGATCACCTCCACCCTGGCGGTGGCGCTATGAGACTCACCATTGACTGTACCCGTGCTGGTCAGGGTGGCCGTGCCCGGGCCGACCCCCGTGGCGAGGCCCTGCTCATCCACCCTGACCACGGCGGTGTCGCTGCTGCTCCAGACAAGGTCGGGATGCCCGGTCACGTCCTGCACGGCGCCATCATCCCAGGTCGCCTGTACCTGGAACTGCTGCTCGACGCCAACGGGCACCCTGATCTCTTCCGGACTAATCCGCAACGAGGCGATGGTGGGACCCTCCCCCGTTGCGCCCTCCTCGTCATCACTGCCACACCCCAGCAGCGCCAGCGCTGCCAATCCTGCTATCAACCACTTGCCCACTGCCATGCCCATTTCTCCCTAAACCATTCCCTTGCCCGGTGCGCTTAGCCTGCCGGGGCCGCCTGTCGCTGCGGTTGTTTGAACCTGACGGGGAGTAGAGCAAGGGGGTATTTTACCGTCCACCGAAAGCCACGGCGCAGACAGCCTGGGTTAAGAAAACCGCGATGAAACCCGGCAACCCGCCCCCAAGTCCCTGACCAGCCGCCCTTTATCCGTCGCCGAACCCCGCCAGGCGCCATGGAGTGAGGCCCTTTCGGGCCCCTGTCATTGCCTGCCCGGAGTCATGGCGCCGGGCGCAGGCTGAGGGTCATGCCAAGGCTCATGCGATCCCCTCGATCAAGCAGGCGCAAACCGGGGTGACCGGCCAGGTGGTGGGCATTGGCGGCGTGACTCTGGGGCTCCAGGCAGACGAAGCCGCTCCCCTCATCGGGCTGATAGAGCATCAGGAAGGCGCAATCGCTTGAAACCAGCAGGCGCTGCTGGCGGGCAGGTTGGTCAATCTCGGCCTGACCACGCCAGCCGCCGTAACAGTGGTTGAGCCACCCTTGTGGCCGCTGCCACTGGCGAAAGTCGAGGTTTGACAGCAATTCGCTGCTCCAGCTAGTCGGCAGATGATCCGGCCCCTCCTGCCAGACGCCGCTAGCCAGAAAGCGGATGCGGGTCTGCTCGTCACGCCAGAAGAAGGGATGGAAACCCGCGCCGTAGAGGCAGGGCACCTCCCCCAGATGGGTCAAGCCGAGGCGCGCCACCAGGCTTGGCCCCTGCAGCCGATAGTCGATCTCCGCCAGATAGTGAAAGGGGCCATTCTGGCTGGTGAGCTGCAAGGTCATCGAGCTGTCGGTCAGCGCCACTGGCTGCCATGGCTGTATCCAGCCATCTCCGTGCAAAAAGAAGTCGGGATCGCGCTCGCTTTCGGGCAACGAATAGTCCTCTCCCCACAGTTCAAACCGGTTGCCGGCCACCCGATTGGCCAGGGGCAACATGGGAAACAGGGCGCTCTGCCCGGGATGCCAAGGCTGCGCCGGGTCTGTGCTTCGCAGCAGCGGGCGCCCTTGGTCATCCTCCAGCCCCAGCAGGCAGGCCCCCAATGCAGAGACCCGCATCCGAAGATGCGGGTTACCCAATGTGTATACAGTCATACCGCCGTGCTCACCTTGGCGGGGGTCAGCTCGACCTTGCCCTGGGCCAACTGGGCTTCCAGCGCTTCCAGAGTCACTCCCTTGGTCTCGGGCACCTTGCGGTAGATGAAGATGAGGCCGGCGAAGCAGATGAGGCCGTAGAGCAGGAAGCTGCCAGCGGCGCCGAGCCCGGCATTGAGCAGCGGGAAGGTGTAGGTCAGCACGAAGCAGGCAATCCAGAGCGCCAGGGTACCCGCCGACATCGCCAGCCCCCGCACCCGATTGGGGAAGATTTCCGAGAGCAGCACCCAGGTGACCGGCGCCAGGGTCAGGGCATAGATGGCGATGGCCGTCAGCACCAGCAGCAGCACCGGCAGTCCCAGCACGCCGCTGGCATAGGCCGCCGCCATCATGCCGTAGATGATGGTGAGACCGGCCGAGCCAATCAGCATCAGCTTGCGACGGCCGATCTTGTCCACCATGGGCAGCGCGATCAGGGTAAACAGCAGGTTGATAAGACCGGTGGCGACGATGGATTTGAGGGTGCTGTTGATGTCAAAGCCGGCGGAGGCGAAGATCTCCTGCGCGTAGTTGAAGATGACGTTGATGCCGCACCACTGCTGGAAGACCGCCAGCACAATGCCGATGATGAGGATGGGGCGCACCGAGGGTTTGCCCAGATCCGACAGCGACACCTTGTGGGTCTCACCCATCAGGGTCTGGCGGATCTCGGCCAGGGTCTGCCTGGCATAGGCATCGCCGCCAATCTTGCCGAGCATGCGGGAGGCCTTCTCATACTGACCATCTTTGGCCAACCAGCGCGGGGACTCCGGTACGAAGAACATCAGCACCAGAAACGCCAGGGCGGGCACCAGTTCGGCACCGAACATCCAGCGCCAGCCGGACTGGCCATTCCAGGTCGCCAGAATGTCGGCCTGGGTGGCGTTGCTCGCCACCGGATCGGCGATCATCAGGTTCACCAGCTGGGCCGCCAGCACCCCCAGGACTATGGTGAGCTGGTTGATGGCCACAAACTTGCCCCGCTTGTCGGCCGGGCTTATCTCGGCGATGTACATGGGGGAGAGCGCCGACGCGAGACCTATCCCTATGCCGCCTATGATGCGATAGACCACGAACAGATCGAAGTTGCCGGCTGCGGCCGTGCCCCAGGCCGAGATGGTGAAGAGGATGGCGGCCAGGATCAGCGGCTTCTTGCGACCGAAGCGATCGGCGGTCCAGCCGGAGATGGCGGCCCCCAGCACGCAGCCCACCAGCGCCGAGCTCATGGCCCAGCCGGACTGGGCCGGATCCGTGATGGCGAAGTAGGCCTCATAGAAGGGCTTGGCACCGCCTATCACCACCCAGTCGTAGCCGAACAGCAGGCCACCGCAGGCGGCCACCAGGCAGATCATCCAGATGTAGCCCATATTGAGCCCACCTGTATCCAATTGATTTCGCGAACTTTTCATGACGCACTCTCTCTATCTTGTCGATTGTAGGGTACTGGGGCGCTTCGCACCGTGGCGAAGCGCCGGTTTTTGTTATGAGTGTTATGAGTTGAGTGAAAGATCACGGCAGATCAGGGCAAAGAGGTGCCCCTTGTCGTGGGCCGGGTTAAGGGTGAGCAGCTCTCGCAAGCTCTGTTCACAGCCATAGTGCTGACCCAGCCCCAAGAGGCCGAGCGCCCTGACCAGCAGGCAGTGCTGGCGGTGTTTGTGCTGGGGGTCGTCATCGAGCACGATGAGATCGGGCAGGGAGACGGCGAAGAAGTCCGCCTCGACCCGCTCGCCCATGGCCTGCTCGGCCCAGCCGACCATGCCTTCAAACAGACGCTCCGCCTCCGCAACCCGACCAAGACGTGCCAGCGCCATGCCCTGATAGAAGAGGTAATCCACCGGCTGATCGTTGTAGTAGCGGCTGGCCCCCAGCGACCCCTGACCGAGGCAGGCCTGTTGCAGGCACTGGGCCGCCAGACTCTGGTTGTCACAGGCGAGGTGGCAGAGCGCCAGCAGGTAGTGGATATCGTTGTCGGTCTGCCCCACCAGACGCCCCTCCCCCAGATTGAGGGGGTAGTGCAGCGCCTGTTGCAGCAGCGGAATGGCCTGCTCGTGACCTCCTTGCGCCATCAGTGCCAGCGCCCGGCGCTGCTGGTTGATGAGGTACTGACCGGTCACCTTGCCCTCGCCCCCCTCCCAGGGATGGAATTCACGCAGCCGCAAGATCTCGGCCGCCGCATCCAGTTGTCCCGTGATGTGATAAAGGCTGAGCAGTTCGGCAGTCAGATCGTCGCGCTTGAGGGCCACCTCACGGTGTGCCTCCAGCAGCGCCAGCCGCTCGGCGGGGGCCATGGCGCCGCGCTTGTGCAGCTGATCCAGTTCGAACAAGAGGCGGGCATCATCCGGCTTCAAGGCGAAGGCGCGACTCAGGCACTGCTCGGCCGCCGCCAGATCGCCGCTCTTGTTGAAGTGATAGATGCCAAGGTTGCGCCAGGCCGGGGCAAACCCGGGCGCCTGCTCGCACACCCCTTGCCACAGGGCGATGGCTTGCGGGTAGTTGCGCTTGCTGTAGTGGAAGCAGCCCAGCAGATAACGGGCAAACCAGCTGTGGGGCAGCTGTGCCAGCATGGCCACCTCCCCCAGGGTATTGGGGAAGCGCACCTTACGGCCAAAGGCCTGCTCGGCCCGTTGCAGCAGGGCATACTGCGCCTCACCTTCCGGCAACAGACTGGCCTGGAACAGCAGCGGCAGGGTCTCCTCCACCGGCAGCAGCGAGAGCAGTTGCTGCGCCAGCTCGGGGCGACCCAGCGCCAGCAGGTCACTTGCGAGGAAACAGAGGTTCACCCCGCGCCCGTTGCACAGGGTGCGCAGCACCTCGAGATCCGCCTCCTGTTCGCTCGCCAGCCAGCGCAGTAAGGCCAGCTGATAGTGGAGCGGATAACGGACTCGCTGCTCGTCTATATAGGCAAGGGCCGCCTCCCGCTCGCCGCACTCCAGCAGCGCCAACCCCTTGAGGGCGATGGCGCCGTAGTGGGTACCGTTGACCGCCAGGCTGCGCTCGACAAATTGCAGCGCCTGCACCGGGTCGCGGCGCACCATGGCGATGCGGGCCAGCCCGAGGAAGCCGCCGTCGCGGCAATTGCCGCTCCAGGTCGCCTTGTAAAAATCGTCGAAGGCGGCATCGAACTGGCCCAACCGCTCCTCGATGTGGGCCCGCAGCAAGCTGGCCTTGCCACACTGGGGGTTCTTGTTGAGCCGATGGGCCCGGGTCAGCGCCTGATTGACGTAGACCAGCGCCTGCTCATAGTTGGCGCGGTTGTACTCCAGGGTCGCCAGCGCCAGGTTGCAGCGATAGTCGCCACTGTCGAGCTCCAGCGCCCGCAAGTAGTAATCAAAGGGGGAGCGGCTGGCGTGCAGATACTGCTCAAGATGCTGGCCGATGAAGTAGAGCTCGTCGACCGAGTCGAGATTGACGGCAGGCTCAGGCGCCGTGGCCGGATCCGGCAGGGCCTCGCCCGCGGGCAAATGCTCGAGATAACTCAGGATCGGCTGGCCCTGCTCATCCAGCAGCCGTACCTGCAAGCGTCCCTCGCTGGTGATGGCGAACGGCTCAAGCCAGGCCTGACCCGGTTGCAACTCCAGCGTCTGGGTGAACAGCACGCCGCCCTCGTCACTCACCTCGAAGCGGGCGTGGCACAGCGGCGCGATCGCGTAGGCGCCGCACAGCAGGCCGTCATCGGTGCGCTCCAGCTTGATGGCGGCGCGGGTATTGGCGTTTTGCAGGGTGCCCAGGGTGTTGTAGGGCAGGAAGTTCTGCACGAACACCTTCTCCTCCCCCGCATCCAGCCAGGTGAAGTCGGGCTGGTTGTCGGTGTAGACCCCTGTCATCAGCTCTATATAGGGGCCGTTGTCGTCGGTCAGGTTGCGATCCCAGGCCAGACCGAAGTCGCAGTTGCCCCAGCTCCACTGCTTCTTGCCGGGGGATACGTGATGATCCGCCACGTGCAACAGGCCGCCCCGCTCGTCATGGCAGTAGGCACCGACGAAGTCGTAGTTGGACTTGTCCGCCATATAGGAGGTGGGCACCGGGATGTTGCGGTAACGGGAGATATCGACCCCGGCGGAGTAGTCCACCTTGTAGTAGGTACCACGGGCGATGGGGAAGGCGCTGACATCGCGCTTGCCGTGGTCATAGACGGCGGTGACATCGGGCGGGAAGACGCTCTGGTGGGCATCGCCCCCCTTCACCGCCGGATTGGACCACCAGAGGAAGTGGCGCGGGGTGTCGTTGCCGTTGAACACCTTGCCGGTGATCTCGATCAGCGCCTTGTCCGGGTAGAGGGTGAAGCCGGCCATCACCTGCAGACCGCGCATCGCCTCCACCTCGCCGAGCCAGACGGTCTTGGCGCCGCCCTCGTGCTCCTGGATGGTGAAGTCCACCGGCATAAAGGTGGTGGGCCTGTGGTGCTGGGGCCAGTTGAACTCGATGCCGCCGGAGATCCAGGGCCCCACCAGCCCCACCAGCGCCGGCTTGATCACCTCGTTGTAGTAGACAAAGTCGCGCTGCATCACCTTGTCGTAGGCGCGGTGGATGCGGCCACCCAGCTCCGGCAGCAGCATCACCTTGATGAAGTCATTCTCCAGCCAGACCGCCTGATAGGACTTCATCTGCTTCTGACCGGTGAGGGTGTCGATCACCCCATAGGGATAGACGGCCCCCGAGGAGCCCTGATAGACCCGCTTCTCGAGAAACATGGGGTTGGGATCTTCGGCACCGACCTCGTAGGTCGGCAGGGTGACGGCTTCTACCCAGACTCTTACATCAGCTCTCATCAATCTCGCCTCATTCAACATTTATTAGTAAACGTTTCGATGAGGCCAGTTTAGAATGGTCATTACAGCGATTTTCGCTTAAAGATCACGCAATACAGTAAGCGGAGTTTAGTGAACTGATGATCGTCGGCCTGAACAACCAGAAAGTCCGCCACCACAACAAGCAGGTGCTGCTGGCGCTGCTCTACCAGCTCAAGGAGGCGAGCAAGTCCACCCTGGCCCGCCACTGCGAGCTCTCCATCCCGGCGGTCAGCAAGATCCTCGACGAGCTGGTGGCCGATGGCGCCATCAGCCACAGCGAGCAAAACCTCTCCCTGCGCGGCATCAACGGCGGCAGCTACCGCATCGCCAGCGGCCAGGGGGCCATCCTCTGCCTCAACATCAGCCCCACCAGCCTGGAGAGCATACTGGTTGACAACCTGATCACCCCGCTGGATGAGTTCAGCGGCCAGAAGATAGCGCCGCAGACCCCGGAGGAGCTGCTGCGCCTGATTGAAGCGCACTACTACCAGCACAAGCGCCACCACAAGGGGCTGGCGATCCGGCTGGCGCTGGCGGTGCACGGCCAGGTCAACCCGGCCACCGGGGTATCCCAGACCATGCCGCAGGCCCCCTGGCACGCGCCGGTCGAGCTCAAATACCTGCTGGAGGAGCGCCTCGGCTGCGAGGTGATGGTGGACAACGACTGCATCATGCTGGCGCTGGCCCAGAAGTGGCAGGGCCGGGAGAGTGGCGGGGATTTTTGCGTCATCAACGTCGACTACGGCATCGGCTCCGCCTTTATCATCAACGGCCAGATCTACAGAGGCGCCCTCTTTGGCAGCGGCCAGATAGGTCACACCATCATCAACCCGGACGGCAGCGCCTGTGCCTGTGGCCGCTACGGCTGCCTGGAGACGGTCGCCTCGCTGTTTGCCATCAAGAAACGGGCCAGGGTCTTTCTCAAGCAGCAGGCCAGCGCCGACAACCCGGCGCCGGCGGGCGGGGAGCTCGACACGGCCCAGCTGCTCGCGCTCTACCATCAGGGGGATGCCATGATCCGCGCCCTGGTGGACGAGGGAGCCCGCGCCATTGGCCTGAGCCTCTACAACTTCCTCAATATCCTCAACATCAACCGCATCTATCTGTATGGCCGCAGTTGCGACTTCGGCGAGCCCTGGTTGCAGACCATCGTCAGCCAGACCGGTGCCAACCCCTTCGACTGCAGCGATGCGGTCAATGCGACCCAGTTGCGCTTTGGCGAACTCAGCCGCCCCCAGCAGGTGATGGGCATCGGCTATCTCTGTGTGGAGCGGGCATTGGCGCAGCGTGATGCGGCAGGCTTTAGCCAGTGAAAACGGGTCGCCCCTGCCCCGACAAAGAAAGGGTCTACCTCACTCAGTGGACCAACACCACATGGGGATAGGAGAGCCAAGTGGAGAGGAATATGATGGGCGCGCCATCCAGAGCGGGAGCCAGAGCATCATGACAGCCCAGAGTAAACAGCAAAAACAGAACGAACAGCAGGCGCAGAGCGAGATCCACCGCTGCGACCAGTGCGGGGAGCGCACCCGCCATATAGTGGTGCTGGTCCCTCGCGATCACAGTCAGGACATCATGCCCAAGGATCCGCGCAAGGCCTTCTGGCAAGCCTTTCGTGCCAGCACCCTCACCAACTGGGCATTTGGCGAGACCCTGGCCTATCAGGCCACCCATGTGAAGCACCTGATTTGCGAGCGCTGCGGCGAGAAATTTCTCGAGTATTGAGTACCTGTTGCCCCCGGCAAGGGGCGATAGCCAGCCTGCTGCCGCACAAATATGCCCGCACTCTCACTCATTTGTTGATCCCCGACCGGTTTCTCGCCAAGCGCCGTTTTACCCCCTTCCACCACAGCTTGCTATGCCCCGCTTGCAACCAGGCTCCCTCGGGAGCGCTGCCTGTGCCGCGACAAGGTAATCGAACAGCCATGTCCCGCTATATCACCGGTTGACCGCAGCAGACTGAAAGCTGTCGTCACAGGTGGTAGCGTGGTTTTTAGGTTGGCGCAGAGCGTAGCTAAGCCCGACAGGCGAGCATTATTGCGCCAGCCAGAGCGGAATAAACGTGGATGCAAGAGATTGGCACACCAGAATTGACGATACATTTCGCGGTAAACCTTGGCTTCACTTCGTTCAGCACCCGCCCAAGATTTTTAGCCCAGGATACGAGATGAGCCATATATCCAACGAGGCGGCAATCGAAACGACGGCACCTTGCCCATGAAGCGCTTCCTGATCGCACAAACTGGGCTGAGCCCCCTTTATTCAGTGCTCTACTGTCCTTCATCATCATTTAGCGTTACAACATTATGCTGCATTTCTCTTAGAAACAGATTGGTTAAATCTTGAACCGTTCCATCCATCTCTCCCCGCTGGCGATAAACTGCAATTGTAATATTTGGGAGTGCAGGGAGCTGGGTCAATCTCTGGCTATGCTTTGGGGGTGTTTGAGAAAATAAAGCGACGACGCCCAGCCCGGCCTCTGTAGCAGCCTGTAAAGCTGCAAGGCTACTGCTCTCAAATACTATATGCCAAGGAATACCTTCTCTATTCAATGCCTCTAATATACGATTACGCCATGAGCAGGGTTGACTAAATATGACTAAAGGTAATGATTCACCTTGATGTTCGAACCCATGCGCTGCAAACCAATAGAGTGGAAAACTGAATTCCTGAATTGGTGCTGGCGCATTGGCAATCGGCATGCTGACCAACACATCCAACTCACCACGTTCAAACGCAGCAAATAGTGACTGCTTGTTCGCAACCTCAACCCGCAAGCTTAATCCAGGATGCACACAAGCAAAGTCTGCTAGTACGCGGGTAAAGTGATTACTCACAAGATCTTCAACCAAACCAATACTGCAATGCAGCTTACCTTGTGATGCAGGCTTTAGACTCAGTTGATCGGTCAGACTCAAAATACGTTCTGCATAAGGTAATAACGCCTCCCCCTCAGTACTTAAACGTATTCCTCTGTTGGAGCGAAGCAGCAATGCATGGCCTAGTTGCTGCTCTAAACGCTGAATTTGCTGGCTAAGCGCTGGCTGTGTTTTCCCTTGCAATATTGCGGCCCGGTTAATGCTGCCACATCGTACAACACTCACGAAAGAGCGCAGCAGTGCGGTATCAAAGTCATTTGTCATAAAAGAATCTTATAACTGCCATTCATTTTTGCAGTCTACCTATGAACTGTGGCATCCGCTAGACTGAGCATGCTTTTATTTTTTAGCTGGAGTTCACGATGTATGTTTTAGCTGTCATTCTTGCGATCGCAGGTTCGGTCGTATACCACCTTTCGATTAAATTTGTACCTAGTGGTGTCAATCCATTTTTATCTCTGTCCTTGAGTTATGGCATCGCCCTTTTATTATGTTTACCTGGCATTTATTTTTATGACGGTAGTCGCAGCTTCCAAATATTAAACTGGAGTGTTGCGGGCGTGGCGCTGGGAATTTTGGGGATTGAGCTTGGATTCTTGTTGCTATATCGAGCCGGTGGTCATTTAGGAATATCTTCATTCCTGACCAATGCGGCAGGTACACTCTTGCTTTTACCTATTGGACTGTTGTTTTTTCGAGAAACCTTTTCAGTCACTCGATTGCTGGGCATGGGTGTCGCCCTCTGCGGTCTATGGATGATGATGCCACGTAAATAATAAAGCCCGTAGGTTCGACTAGCAAAGCTTATTCGGGTATTGGCGTATCTTGGATATTGAATTTTCGAACGCCACGGCAACCTTCAGCGGAGTAGGTGGATGCTTAATTCAATGGCACCTCATGTTCATTTAGAATGAGCACACTGAAAAGCATCCAAATTAAAGCATGTCCTTCCTTGCGCCAATAGAGCTAACTGGATTATACAAGAATGAATCAATACAGACGTCCCCCAATAACTAAACCAGATTGCTTGTGAAATTCATATCCAGCCTGGCCATTACGGCGCCACTCGGCTTGAACCCGGAACTTATCCGGCAGGATTTTCATATGGATTTGCTTTAGCGGGCGGTGGGACGCCTTTATCAGATCGTGATCGGTGTCGCAGCCGTTATGGCGGGAATTGGCTGGCTAATACAAAGTGCCATCACGCCAGATAACGGTTCCGTAGGCTGCCCCCACAAATCCCGCTCGCCAAGCCCATTTCTCCAGCTTGCACTCCTCCAAGCTCCCCTGATGACAGCCATTTATGTGCGCTGCCTCACATCTTTCTCCCTATCGCCCCCTCACAAATTTACAGAAGAAGCTCCTCTCTCCCGTCCAGACTGCTAGGCCTACAGCAATATAGCCGCAAGGAAATGCCCGCTAACGACATGATTTTATATGTAAAAACCAATTGAATTCGCTAATGGTGCCCAACTCCTCGCTTTGGGATCCCGCTCACACTCGGGATTTTACCGCACAAAAATCCAGTCATTCGCACATTTGTCCGATAGGGTGACGTGTGCCCCGGCGCGATAATAGTCGTGTCAATTTTGTCTGCATGCCGTGTGCACGGCATGCCAACAGGCTCCATCAAGGGAGCAGGGAGAACGCCATGATCACCACCCTTATCAACGAGCAACTGATCGCGCTCGATTTAAAGGCCAGCCGCAAGGAGGAGGTCTTCAGCGAGATGACCCGCTTGCTGGTCGCCCAAGGCAAGGTCAGCGACGAGCAGCAGTTCATCAAGGACTTGTGGGCCCGGGAAGAGCTGGACAACACCGGCTTCGAGGAAGGCGTAGCCCTGCCCCACGCCAAGAGCGCGGCGGTGAGCACTCCGGCGGTGGCCATCGGCATCAGCCGCAGCGGTATCGATTACGGCGCCGAGGATGGCAAGCCGTCCCGGCTGTTCTTCATGATTGCCTCCCCGGCGGGCGGCGCCAACCACCATATCGAGGTGCTGGCCGAGCTCTCCGCCAAGCTGATTGAAGAGGGCTTTATCGATGCGCTGCTGGCGGCCAGGACGCCGACCGATGCGCTGGCCCTGCTGCTCGAGAAGAAAGAACCGCAAGTGGCCACCCCGGCCGCCGACAAGGGCCTCATCATAGGTGTCACCGGCTGCCCGGCCGGGATCGCCCACACCTATCTGGCGGCAGAATCCCTGGAGCGCGCCGCCAAGGAGCTGGGTTACGAGGTGAAGGTGGAGACCAACGGCTCCATCGGCGTCAAGAACAGCCCGACCGCGGCCGAGATCGCCCGCGCCAGCGCCATAGTCGTGGCCTGTGACAAGCAGGTGGACATGGCCCGCTTCAACGGCAAGCCGCTCATCAAGACCGGGGTGAAGGCCCCCATCAAGGATGGCAAGGGTCTGATCGAGCAGGCGCTCAAGGCCCCCGCCTATGTGGCGGACAAGGATGAGCGCAAGAGCGAGGAGAAGAGCGCGGGCGGCAGCTCGGATCTCTACCGTTACCTGATGAACGGCGTCTCCCACATGATCCCCTTTGTGGTGACCGGGGGCCTGCTGATCGCCCTGGCACTGGCCATCGGCGGCGATCCGACCCCGAGCGGCATGCAGATCCCGGCAGGAAGCATGTGGAACCAGATCCTCAACGTGGGCGTCGCCGCCTTCACCCTGATGATCCCCATTCTGGCGGGCTATATCGCCTACGCCATAGGTGATCGCCCCGCCCTGGCGCCGGGCTTTATCGGCGGCTGGATCGCCAACAACGGCAGCTTCTACGGCGCCGACGCCGGGACCGGCTTTATCGGTGCCATCATCGCGGGCCTGCTGGTCGGTTATCTGGTGCGCTGGATAGCGACCCGCCACTACCACAAGATGGTGCAACCCCTGGTGCCTATCCTGATCGCCCCCATCGTCGGGTCGCTCTTTATCGCGGCGGTCTTCATCTTCATCATAGGTGCGCCCATCGCCGACATGATGACGGGCCTCAACGCCATGCTGCTCTCCATGAGCGGTGGCAGCCTGGTGCTGCTGGGCATAGTGCTCGGGGGCATGGCGGGCTTTGACATGGGTGGTCCGGTCAACAAGGTGGCCTTCCTGTTCTCGGTCGGCATGATTGCCTCGGGCCAGACCCAGTTTATGGGGGCCATGGCCTGCGCCATACCGGCGGCGCCCCTTGGCATGTCGCTCGCTACCGTGCTCGGTCGCAAGCTGGGGATCTTCGATGCCTCCGA
This sequence comes from Aeromonas sp. R4-3, assembly GCF_040908275.1. Taxonomy (NCBI): domain Bacteria; kingdom Pseudomonadati; phylum Pseudomonadota; class Gammaproteobacteria; order Aeromonadales; family Aeromonadaceae; genus Aeromonas; species Aeromonas sp. R4-3. The sequence continues at coordinate 81,972 of NZ_JBFODK010000055.1, forward strand.
AATCGAGGCGGGCAAGGCCGCCGGTGCCATGGGCCTGGTGGGTATCTCCGAGGGCGCCATTCCGTTCGCCGCCCGCGATCCGCTCGCCGTCATTCCCGCCAACGTGCTGGGCAGCATGACAGCCGCCGTGATGGCCTTCCTGTTTGGCATCACCAACAGCGTCGCCCACGGTGGCCCCATCGTCGCCCTGCTGGGTGCGGTCAACAAGCCGCTGCTGGCCCTGCTCTGCATGATCTGTGGCGCCATAGTCACCGGCGTGGTGGCGGTTGCCCTGAAAAAACTGCGGGTGAAGAAAACCGACCAGGTGGAACTGGCCAAGACCGCCTGAACCTTGTCCACCACAGGCACTTGAGATGACAGTAGGCCACCCCCGGGTGGCCTCCTTGTTTTTGCACGCCCCCTTTTTGCGAGCCTGACGGCGCCTGCCCCTGCGGCGGCGCACCCATCCAGGCTCTCGGACTCTTGAGCAAACTCTGTGATCCCCTTCACGCTTCACGGCCACAAGCCGCCAAACTAGGAAATTTTCCTAATCCCCCTAGGCATGGCTCTCACGCCATCCACAGCCCGCCTCTTTACAGTCGACCTACCTGATGTAGTTACCCGGCACGCCATGGTGCGTTCGGGCATGGGTTCAATCGACAGGGGAGCGCTCTGCAGTTCGCCCTCTTCCTGTCGCCCTTCCCGTGGCGTGACCTCCCATAACAGATTGAACGAGTTCAATACACAAATGAGGAACGCGGCGGGAATAGCGTCTATCTCGCAGAGGATGAACGAAGATGTTTAAACTGCTCGAACAGGTCCGGATCCCCACCCTGGACCTGCCGGTCGAAGCCCGGCGCAAGCTCTGGTTCAAGCCATTCATGCAATCTTATCTGGTTGTATTCATTGGCTATCTGACCATGTATCTGATCCGCAAGAACTTCAACATCGCCCAGAACGACATGATCCAGGAGTACGGTCTCTCCATGACCGAGCTCGGCATGATAGGCCTTGGCTTCTCCATCACCTACGGGGTGGGCAAGACAGTCGTCTCCTACTATGCCGACGGCAAGAACACCAAGCAGTTCCTGCCGCTGATGCTGATCCTCTCCGCCCTCTGCATGCTGGGCTTCAGTGCCAGCATGGGAGGTACCGGGTTTAGCCTCTACTTCATGATCTTCTTCTATGCCCTGAGCGGCTTCTTCCAGAGCTGTGGTGGCTCTTGCAGCTACTCCACCATCACCAAGTGGACTCCCCGCAACAAGCGCGGCACCTACCTCGGCATGTGGAACCTCTCCCACAACGTGGGCGGCGCCGGTGCGGCCGGGGTGGCGCTGTTCGGTGCCAACTACCTGTTCGATGGCAACGTGCTCGGCATGTTCATCTTCCCGTCCGTCATCGCCCTCATCGTCGGCTTCGTCGGCCTGCGTTTTGGCAGCGACTCGCCGGAAGCCTATGGTCTAGGCAAGGTAGAGGAGCTGTTTGACGAAGTCGCGAGCGAAGAGGACATCGCCACCGAAGAGCAGAAACTGACCAAGGGTCAGATCTTCGTGAAGTACGTGCTGATGAACAAGGTGATCTGGCTGCTCTGCTTTGCCAACATCTTCCTCTACGTGGTGCGCATCGGCATCGACCAGTGGTCCACCGTCTACGCCCACCAGGAGCTCGGCTTCTCCAAGGAAGTCGCCATCCAGGGCTTCACCTTCTTCGAAGTGGGCGCCCTGGTCGGCACCCTGATGTGGGGCTACCTCTCGGATCTGGCGAACGGTCGCCGTGGTCTGGTGGCCTGCGTGGCACTGGCGCTCATCATCGCCACCCTGGGTCTCTACCAGCACGCCACCACCCAGTTCATGTTCCTGGGCTCCCTCTTCCTGCTGGGCTTCCTAGTGTTCGGTCCGCAACTGCTGATCGGCGTGGCCGCCGTGGGCTTCGTGCCCAAGCAGGGGATCAGCGTGGCCGATGGGGTCAAGGGCACCTTCGCCTACCTCATCGGTGACAGCTTCGCCAAGCTGGGTCTGGGCATGATAGCCGACGGCACCCCCATCTTCGGCCTGACCGGCTGGACCGGCACCTTCGCGGCGCTGGACATGGCCGCCGCCGCCTGCCTGGTGCTGATGGCCTGCGTGGCCGTGGCCGAGGAGCGCAAGATCCGCCGTATCAAGCGCGAGCTGAGAGCCGCCGAGCTGGCCACCCAGTCCGCCTGATAACAGCAACACATTTCACTCCGTAGTGTGCATTCGGCCCCCCTTTCTGGCGGGCCGTTTTTTCATGCCAGGCGCCAAGCGCCTGCCAATGCCCCCATCTCTGCTCACCCCTTGCGCAGCCAAGGCCTGTGGGCGCGGCCAAGATCCCACTTTCACCCTGCACCTTTGGCAAACCCGCGCGCTTGGCGCTATCTTGTGGCCCCATCCCCACTTGCCTAGAGAGCCCATGAAGATCCTCGCCGTTACCGCCTGCCCCACTGGCATAGCTCACACCTACATGGCCGCCGAGGCGCTGCAAACCGCCGCCGACAAGCTGGGACTCAAGATCAAGGTGGAGACCCAGGGCGCCATGGGGCTGGAGAACGTGCTGACCGCCAGGGACATCGCCAGCGCGGATCTGGTGCTGATCGCCTCCGACATCGAGATAGAGCAGAAGGAGCGCTTCCTCGGCTGCGCCGTGCGCCAGGTATCCCTGGAGTCCGTGCTGCTGGACGCCGCCGCCGTGCTCAAAGCCACCACCCCCGGCGCCTGAATGCTCCGCCGCGAGCTCACCTTCTGCTGCCACCAGGGCTTGACCATCACCCAGGCCAAACAGCTCTGTCGACTGGCCGGGCTGTTCAAATCCCAGATCCTCTTCATCAACATCAGCCGTCGCCAGCGGGCAGAGGCGAGCAGCCAGCTAGCCCTGCTCACCCTGGCCACCCAGCCCGGGGATCTCTGCCAGCTGCTGATCGAAGGGTTGGATGCGGAGCTGGCCCACATGGCCTTCACCTGCTGGTGCGTGGAGCTGGGCCAGCCGCTGGGGCGCCCCGCCACCTCGGCCCGGGCCGAGCAGCACCTGGCCGCCGCCCTGCCCGACTACGGCTTTTCCCTCGCCCAGCTCGGCCACAGCTCGGCGCCCCTCGACAAGGCCCTGGCGTTGCAGGTCCTGGTGGATCTGCTGCCAGCGGAGCGGGTGCGTGACAGAGCCGCGCTGGAGCAGGCCATAGCAGCGCGGGAGCAACTCGCCGCCACCATCATCCGGCCAGGCCTCGCCATGCCCCATGTGATCTGCCCCGCCATCACCAAACCCGCCCTCTCGCTGCTTGGCTGCGATGAGCCCCTCGAGTGGGGATCGGCACTCGGGCATGTGCAGATCATCATATTGCTGGCCATTCCGGCCGCTCTGGCCCCCGAGCAGTTGCGCCCCCTCACCCGGCTGGCCCGCGCCCTGATGAACGAGGTGGTCAGCACGGCGCTGCTGCACGCAAGCTCGGCCCCCGCCCGCCAGGCCATCGTCATCGACAGCCTGCTGAGCTGAATCTCTCCCCTCTCCCTGCGAAGGGGAGGCAGGGAGGGGGTCTGCCAAACCCTTTCCCTCCATGCCCCTATGACCCAAGGCGAGCGCCTCCGTGATACACTCCGGCATCCCCTGTTTTTGGTATGCATGCGATGAAACCTGCCCGTCCCCGCCTCTCCCTCTCCGGCCGCACCAGCGCCGCTGGCCGCCCCACACAGAATGAGGCCCACAAGCCCGGCCTTGCCCGCTCACGGGCCGGTACCCGGCAGGCGGGCGACGCCAGAGTGGCGGGGCAAAAACCAGAGGTGGCACCGGCAGATCGCAAGCTCTTGCTGCTGAACAAGCCCTATATGGTGCTCTGCCAGTTCACCGACGAGGCGGGGCGCGAAACCCTCAAGGATTACATCAAAGAGCCCGGCATCTATGCCGCAGGGCGGCTCGACCGCGACAGCGAGGGGCTCTTGCTGCTCACCAACGACGGCAAGCTGCAGGCGCGCCTCACCCAGCCCGGGGAGAAGACCCCCAAGACCTATTGGGTGCAGGTGGAAGGGGTACCGAGCGAGGCGTCACTTGCCGCCCTGCGCGCCGGGGTTGAGCTCAACGACGGCATGACACTGCCCGCCGGGGCGCGGATTATGGACGAACCCGAGCTGTGGCCGCGCAACCCGCCCATACGGATGCGCAAGGAGATCCCCACCAGCTGGCTGGAGATAAAAATTGTGGAGGGGCGCAATCGTCAGGTGAGGCGTATGACGGCCCATATAGGCCACCCCACATTGCGCCTCATCCGCTACGCCATCGGCGACTGGACCTTGGGTAACTGGCAAGAAGACGGTCTGGCACCCGGCCAGAGCCACAGCCTGCCCGCCCCCGAGCTGGCACCGGCCAGGCGCCAGCCGTCATCACCCCGAGCGAGTGGCAGCGCAGCCAAACCGGCAGGCGAAGCCCCGCGCCGGGCGAGCCAGCCCCAGCAACGGGACAAACCGCGCGGCACGGGAAAACCCGGATCACCCACGGCGGGCGAGAACAAACCCCGCAGCAGCGGCCGGGGCACGGCCCGCCGACCCGCCCGTCATCCCGGCGACAAGGAGTCATCATGATCGAACACCCGCCCCTGCAGAGTCGCCTGACGGTGGCCGCCCTGGTGCACTGGCAGGGTCGCTTCCTGCTGGTGGAAGAGGAGATCAAGGGGCAGCGCCGCTTCAACCAGCCCGCCGGCCATGTGGAGCCGGGGGAAAACCTGATTGAGGCGGCCTGCCGCGAACTGAAAGAGGAAACTGGGCTGACTGCCGCCCCCAGCGCCTGGCTCGGGGTCTATCTGTTCAAACCGGCAGACAGCGAGGCCACCTTCGTGCGCACCGCCGTCATCTTCGACCTTGAAAAGGCGCCGGGTCAGCACCATCCAGAGGATCCCGACGGCGATGTGCTGGCCTGCCACTGGCTCACCCTGGCGGAGATAGCCGAGTGCAAACCGGCCCTGCGCAGCCCTCTGGTGTGGCAGTGCATCCAGGATTATCTGGGGGGCACTCGCCTGCCCCTGTCGGCGCTCAAGGCCTTTATTTGAGAACCTGTCCACGATCTTGCTGCGAGGCCGTGATCAAGGCTCATGTGCTGCTCTTTACCGAGCTTCCGACCTCTCGTGACAGCTCCTGAACAGGCCATTTAGGATCATTTGGCACCATTTATTTCATCATGGTGCCGACAAACAGAAAAACGATTTCCCGACGCCGGGCTCCCGAGGGGAACGACGGCAGGGAGATGTGACCGGGGGCGCAAAACTCTGGTAGAATACGCCCCGTTTAAACGAACTGGTAACTTCGACTAATGACAGACAACAGCCAAATCAAGGTGATCGTCGGCATGTCCGGCGGCGTGGATTCTTCCGTCTCGGCCTACCTGCTCCAGCAGCAGGGTTATCAGGTCGAAGGCTTGTTCATGAAGAACTGGGAAGAAGACGACACGGACGAGTACTGCTCCGCCTCCCAGGATTTGGCTGATGCCAAGGCCGTCTGCGACAAGCTGGGCATGAAGCTGCACACCATCAACTTCGCCGCCGAGTACTGGGACAACGTGTTCGAGCACTTCCTGGAAGAGTACAAGGCGGGGCGCACGCCGAACCCGGATATCCTGTGCAACAAGGAGATCAAGTTCAAGGCGTTCCTCGAGTTTGCCGCCGAAGAGCTGGGTGCCACCTACATCGCCACCGGCCACTATGTGCGCCGTGACGACAGCACAGGCCGCCCGCGCCTGCTGCGCGGTCTCGACAACAACAAGGACCAGAGCTACTTCCTCTACACCCTGAGCGAAGCCCAGGTGGGTCAGAGCCTGTTCCCGGTCGGGGATCTGGAGAAGCCGGAGGTGCGCCGCATCGCCGAGCAGCTCGAGCTCATCACCGCCAAGAAGAAGGACTCCACCGGTATCTGCTTCATCGGTGAGCGCAAGTTCAAGGACTTCCTGGCCAAGTTCCTGCCCGCCCAGCCCGGCCCCATCGAAACCGTGGACGGCAAGGTGATAGGCACGCACCAGGGCCTGATGTATCACACCCTGGGCCAGCGCAAGGGGCTCGGCATCGGCGGCATGAAGGATGCGACCGAAGAGGCCTGGTACGTGGTGGACAAAGAGGTGGAGCGCAACACGCTAGTGGTGGCGCAAGGGGAGCATCCCCGCCTCTACTCCGATGGCCTGATCGCGAGCCAATTGCACTGGGTGGATCGCACCCCGATCCGCGCACCACTTCGCTGCACCGTCAAGACCCGTTACCGCCAGCAGGACATCCCCTGCCTCATCCAGCCCATCGATGATGAGACCATCAGGGTCATCTTCGACGAGAAACAGGCTGCGGTGACCCCGGGCCAGTCCGCCGTCTTCTATGACGGGGAAGTCTGCCTGGGCGGCGGCATCATAGAACAGCGTTTCAGCCATCCGGTTTGAATCCTTAACAGAAGGCAGCAGACGTGAGCGACAAATTCCAAGACAGAACCATGGCTTTCGCCGGCATCTGCCAGGCGGCCTATCTGGTGCAAAAAGTGGCCCGTGACGGCAACTGCGACGAGGCCTCCCTGCGCGAGAGCCTGCAAAGCGTGCTGGTGACCAATCCCAAGCAGCCGCTGGAAGTGTTCGGCAGCCACCTCGCCATCCGCGACGGTTACCGCGCCCTGGTGGAGCAGCTGGGGGCCGACGGCAGCCAGAAGAACGCCGAGCTGACCCGCTACGTGGTGAGCCTGATTGCGCTGGAGCGCAAGCTGGCCAAGCGCAAGGACATTCTCAACATGCTGGGGGAGCGGATCGGACAGATCGGCCGCCAGCAACAGCATTTCGATCTGCTCGATGAGCAGATCCTGGCCAACATGGCGAGCATCTACAGCGATCTTATCAGCCCAATTGGCCCCAGGATCCAGGTGGCGGGTACCCCGCTGTTCCTGCAGCAGCCCCTGGTGCAGCACAAGGTGCGCGCCCTGCTGCTGGCAGGCATCCGTGCCGCCGTGCTGTGGCGCCAGCTTGGCGGCAGCCGCACCCAGATCATCTTCGCCCGCAAGAAGATGGTGGAACTGGCCAAACGTTTTTAAGAATCGGCTCGAGCTCAGTCGTGAGAGGCCGGAAGCAAGGTGAAGCGCAGCGCAGGTACCGGAGTTTATGTCGATAAATGAGAACTCTCGGTTACCAACAAGCGAGCAGCACATGAGCCTTGATAACGGCCTCGCAACAGGAGCGCGAGTTGATGAGAATCCCCCACACCAATCATCAGGAGTTCACCCCATGGAGCTGTCCGCGCTGACTGCTGTTTCCCCGATTGACGGTCGTTATGGCGACAAGGCCGATGCCCTGCGTCCCATCTTCTCCGAATTCGGTCTGCTGCGTTTTCGCGTCGAAGTCGAGGTGCGCTGGTTGCAAAAACTGGCCAGCCACGCCGGGATCCCGGAAGTCCCTGCCCTGAGTGCGGCCGCGAGCGCCCTGCTGGACGACATAGTCCTGAACTTCAACGAAGCGGACGCCGCGCGCATCAAGCAGATAGAGCGCACCACCAACCATGATGTGAAAGCGGTGGAGTACTTCCTGAAAGAAAAAGTGGAAGTGAACCCTGAGCTGGCCGCCGTCAGCGAATTCATCCACTTCGCCTGCACCTCGGAAGACATCAACAACAACTCCCACGGCCTGATGCTGAAAACCGCCCGCGACCAGGTCATCAAGCCTTATTGCGAGAAGTTGATCAGCGAGCTCAAGCGCCTGGCCCATGAGTACCGCGACATGCCGCTGCTGTCACGCACCCACGGCCAGCCCGCCACCCCGAGCACCATGGGCAAGGAGATGGCCAACGTCGCCTATCGCCTGGAGCGCCAGTACAAGCAGATCATGGCGGTGGAGATCCTCGGCAAGATCAACGGCGCCGTGGGCAACTACAACGCCCACGTGAGCGCTTACCCTGAAGTGGACTGGCACCAGTTCTCCGAGGAGTTCGTGACCTCCTTGGGCCTGACCTGGAACCCCTACACCACCCAGATCGAGCCCCACGACTACATCGCCGAGCTGTTCGATGCCATGGCCCGCTTCAACACCATACTGATCGACTTCGACAGGGACGTGTGGGGTTACATCTCCCTGGGTCACTTCAAGCAGCGCACCATAGCGGGCGAGATCGGCTCCTCCACCATGCCGCACAAGGTCAACCCCATCGACTTCGAAAACTCCGAAGGCAACTTGGGTCTGGCCAACGCCGTGTTCCAGCACCTGGCGAGCAAACTGCCCATCTCCCGCTGGCAGCGTGATCTGACCGACAGCACAGTGCTGCGCAACCTGGGTGTGGCCGTGGGTTACTCCCTGATTGCCTATCAGGCGACCCTCAAGGGCATCTCCAAGCTGGAAGCCAACGCGGACGCCATGGCCGCCGATCTGGACGCCAACTGGGAAGTGCTGGCCGAGCCCATCCAGACAGTGATGCGCCGCTACGGCATCGAGAAGCCCTACGAGAAGCTCAAAGAGTTGACCCGTGGTCGTCGCGTGGATGCCGAAGGGATGCGCACCTTTATCGACACCCTGGAACTGCCCGAGGCCGTCAAGGTCGAACTGAAGAAGCTGACCCCGGCCAACTACCTCGGTCAGGCCCAGCGCCTGGTCGATCTGCTGAAGTAAGCGGCTAAACCGAACCGGCGGGGGCTCTGTCATGACGGCAGGGCCCCCGTTGATTTTGGCCCATTCGATAGCGTCATAGGCTATCGGGCCATTTCAGAGCCCTTGCCCAAGCCAAGTTTGGGCAAGATCTCTCACAAGATACGAGAAGCACCATGTACGAACTCAATCTGGATATTGCCCACTTCCTCGAGCATTACTGGCAGAAGCGCCCGCTCCTCATCAAGGGCGGCTTCAAAGACTTTCAGGATCCCATCAGCCCGGACGAGCTGGCGGGTCTGGCCATGGAGGAGGTCATCGAATCCCGCCTGGTGACCCGTTTCGACGGCAAGTGGGAGGCTGCCCACGGCCCCTTCGAGTCATACGACCACCTGGGGGAAGAGAACTGGACAGTGCTGGTGCAGGCCTGCAACCACTGGGCCCCCGAGGTGCACGAGCTGGCGCTGCCGTTCCAGTTCATCCCGGGCTGGCGCTTTGACGATGTGATGGTGAGCTTCTCCACCCCTCACGGCGGTGTCGGCCCCCACATCGACAACTACGATGTCTTCATCACCCAGGGCCAGGGCAAGCGTCACTGGCGGGTCGGCGATGCCAATCCCCTCAACGAGTTTGCCGCCCACGCCGCCCTGCTGCACTGCGAGCCGTTCGAGGCGATCATCGACGTCATCATGGAGCCGGGCGACATCCTCTACATTCCGCCTGGATTCCCTCACGAGGGCTACGCCATCGAGCCCTCACTGAACTTCTCCGTGGGTTTCCGGGCACCGGACGCCAAGGCGCTCATCTCGTCGTTTGCCGATCACCTGATCGACAACGATCTGCGCACCGAGCGTTACGGCGATGCAGACCTCAAGCCCCGCGCCCGTCACGGCGAGATCCAGCCCCATGAGCTGCACCGCCTGCGGGAGCTGATGCAACAGGCCCTGGATGACGAGACCCTGTTCAAGGAGTGGTTCGGCACCATGATCTCCGAGGCCAAGCACGATCTGGACGTGAGCCCCATGGAGCCTGACTACAGCGCCGAGGAAGTGGCCGACCTGCTGACCCAGGGCGAGCCCGCCATCAAGGTGCCGGGCCTGCGCTCTGTCTGGTTCAGCGGCGAGAGCCGTAGCTGCTACATCGACGGCGAGGCCTGGACCCTGCCGAGCGACGATGCGGCCGCCATCTCGCTGTTGTGCGACAAGGACATCATCACCCAGGCCGACATGGTGGAGCTCGCCGATCAGGCCGGCTTCCTGCAACTGCTGACCCGTCTCATCAACCGCGGTTACTGGTTCTTCGGCTAAGCCTGCGCAACAGGCGCGCCGCCTGCCCGGGCGGCGCACCTGGTCGGACGCTGACGCCCGTCCTGCGTTGTGGCGGCCCAATGACTACACTGGGTGACGGCCAGGGGGGGAAAGGGGCCCAGGTTCCCTCGCTGGCGGTCTCATCCCTTGTTGGTCATTTAACTACATGGGATCAGGCCATCGAGGGGGCGAGAAATGGGAACCAAATGGCCTCACTCGCGGAAAATCAATTATTTTAGCCCCTAAAATCAGCTGTGAGCGAAAACGTTATCTTTCAAATTGAGGCGTTTTTAGCTCAAAACGTTGTTTCTGGATCATAAAAAGTATCCAAAAACTGGTGTATATTGCACGGCGGAAACTCCTTAACCATGAAGACTGACATGAAAAAGACCAAAATCGTCTGCACCATAGGTCCCAAGACCGAATCCAAAGAAATGCTCGGCAAGATGCTCGACGCCGGCATGAACGTCATGCGCCTGAACTTCTCTCACGGTGATTACGAAGAGCACGGCACCCGTATCCGCAACCTGCGTGAAGTGATGGCCGAGACCGGCAAGCACGCAGCTATCCTGCTGGATACCAAGGGTCCGGAAATCCGTACCATGAAGCTGGAAGGTGGCAACGATGTCTCTCTGGTCGCCGGCCAGACCTTCACCTTCACCACCGACCAGACAGTGGTTGGCAACAAGGACAAAGTCGCCGTGACCTACGCCGGCTTCGCCAACGACCTGCGCGTCGGCAACCGCATCCTGGTGGATGACGGCCTGATCGGTCTGGACGTCATCGAAATCACCGAGCGTGAAGTCATCTGTAAGGTGCTGAACAACGGTGATCTGGGCGAGAACAAGGGCGTCAACCTGCCGGGCGTCTCCATCAAGCTGCCGGCCCTGGCCGAGAAAGACAAGCGTGACCTCATCTTCGGTTGCGAGCAGGGCGTGGACTTCGTTGCCGCCTCCTTCATCCGCAAGAAAGAAGACGTGCTGGAAATCCGTGAGCACCTGAAGGCCCACGGTGGCGAGAACATCCAGATCATCTCCAAGATCGAAAACCAGGAAGGCCTGGACAACTTCGACGACATCCTGGCTGTCTCCGACGGCATCATGGTTGCTCGTGGCGACATGGGTGTGGAAATTCCGGTTGAAGAAGTGATCTTCGCCCAGAAGATGATCATCACCAAGTGCAACAAGGCACGTAAAGTGGTCATCACCGCCACCCAGATGCTGGATTCCATGATCAAGAACCCGCGTCCGACCCGCGCCGAAGCCGGTGACGTGGCGAACGCCATCCTGGATGGTACCGACGCCGTCATGCTGTCCGGCGAATCCGCCAAGGGCAAGTACCCGCTGGAAGCCGTGACCATCATGGCCACCATCTGCGAGCGTACCGACGCCGTGATGCCGTCCAACCTGTCTGCTGCCAACGACAGCAACAAGCTGCGCATCACCGAAGCCGTCTGTAAAGGCGCCGTCGAGACCTCCGAGAAGCTGGACGCCCCGCTGATCGTGGTTGCCACCGAAGGCGGCAAGTCTGCCAAGGCCATTCGCAAGTACTTCCCGAAAGCCTGGATCCTGGCCATCACCACCAACAAGAAAACTGCTGCCCAACTGGTCCTGACCAAGGGTGTGGTTGCTCACGTGGTTGACAGCATCGCCTCTACCGACGATTTCTATCGCATCGGCAAAGAAGCGGCACTGCAAAGCGGCATGGGCCTGAAGGGTGACGTGGTCGTCATGGTCTCCGGTGCCCTGGTACCGAGCGGTACCACCAACACCGCCTCCGTTCACGTACTCTAATCAGTCTTGAACCGATAAAACGGCGCCTTGGGGCGCCGTTTTTTTTATCTCTCCCCCCTGCTGCCTCTCTCGCGCCGGTGCTAGAATCCACGCGGATTTCCCCCCAGTGGGAAACCTCCCGAATCTCGCATAATCACCCGGACGTTTTATGCCCTCAATACAGTTCAGAAGAGCCTCGGCCACCCTGTTGCCGCTGCTCTGTTTACTCATCAGCCTCTGCGCCCCCCAAGCCATGGCGCAGGATCTACCCCAGCGCGCCACGGTACAGCGGGCGCTCGATGCCCTCGGCAAGTCAGAGACCCTGACCGTCAGCCAGCAGGCGGATCAGAAGTTGCTGACCGATACCTTAGCCCTGCTCGACAGCATCGAGAAGGAGCAGGCCAAGGCCAAGGCGCTGACACAGCGGGTACGCTCCCTGCCCGGCGAAATGAAAGAGATAGGCGCCAAGATAGACTCCCTGGCCCAGGACAAGGGTCCCGAGCAGCTCAAGAGTGAATACGCCAGCATGAGCCTGGCGGAGCTGGAGAGCCGTCAGCCGGAAGTGCTGGCCAACATGCAGGATGCCCAGGAGGCCCTCGGCACCATAGGCAGCCAGATCACCAGCCTGCAAACCCTGCCGGAGCGGGCCCAGGCCAACATGAGCCGCGCCTATCAACGCAGCCAGGAGATCCGCACTCGCCTGAACTCCGGGGATGGCGTGAGCAGCGCCGAGAAGATGAAGCTCAATACCGAGCTGGCGTTGCTGGACCTGCAACTGGCCAACCTGCAAAAGGATCTGGACAACCGCACCAGCATGCAGGATCTGGCGGTCAAGCAGCGCGACTACCAGAGTGCGCGCCTCGCTCATGAGGAGCAAAAACTGCAGGCCCTGCAGGAGCAGAGCAGCGCCAAGCGCCTCGGCGACACCGAGAAGGCCGCCGAGCAGACCGGCGAGCTGGTCGCCACCCAGGACAACCCGCTGGTACAAAAAGAGCAGGAGATCAACCACCAGCTCAGCCAGCAGCTCATCAGCGCCACCACCAACCTCAACCTGCTCGCACAGAAAAACCTGCAGGCCAAGAGCTGGCTGGAGCGCGGTACCCAGACCGAGCGCAACCTGAACGAGCAGGTGCAGATGCTCAAGGGCAACCTGCTGCTCTCCCGCATCCTCTATCAGCTCTACCAGCAGCTGGAGGCCGCCCCCTCCACCCTGGTGAAGAACCTGGAAGAGCAGATAGCCGACCTGCACCTGGCCCAGTTTGAACTGAGCCAGCAACGGGATCAGCTGTTCCAGAAGGGCCAGTATCTGGACAACCTGATCGCCAACAGCAGGGAGACCGTCAGCGAAGAGGACAAGGCGAACCTGGTCAAGCTGATCGACACCCGCATCAGCCTGCTGGATCAGCTCAACCGCCAGATGGATGCCCAGCTCACCAACGCCATCAGCCTGCAGCTCACCCAGCAGCAGCTGACGCGCATCTATGCCTCCATCGAATTCACCCTGCAACAGCACATCTTCTGGGTCAGCAGCAACAAGCCCATCGATGGCAAGTGGTTCATCAACTGGCCGGGTCATGCCTACAAGCAGGTCTCCGACTGGGTGCTCAAGCCGGATTGGCAAGGCTGGGGCGACATGCTGCTGGCAGTCTCCCTGCTCGCCTTGCCGCTGCTGCTGGTGGGTGGCCTGCTGCTGTGGAAACGCCCGACCCTGGTCAAGCGCCAGCAGAAGATCGCCAAGGATCTCGGCCGCTTCCGCCAAGACAGCCAGTGGCACACCCCGCGCGCCCTGCTCTACACCGTATTGCAGCGCCTGCCGGGTACCCTCTTCATCCTGGCCGCCGGCCTGCTGCTGGCCTATTGCGGCCTGCTGAGCCCGCGCCTCATCTTCCAGATCACCCTGAACCTGGCACTGGGCTACCTGGTGTTCAGCGTCTACCTGTCGGTGATGCGCCCAGGCGGCATCGGCGAGAGCCACTTCCGCATCCCGCGGGACGAGCTGCAGGCCAAGCGTACCAGCATGCGCTACCTCTGGCTGCCCCTGCTGCCCCTCATCATGCTGTCGACCAAGGCGGTGGTGGAACCCTCATCGCTCGGCAATGACGTCATCGGCCAGGCGCTGACCATGCTGCTGCTGGGTCTGACCGCCTACCTGGTGCTGCCCATCTCCCGCGCCCGCATCAAGGGTGAGGCCAGCATGCTGCAGACCATGACGGCGGTCGCCCTGGCGCTGGCGCCTGTGGCCCTGATGGTGCTGGCGGCCCTCGGCTACTACTACACAGCCCTGAAGCTGACCGGTCGCCTGATCGAATCCTTCTACCTCATCATCATCTGGAGCCTGGTCTATCGCACCGCCCTGCGTGGTCTGGAGCTGGCGGCCCGCCGTCTGGCCTACCGCCGCGCCGTCGCCAAGCGCGAGCACAAGCCTTCGGAAGATGCGGAAGGGGGCGAGGCCATCGAAGAGCAGCCCATGGATCTGGAAGAGGTCAGCCAGCAGTCCCTGCGCCTGACCCGCATCATGCTGCTGCTGGTGTTCGGCGTCGCCTTCTACTGGCTCTGGTCCGATCTGGTCGCTGTCTTCACCTACCTCGACAGCGTGGTGCTGTGGCACAAGAGCGAGGGCACTGGTGCCAACGCCGTGCTCTATCCCATCAGCCTGAGCGACGTGCTGACCGGCCTCTTCCTGTTCGGGGCGGCCCTGTCGCTGGCCCGCAACCTGCCAGGCCTGCTGGAGGTGCTGGTGCTCTCCAAGCTGCGCCTCGCCCAGGGCACGGCCTACGCCTTCACCACCATGCTCAACTATGTGCTGATCGGGATGGGCTCGCTCACCGCGCTGGCCATGCTGGGGGTCCAGTGGGAGAAGCTGCAGTGGCTGGCCGCCGGTCTCTCGGTCGGTATCGGTTTTGGCATGCAGCAGATAGTCTCCAACTTCATCTCGGGCATCATCATACTGTTCGAGCGCCCGGTGCGGATCGGGGATACTGTGACCATCGGCACCATCTCGGGCACGGTCAACAAGATCCGCATCCGCTCGACCACCCTCACCGACTTCGACCGTAAAGAAGTGATTATCCCGAACCAGCAGCTGATGATAGAGCGACTGATCAACTGGTCCCTGTCCGATACCGTCACCCGGGTGATCGCCCGGGTCGGGGTGGCCTATGGTTCGGATCTGGAGCTGACCCGCAAGCTGTTGATGCAGGCCGCCACGGAGAACAGCCGGGTCTTGAAGGACCCTGCCCCCATCGTCTACTTCCTCACCTTCGGCCCCAGCACCCTGGATCACGAGCTGCGCTTCTTCGTGAGCGAGCTCGGGGATCGCAACCCGGCCATCGATGAGCTGAACCGCCGCATCGACGTACTGTTCCGTGAACACGGCATCGACATCGCGTTCAACCAGATGGACGTCCACATCAAGAACCGGCAAGGGGACGAGCAGAAGATAGAGTCCCGCCCGGCCCTGCCGCCGCCCAATGGTGGCAAGCCGGCCTGATGCCGACCTCCTGCCCCTGCAAACAGGCTCCATATTGGAGCCTGTTTTTTTACCCGGGCAGCCGGACTTGAAAGCGGGAGCAGGTCCCCAATATAGGGAAGACAACGGAATGTCACCCACGAGGATCTCATGGACTATCTCTACGCCGTGGTGCTCTTTGCCATCTCGGCATCTGTCACCCCGGGACCGAACAACATCATGGTGATGAGCGCCGGCGCCAACTTCGGGGTCAGGCGCAGCCTGCCGCTGCTCGTGGGGATCTGCGTCGGCTTCACCCTGATGCTGTTGCTGGTGGGGCTGGGTTTCGGCCAGCTGTTCACCCTCTTCCCCAGCCTGCACTTCGTCATCAAGTGTGTAGGCACCCTCTATCTGCTCTATCTCGCCTGGCTGATTGCCCGCTCCGCCGACGAGGTGACGGGAGACGCCTCTGCCCGCCCCCTGGGGTTCCTCAAGGGCGCCCTGTTCCAATGGGTCAATGCCAAGGCCTGGGTGGTCGCCACCGGCGCCATCGCCGCCTTCACCAGCGCGGGAGCCGACTTCCACCAGCAGAACCTGACCATAGCCCTGACCTTCTTCATCGTCTCTTTCCCCTGCGTCGGGCTCTGGCTGCTGTGTGGCACCCTGCTCAAACGCTGGCTGACCAATGCCCTCGCCCGCCGCCGGTTCAACCATGCCATGGCGGCCCTGCTGGCCCTCTCGGTGGTGCCCGTCATACAAGAGATCCTGAGCCGACCCTGACGCGGCGCCATGAGGCTGTGGATGGCGGGCGCCATCCATGGGACCATGGCCTCTCTTCCTGCCCCTCGCGGGGCACTCTTTTTCTCTGGAGCGTGCAATGGAACAAGTGGTGTATGTGGCCAACCCGGTGAGCGGGTTGATCCATGTGTTTCGACTGGAAGAAGACGAGCTGGCCCCGCTGCAGCAAGTCCAGACCGGCGGCGAGGTGCAGCCCCTGGTCATCAGCCCGGACAAGGCCTGGCTCTATGCGGGGGTACGCCCCGACTTTCGGGTGCTGAGCTACCCCATAGCCGCGGATGGCCTGCTCGGAGCGCCCAGCTCGGCGCCGCTCGATGGCAGCGCCTCCCACAGCTGCACCGATGGGGCCGGGCGCCTCTTCTTTGCCGCCTCCTACGCCTTCGACCATGTCAGCGTCTCGCCCATGGACGACGCTGGCCGGGTGCTGGCCCCCCACCAGCGCATCGACCGGCTGATGGCTGCCCATTCGGTGACCCTGTTGACAACGGAACAGGGCGAGCAGGAGCTGCTGGTGGCTTGCCTCAAGGAGGATGTCATTCGCCGCTTCACCCTGGGAGAGGATGGTCAGCTGAGCCCCCATCCCCTGGGTGACATCCACACCGCCCCCGGCGCCGGGCCCCGCCATCTGGCGCTGCACCCCACCAACGGCGATCTCTATTGTCTGAACGAGCTCGACAGCACCCTCAACCGCTACCACAGGGAGGCGGATGGTCGCATCGGTGCGCGGGAGAGCCTGGATATGCTGCCCGAGGGTTATCAGGGAGAGCGCTGGGGGGCCGACATCCACCTGACCCCGGATGGGCGTTTTCTCTACACCAGCGAGCGGGCCAGCAGCCTGCTCAGCCTGTTCGGGGTCGACGAGGAGGACGGCGCCCTGACCCTGCTGGGCCACTTCCCGACCGAATCCTGCCCCCGTGGTTTTGCCATCGACCACAGCGGCCACTATCTGATCGCCACAGGGCAGAAGTCCCACAGCCTGGCTGTGCACCGCATCGCGGCGCAGACGGGGGAGCTCAGCCTCTCATCCCGCCAACATGTAGGGGAAGGGGCCATGTGGGTGAGGGTGCTGGCGCTGGACAAGCCCGCCTAGGGAGGTTCAAGGCCGCAGAAATGCGCGCGGCGCTCTGATGAGCGCCGCGCAGTGGCCATTAATGTCTGGGCGTTATTTGGTGCCGTTGAGATCGTCATCCGGCCAGTATTTGTAGCCCTGCATGGTGGCCTGCACCGCCACCCCCTTCTCGGTGAGCTGGTACATCTTCACCTTCTGGAAGTCGGCATTGGCCGCCTCGCTGACCACCACCTTGCCATCGTCCGCCGACTTGGCGGCCAGATCCGCCTGGGCGCTGGCATCGAAGCCTGTGGTGATGAATCTGTCCAGGGCGGCGGCATCGTTGAAGATGATCACGGCCTGGAATTTCTTGATCCCCATGCCGATCCCCATGCCGGCGGTCGCCATCTTCATGTAGGTGTCGCGACCGGTGCGGTTGTCACGAAGCACCCCATAGCCACTGCCGGCGCTCAGTACCAGCAGGTTGTTGTTCACATTGGTGAAGACGGCATAACCCTTGGATCTTGCCACCTCCTGTCTGGTGCCCGCATCCTGACCATACAGGGTGGAGAGGGTCTGCTGGCGCATCTGTTGAATGTGGTTGCGTTGCTCGGCGGGGGTATCCCCCTTGGCACAACCAACCAGCAGCAGAACGGCCAGAATATGAGTCCATAGACGCATGTCATTACTCCTTCGTGTCTCGTGTGCGGGGGCTGAGGGGGCCTCCCGCGCCAGAATCGGGTCAGAGGCCATCCCTGCGACCCGTTATCAGCATTCACCGTCCGGTGCCCCGGGGGCGCTGGCCAGATACAAGTACCTCATCGAGTCAGTATAACCAGCGCCACTGAACTTCTGCTGACCCGGCAAGCAGTGGTGCCCAGCCACGCGGGGCTATTGGTGGCATGATCCCGCTTCACCGCCTAAGGCTGCCCTAGCCCTTGGTCACCTCACCGAGAAACTCGGTGAAGCGTTGCCAGGACTTGGCATCGGCGTCGGCGCGGTAATTGTCCGAGCCAAAGACGCTGAAGGCATGGGGCGCACCACCGTAGCTGATCGCCTCATGCCGGATGCCCGCGCTCTCCAGCTCGGTGATGAGGGCCGCGAACTGGCCAAGCGACACCGCCTGATCCGCACTGCCATGCTGGATCAGCAGGCTGGCCCTGGTCTGCTCGTAGTTCTGACCGGCCGGGGTCTCCAGCCCCCCGTGGACGCTGACGATCCCCTTGAGGCTAGCGCCGCTGCGGGCCAGCTCCAGCACGGCGGCGCCGCCAAAGCAGTAGCCCATCGCCACCGCATTGTCGAGCCGGCCGCCCTGCCTGCCTGCCTCGGCGAGCCCTGCCTGCAACAGCTTGCGCATCCTGGCCCTGTCCTGATAAAGCGCCCCGGTGAGCTTCTTCCTCTCTTCCACGGCGGTCGGTCTGATGCCTGCCCCGAACAAGTCCACCGCAAACACGCTGTACCCGAGCGCCACCAGCATCTCGGCCCGCTTGACCTCGTAATCCGTCAACCCGTCCCAGTCGTGAACCAGCACCACCAGGGGCGCCTGCTTGTCGGCAGCGGCCAGGTAATATCCCTCGAAGGGCTGACCGTCGACCTGGTAGCGCACAGCACCGGCCTGGGCCGCGCCCCCCCAGATAAGCCCAAGCAGGGCCAGGATCCATCTCGTCTTCATGTTCGTCTCCTTGACTGTGAACAACGCCACTGATTGTAGTCGCCGGGCCGAACCCCGAGGGATCAAGGCTCTCCCGGCCGGGCGCTACAAAAGCAGGAGGCCACCCTGGGGTGGCCTCCTGTCATCGCTGCAGCTGAGGGGCGTCGCTCAGCACGCTTAGTCCTTGGCCAACTCCATGGCACCCTCTTCGCAGTGCCGGGGCAGGATGAGGTTGCGCCGGGAAAGAGAGAGGCCACCCTGGGGTGGCCTCTTGTCATCGCTGCGGCTGAGGGATCGTCGCTCAGTGCGCTCAGTCCTTGGCCGACTCCATGGCCACCTCTTCGCAGTGCCGGGGCAGGATGAGGTTGCGCCGGGAAAGAGAGAGGCCACCCAAGGGTGGCCTCCTGTCATCGCTGCGGCTGAGGGGTCGTCGCTCAGTGCGCTTAGTCCTTGGCCGACTCCATGGCACCCTCTTCGGAGTGCTGGGGCAGGATGAGGTTGAGCAGAATAGCGGCCACCGAGGCCAGGCCGACACCGGCCAGGGCGAAGTCACCTATCTTCATCTCCAGCGCGCCGACACCGACCGTCAGGGTCACGGCGACTATGGCGATGTTGCGGGCCAGCCCCAGATCCACCTTGGACTCCACCAGGGTCTTGAGACCGATGGCGGCGATGGATCCGAACAACAGCAGCATGATGCCGCCCATCACCGGCATGGGGATGGAGGTGAGCAGGGCGTTGAACTTGCCGAAGAAGGCCAGAATGATGGCGAACACGGCGGCCCAGGTCATGGTGACCGGGTTGAAGTTGCGGGTGATCATCACGGCACCTGTCACTTCCGCATAGGTGGTGACGGGGGGGCCACCGATGAAACCGGCGAAGCAGACGCCGATGCCGTCACCGGCCAGGGTGCGGTGCAGGCCAGGATCCTTGGTGTAGTCCTTGCCGGTCACACCGCCGATGGCCAGCACGCCACCTATGTGCTCTATGCAGGGGGCTATGGCCACCGGCAGCATGAAGAGCGCTGCGGCCCAGTTGATCTCCGGGGTCTCGAAGTGGGGCAGCGCCAGCCAGGGGGCGTTGACCATGCCATCGAAACTCACCTGACCCATCAGCACGGCGGCCACATAACCGGCGATGACGCCGGAGAGGATGGGAATGAGCTTGATCCAGCCCTTGCAGAACACGGCCGCGATCAGGGTCACCGCCAGGGAGATCCCCGCCAGGGTCAGCGCGGTGGCAGGCGCCACCACCTGCTCGGCCCCGGCACGGCCCATGGCCATGTTGCAGGCCACCTGGGCCACCGACAGGCCAATCACCATGATCACCGGGCCAATCACCACGGGCGGCAGCAGCTTGTGCACGAAACCCATGCCGCGCACGCGAATGAGTGCCGCCAGGATGAAGTACATGAAGCCGGCGGCAAACAGGCCGAACATGGTGGAGGGCAGGCCCCAGGTCTGGGTGGCATAGATGATGGGGGCGATGAAGGCGAAGCTGGAGCCGAGGAAGATCGGGACCTGGCGACGGGTGCAGAGCTGGAACAGCAGGGTGCCTACACCGGCGCCAAGCAGGGCCATGGAGGGGTTCAATCCGGTGAGCAGGGGCACCAGAACCATGGCACCAAAGGCAACAAACAGAATTTGCAGCCCGGCGACGCTTTGCTTGACCAAGGAAAACATGGGTATCCTTAATTTTTTGATAACTGACAGGGATAATTGACACTTTTCAGTCATCACAAGACTTTTTCAAGGCATTAGATGCGCCATTCGGCGTCATTCGTTACCTTTCACTGCTTGGGGAGGGCATGAAACTGGCTTTTTAGGCGGGATTCGTTGCTACAAGCATCGAGTATGCGATTTTACGCACTTTTGTGGCCGACGCCAATCGTTTTTCTGGCGAGATAGCATGGCAAGGGTTTCAGCGGGCTGCCCTCTATACTTGACTGCGTGAATCCAGCCAGACAAGGAGCTCCCCATGTCACTGCCCTCGTTCAAACCCAGCCAGCGCCGACTGCTGGTGGGATCGGCCATCGCCCTGGCCCTGTTTGCCACCCCCTTCAGCTATGACTTCGACCATCACCAATGGCAGCCGAACCAGGCCCATGCCAAGTCCTGCTTCGTCGCCGGCACCCGCATCCTGATGGCCGACGGCAGCGAGCGCCTCATCGAAACGCTGCAGGCCGGTGAACAGGTGCTGGATCAGCATGGCCAGATCAACCGGATCCTGGCGGTCGAGCGCGTCATCCTGGGCAACCGGAGACTCTACGGGCTCAATCGTCTGCCCCCCTTCTTTACCGCCGAGCACCCCTTCTTGAGTACCCGCGGCTGGGTGGCCATCTCGCCCGCCATGACCCGTGCCGAGCAGCCCACCCTGGCGGTGCAGCCGCTCTTTACCGGCATGCGCATCCTGTGCGGACCGGCATCTGTCGCGCTCAGTGGCAATCTGGCGCTGGCGGCCCAGCCCGCCGAGCTGCTGGTCGAGTCTCTCTACTGGGTCGACAGCCCGCCCACGACGGCGCTGTTCAACCTCATTCTGGATGGCAGCCACAGCTATATAGCCAACTCGCTGATCGTTCACAACAAAGGGGGTGACGGCGGAAGCGGCGGCAATAGTGGCAGCGGAGGCGGCAATAGCGGTGGTGGCGGCAGCAACAGTGGCAGCGGGGGTGGCGGCCACAGTGGCGGGGACAATAGTAGCAATTCTGGAAACAATAGCGGCGGGGGCGGCAATAGTAGCCAAAACGGAAACAATGGTGGTGACGACAGTGGTCACGGCGGCGATGACCATGGCCAGGGTGAGCATGCCGGCGGCGATCGCCACGGCGGTGGCGACAAGCATGCTGGCGGCGATCGCCACGGCGGTGGCGACAAGCATGCTGGCGGGGAGCGTCATGCCGGTGGCCGGGTGGATGACAATGGTGTCGATGCCAATGGCAACAAGCTAAGAGGTGACGGCAGCATAGATGACAACGGCGTGGATGCCGTCGACGCCAATGGCAACAAGCTAAGAGGTGACGGCAGCGTAGATGACAACGGCGTGGACGCCGTCGACGCCAATGGCAACAAGCTCAGAGGTGACGGCAGCGTCGATGACAGCCTGCTGCCACCGCCCACTCAGCCCTGAGTGGCGAGCGGCCCGCGCCGGCGTAGCCGGGTCAACAAGAAGAGGGTGGCCAGGGCCACCCTCTTTCATTTTATCCGCGCGGCCATCAGGCCCGGCGCTCTCCTCAGACCCTGCGGTAGGGCAGATAGACGGGCTCCCACATGTGGCTCAGGATGTGCTGCTGCAGATCCTGGCCAATCAGCGGGTGGGAGGGATCGCGGCGCACTATGTCCTTGAGCACCGCTGTCGCCACGTGCACCGAGATGCTGCGCAGCTCGCTGATCCGCGGGTAGACGGTGCCCCGGGCCAGATCCGCCTCATCCACGCACTCCGCCAGCGCGAAGGCGGCTGTGGTGAAGATCTCCGGGCTTATCTCGCGGATCTGGCTGACGATGGCGGCCAGCCCCACCCCCGGGAAGATGAAGACGTTGTTGCCCTGCCCGATTCTGAACGTCTGGCCCTCATGGTGCACGTCCTTGAACGGGCTGCCGGTGGCGACGATGGCACGGCCCTGGCTCCAGCGGAAGATGTCCTCTGGCAGCGCCTCGCAGTTGGCGGTGGGGTTGGAGAGGGGGAACACCATGGGGCGCTCGCAGTGGGCCAGCATCAGCTGGATATGCTCCTCCTGGAAGGCGCCACCGGCGCCGCTGGTGCCGAGCAGCACGCTGATGGGCACGTGGCGCAGCACCTCGGTCAGCCCCGCCTTGCCCTGCAGATCCCACTGGGCCAGCAGCAGGCCCGGCTTGGCGTAGCGGCGCTTGTATTCATCCAGCCCCTCGCGGTTGTCGCACACCAGCCCCTGGGTATCCAGGATGTAGATGCGATCCCGGGCCGCCTGCGGGTCCAGCCCCTCGCGGATCATCCCGGCGCAGATCTGATCCGCCACCCCGACCCCGCCGGCCCCGGCCCCATAGACCAGGTAGTGCTGCTGGCCCAGGGTCTCGCCCTTGGACTTGACCGCCCCTATGATGCCCGCCAGCACCACGGCCCCTGTGCCCTGGATGTCATCGTTGAAGGACGGCAGCGTCTGCTGGTAGCGGGAGAGGTTGTTGAAGGCGTTGGACTTGCTGAAGTCCTCCCACTGCAAGACGGCGTTGGGGAAGTGGCGCTTGACCCCGGCCACGAACTTGTCGATGAAGTCGTCGTACTCCTTGCCGCGGATGCGTTTGTGGGGCTGACCCAGGTACATGGGGTCATCCAGCAGCGCCTGGTTGTCGGTGCCCACGTCCAGCGCTATGGGCAGACAGCAGGCGGGATGGATCCCGGCTCCCAGGGTATAGAGGGAGAGCTTGCCGATGGGGATGCCCATGCCCCCCACCCCCTGATCGCCGATGCCGAGGATCCCCTGGCTGTCGGTGACCACTATGATGCGCACCGCCTTGGCGTCCATGTGGCGGGCGAGGGAGCCCATGTCATCGACGTTCTTCGGGGTGATGTAGAGGCCGCGCGGCTTCTGGAAGCGGTGGCTGAACTCCTGACAGGCCTTGCCCACGGTCGGGGTATAGATGTAGGGGGTCATCTCCTCCACGTGGCGCGACAGCAGGGCGTAGAACAGGGTCTCGTTGCGATCCTGCAGGGCCCTCAGGTTCTGGTACTTCTCGATGTCGCTGCAGGCACTCAGGAAGCCCTGATAGACCCGCTCCAGCTGGGCCTCGAAGGTCTGCACCTGGGGCGGCAAGAGGCCGTCGAGCTCGAAGTCGGCCCGCTCCTGTTCGGTGAAGGCGGTGCCCTTGTTGAGATTGCGATCGTTGAGCAGATCGGTGCCTGTCAGTGCAACGGGGCGAAAGTCCTCTCCCTGTGCGTCTTTCCACAGCAGATATTGTCCGGTAGCCATAGTCATTCTCTTTGATTTACATGATGTTGCCATTAGGCAGGAGAGCAAGACTCAGATTACAGGGGATCATATGACGTTTGGGGATTCGGTTTTGTGAGCTTGGGCATACCCTGCGGCCAAAGCCCCCTCTCCTGCCGGGCTCATGGCCGCCGGGCTTGCCCCGGCGGGGCGCTTGGCGCAAGATCGGCAGACATTCGATGCCGCCAGCGCCCTTGCTAGAGCAGACGCTGAACAGGCGGCATATCACCTCACAGACCCCTGGAGCCCCATGAGCCGCAGCGACCTCCCCTTCCCCGTCTCCGCCGTGATCCTGGCCGGCGGCCGTGCCACCCGCATGGGGGGCGACGACAAGGGCTGGGTGCCCCTGGCGGGCAAGCCCCTGATAGTCCACGTGCTCGAGCGCCTTCGCCCCCAGGTGGACGAGGTGCTGATCAACGCCAACCGCAGCGAGGAGCGCTACCGGGCGCTGGCCCCCGTCATCGGCGATGCGCAGGCCGACTTTCAGGGGCCGCTGGCGGGCATGCAGGCTGGCCTTGCCGCCGCCCGCCACGACTGGGTGCTGTTCGTGCCCTGTGACGGCCCCGCCCTGCCACGGGATCTGATGGCACGCTTTCGCGCCGCCATGACGCCGCAGAGCGAGCTGGTGGTGGCCCACGACGGCCAGCACCTGCAACCCGTGGTCGCCCTGCTCCATCGCGCCCTGCTGCCCTCATTGCAACTGGCCCTGGCAGAGGGAGAGCGCAAGACCGGGGCCTGGTTTGCCCGCCACCGGATGACGGTGGTGCCCTTTGCCGATGCGCCTGATGCCTTCGTCAATCTCAACAGCCCGGCCGAGCTCGCCGCCTACGAGGCCAGCCTGTCACATCCCGAGCCGCTGGCGGGGGGCCTGCGACCATGAGCGCCCCAGGGCCCCTGCTTGGCTTCGTCGCCTGGAGCGGCACCGGCAAGACCACCTTGCTGGAGCGCCTCATCCCCCTGCTCGGCCAGCGCGGCCTGCGGCTCGGGGTGCTCAAGCATACCCATCACCACTTCGACATGGACAAGCCGGGCAAGGACAGCCATCGCCTGCGCCAGGCCGGTGCCCGCCAGGTGATGGCGGCCTCCTCCCTGCGCCACGCCCTGATCTGCGAGACCCCGGAGCAAGAGCCCTCCCTGGAGGCACTGCTGGCCCGCTTCGACTGGGAGCGGCTCGATCTGCTGCTGGTCGAGGGGTTCAAGCATCACCATTTTCCCAAGATAGAGCTCCATCGCCGCGCCCTCGGGAGGCCCCTGCTGTTCCCAGGCGACCCGGACATAGTGGCGCTCATCAGCGATGAGCCCGAGGCCACCACCCTGCCCCAGTTTCGTTTCGAGGCCCTGGATGCCATCGCCGACTTCATCTGCGCCCGGCTGCCCCGGGATGCAAGCAATCAGCCCACTTTGTCGCCGCCGCTGCGCCTGCTCGCCCTGGCCCTGGAGGCCATTGCCAATCCGGCGGGGGAGGCTTGCCTGCCCGGCCACCTCAGCCAGGATGCCAGCGGCTGCTTGCAGGTGCGCCCGGCAAGTGCTTTCATGCCCTCTGCCCTGCCCTTGGCCAACTGCGTGATCGAATGCCCCGCCCGATCGGCCATCATCCCAGGTGAGCGGGTCCGGATCCGCCTCTTGCCCTGATGGCGAGCGTCAGCCGGCACGGCAACACGAGAAGATCAACCTGACATGAGACGACTCCCTTGCGCCTGAACACGCCGCTCTCCCGCTTCGATCTGCTGATCTATGGTCGCTACCGCCTGGTCCACGGCCTGCGCATCGCCCTGGCCTTCACCCTCACCTTCCTGCTGACCCGGGAGCTCAAGCTGCCGGAGAGCACCTGGCCCCTCATCACGCTAGTGGTGGTGATGGGCCCCATCTCGTTCTGGGGCAACGTGCTCTCCCGGGCGCTGCAACGGGTGGTCGGCACCATCTTCGGCGCCGCCTGCGGTGTGGTGGCCCTCTATCTGGAGCTCTACTCCCTGCCGCTGATGCTGGTCTGGTGCTGCGCCATCATGTTCCTGTGCGGCTACCTGGCGCTCGGCAAGCGCCCCTATGTGGGGCTGCTCATCGGCATCACCCTGGGGGTCATAGTCGGCGGGGTGCCGGGGGACATAGAGACGGCGCTCTGGCGCAGCGGCGACGTCATCCTGGGTTCCATGCTGGCCCTGCTGTTTTGCAGCATCTACCCCCAGCGGGCCTACACCCACTGGCGGCTGCAGATGCACGACAGCCTGCAGCAGGCCGGGCGTCTCTATCACACCCACCTCTCCCCCAATATCCTTGAGCGCCCCAGGCTGGCCCAAAGCCACGCCCGCCTGCTCACCAAGATAGTCAGCCTGCGCCCCCTGCTGGCACCCGCCGTCAAGGAGACCCGCCTCAACAGCACCCTGTTCGAGGCCGTCCAGACCACGATGCGCAACACCTTCTGCACCCTGGAGATGCTGGCCAACACCTACTGGCGCGATCGCCAGAGCCACTTCCTGATGCAGAGCCACCCCGGGCTGCGCGCCTGCCAGCAGGCCACCGAGGCGGTGATCATCCAGCTCGCCCTCATGCTCAAGAGCGGTGACAGCAGCGCCGCCGAGCAGGCCATAGCCAGATTGCAGGCGGCCGCCGCAGAGGTGCAGGCCGAGGTGCGCCCGGGGGCCGATGACGAGGCCACCATCAGCGGCTACCTCTGGCTCAACCTGCAGCTCACCGAGCAGATAGCCCACCTCCACCGCCTGCTGGGGCTGGTGATGAACCCGCCCCGCAGCCAGGGCAACAAGCCGAGCTAACAAAACGCCCCGCAATGCGGGGCGTTCCTGTCTTTGGTCTCCGGCCACCCGGGCCAAGACGACGCCGTCGGCCTTAACCGGCCTGCGCCAAGAGCTGCTCGGGGCTGAGGTAGAGGGAGAAGTCCCGGATCCCCGCCTGAAGGGCGGCGAAACAGTCGGGATCGATGGCGCTGCCCAGATGCTCGGCCATCATCTCCAGCGCCTGGGGCACGGGGATGGCGTCGCGATAGGGGCGCTTGGCGGTGATGGCGTCGAAGATGTCGGCGGTGGTGATGATGCGTGTCTCCAGAGCAATCTCTGCGCCGCTGAGCCCCCTCGGATAGCCCTTGCCATCGAGCCGTTCATGATGGGCCCCGGCCACCTGGGCCAGCTCCCTGAACGCCCCTATGCGACCCAGGATCTCCTCGGTATAGGCGGCATGCATCTGCACCGCGGCCCACTCCTGCGCATCTAGCTTGCCCGGCTTGTCGAGGATGGCGTTGCTCACCCCAAGCTTGCCCACATCGTGGAGCAGGGCACCCCGCTTGAGCCAGCGCCGTCTCGATTCAGGCAGCCCCATCTGGGCGGCAAGAATGTCGGTATAGAGCGCCACCCTGCCGCTGTGGCCCGCGGTATAGGGGCTCTTGGAGTCCACCACCTGACCGAAGGCCGCGGCTATCTCGTCCAGATAATCTTCATCGAGCGCCACCTCCCCCTGCCCGGCCGGGTGGTCGAAGACCCACTCGGTCAGCCTGGGGTCCACCAGCCCTTGCCAGAAATCCTCGTCCGCCAGCGCTTCAAACTCGCCGACCAGGGCGGGATCAAACCAGCTGCCGCTGCGCTCGCGCAGCTCCCTCAGCGCCGCATCCGGGCCTGCGGCGGCGTGAAACACATCCACCACCTGACAGAGCAGGGCAATGCGGGAGAAGAGGGGGATAGCCTCCCCCGCCAGTTGCAGCGGTCGCCCCTTGCCATTCCAGTGTTCATCGAGGGAGAGGATGCCGTTGGCCACCTCGTCACCGAAGCGCAGCTGGCGAGCTATGTCCGCCCCCCGGTGACAGCGGGTCTGGATCAGCTCGTTGGCTATCTGATCGCCGTTGCGAAAGATGTGGAACAGGCTGCGAAAACGACCGAGCAGATCCGCCTGCAAGCCGGTGTGACCCAGCACGAAGTTGACCACCTCGGAGAGGGAGCCATCCACCAGCTTGAAGTCGCGCTTGAAGTGAAGATCGTCGGTGAGATAGAGCTCGCAGATGCGGGCGGCATTGCTGCTGCACCCCAGATCTTTAAGCAGAAGGGTGTAATAGAGGTCATGGCGCTGCCGGGCATCCAGTCCCAGCCGCTCCCCCAGACGGGCACCTATCCAGCAACAGCGGATGCAGTGCCCCCGTGGTTGACCCTCAGTCATGTCCAGGGCATGGCTGAGGGAACCAATCAATTCAGCCAACCGCAATCCGGTCACCGTCATAGCCTACTCCCTTAGACATAATGGCGATCTTGCCAGCCGCTTGTTTATACCCTTTTCAGAGAAAAAAAGATCAGCTTTCTGAAGAGGTTAAACCGCCACCTTGCCTGCGTTTGCCCTCTCGTCCAGCTGCTTGCGGGTCAGGGTCGAGACCAGCTTGTCATCCAGATAGATGTCCAGCAGCTCGCCGCGCATCTCCCCGCGCATCATGTCGCGATGACCGTCGATGTAGTGGATCTCCATCTGGGCCGTGCGCTCGTCCGGGTAGCTCACCTTCACCTCGCGCACCCCTTGTGGCAGCATGGCGAGCGGCACCTTGTTGAGGGCCGGATCCAGATGCTGGTTGACCTTGATCACCGCATCGGCCTTGTGATCCACCAGGGCCGGCGACTTGCCGGTGATGGGGTTCTTGCCCGACCAGAATTCGATGGTGTTGAACACGAACAGATCCGCCGTCGCCGCCAGGCCATAGACGGGGGAGAGCAGCACGAAGACACCGGCACGGCCGTAGCGATTGTCCACCACGCTGAGGTTGCCTTTGGTCACCATGGAGGAGAGGCCCATCTGCCCCATGCAACCGCTGAGCCCCATGCTCGCTACCGTCCCCAGCAGCAGGGCCAGGGCCCTGCCTTTGTGTCGTACTGCCATTGTTTTCTACCCGCTCAATGAAAAATGAGGCGGCAGCCTAAACAAGGCGGCGAATCGCCACAATTCACAAGGCCGGGGTCATACAGCCAGGGTTCAGCTTGGGGGCTCGTTCGCTCACTCTTTTGGCGATCTCGTCAGAGGGTGTCGCCAGAGCAGGGAGGTCAGATGGAGAGTGCCGAGACCGTCTGCGAGACCCGGCTCGCCTCCTGGTGGATGTCGCTCATCAGCTTGTCCACCTCGGCTATCTGCTGCTTGCCGAGTTCGGCGCTGCCCGCCACCCCGGCCATGTCGTCAGTCACCCTGGCGGTCAGCTCGCGGTTCTTCTGCACCACCTTGGCTATCTCGGCGGTGGAAAGAGAGGTGCGGGCCGCCAGCTGGCGTACCTCGTCGGCCACCACGGCAAAGCCCCGTCCCTGCTCCCCCGCCCGCGCCGCCTCTATGGCCGCATTGAGGGCCAGCAGGTTGGTCTGATCGGCGATGGCGCTGATGGTGGAGACGATGGCCTCTATGCTCCTGGACTGCTCGTTGAGCTGACCGATGAGGGCGATGGCCTGATCCACCTGGGCGGCGATCAGGGAAGAGGTATCGACCACGGCGCGCAGCCGCTCGGCACCGGCCTCGGCGCTGCTCAAGGTCTCCTGCGCCGTGCAGTGGGCGAGGCGGGCCGCTTCCCGGGTGGCGTGGTTCTGCTCGATGCGGGCCGTGATGTCGCTGGCGAACTTGACGACCTTCACCACCTTGCCGCTCTGATCGCGAATAGGGTTGTAGCTGGCCTCCAGCCAGACGGCCTCCCCCCGGCTGTTGTGGCGCATGAAGAGGCCGGACTTGAACTGGCCACGGGCCAGCTCCTCCCAGAATTTGGGCTGCTCGCGCAGGAAGGCCTCGTCACAGAAGATCCTGTGATGTTTGCCCGCAATCTCGTTCAGACGATAGCCCATGGCATCGAGGAAGTTAGCGTTGGCGCTGATGATCTCGCCGCTCGGGGTGAACTCTATCATGGCCCGGGAGCGGTCCAGCGCCTGGGAGAGCGCCTCTAGGTGTTGCAGCCGCTGATGCCTGGCCGTCACGTCGCTGGCCAGCTTCACCACCCGGGTCACCCTGCCCTGGGTCTTCACCGGGAAATAGCTCGCCTCCAGCCAGCGGGTCTCGCCCTTCTGGTTGACCCGCTCGAAGATGCCAGACTGGGGCTGACCCTGCCGCAGGCGGCTCCAGAACTGCTGATAGTCGGTGGAGCCGGTCCAGCCCTTAGGGCAGAGTAGGCTGTGGTGACGCCCAAGCAGCTCGCCAGCGCCATATCCCATCAGGCTCAGGAAGGGGTCGCTGACCTCCAGGATCTCCCCGTCCGGACTGAAGATGATGGTCGCGGCACCGCCCTTGATCCCCTGGGCGAAGCCCTGCTCTTCATCGAGCCGGGCCTGACAGGCCTGCAACTGCGCCTTGAGTTTGTGATTGAACATGACACTCCTACCTCGTTGACGATCCGGATCGGCACCACAGCCTCCCCCCACTGACTGTATCGGCCCCGCAAGTCCCAATATGAGTGGTCAGATGACCTTGGGTCATGGGGGCGCGCAGTGTATAGAAAAGCGACTAGGCCGCCAAGGGCTGCCAGTACGTAAAAGAATCTGCCGAGGATCACTGCGGCTAGTTCAGGGGGCGGGACACCACTCCAGGCAGGCCGGATTGGAGACAAAACCGAGTCGCTCGTAGAGCGGACGCCCCTGCTCGCTGGCGTGCAGCCACAGCTTGCCCAGTCGCTGTTCCCGGGCATGGGCCGCCATGGCGTCGAGCAGGGCGCTCGCCATGCCCCGCTTGCGCCAGGCCGGCAAGGTATACATGTTGAGCAGATAGGCCTCGCGCCCCGCCAGGTTGCCCGGATAGGGTGGGCGCACGAAGAGGGCCAGGGTGCCGCACGCCACCGCCTCCCCCTCGACCTCCACCAGCCAGGAGCGGGCGCTGCCATCCGCCTGTGCCGCGCTGAAATAGGATTGGGTCGCCTGCCACAGCGCATCGCTCGCCTGCGGGTCATCGATCTCCCCCAGTTCACCAAACAGCGCCATGCGAAGACGCACCAGGGCGGGAATATCGGCGGCCAGGGCCTCGCGAACCATCATCTCTTTCTCCTCGGGTGGCATGACAAGAAGGGGCCCACAGGCCCCTTCATCTGGCAGCCACGTTAATGGCCGCTGCGTCCCCTGGCAAGGCGCCAGTGATCCCATGACAGGGGGCCTGCGCCCCACACCGCCAGGGTCAGCAACATCCAGCCCCACAGCTGGTGATCGTGAAAGCCCCCCGCCCACAGGGTGGGATAGGAGATGACCGCCATGGCGTTGAAGCCAAACAGCAGCAAGGCGACCGGGCGGGTGAAGAGGCCCGCCAGCAGGAAAAGCGGCAGCAGCAGCTCGGTCGCGGTGCCCGCGTAGGCCGCCCACTGCCAGGGCAGCAGGGGCACCTGGTACTCGAACTCGAACAGGTAGAGGGTGGAATCCCAGGCCGTGAACTTGAGCCAGCCGGATCGCAGGAAGACGGCGGCGACCCAGAGTCTGGCCAGCAGCAGCAGGGCGCCGCTGCACCAGGGCAGGATGCGTTCGGCAAAGTGGCCAAGCGGCTTGGAGAGAGTCTGTGTTGTCATGGGGCAAGCTCCAGATCGACCAGCAGATCGAGGGTGATGAGGGGGGCCAGGTGCTCGGCCATGGCCGGATCCTGTGCCAGCAGGCTGGCCAGCGGCCTGCCCTGCTGGCAGCCTTGCAGCAGGCGCCAGGGGGTTGCCTCCAGAGGAACGGGCTCGACCCTGTGGCCGGGGCGTTTTTTAAGGGCCAGCCAGCAGGGGGCATCCAGCTCGCTGACCGTCTCCCCGCCGTGCAGGGCCATCTGCCAGAGCGCCAGCACAGGATGCTGGCTCTCGAGGAGCAGCAGATCGCAGGCGGGATGCAGCACCAGCCGATCCCACTGGCTCGGGGCAAGGGCGGCGAGCCGCTCGGCAGGCCAGCGCCTTGCCTCGGGCGCCAGCAGGGAGGCGCGCTCCAGCAGCCACTCGAAGCGGGCCAGCTCCCCGAGCCAGGGCAGGGCCTGGGTGGTCGGCAGGCGGGTGAGCCAGTCGCCAAAGCCCGCCCCATAATGCATGACGCTCCCCTCCTCAAGGGGCTCGGCCAGCACGAATCCCCGGGCCGCAGCGGCGAAGAATTCCTCCCCCACCATGGCCGCGACGGCGGGATAGCTGCTGGCGAGCACCTCGGTGAGGCCGAGGATGACGTTGTTGCGATAGATCTGCTGCACGGCGTCGGGGGCAAAGCGCCCAGGCTGGATGTGTCCGAGGATGACGTCATCCTGGCCGAGCAGACCGCTGGCAAAGGCGCTCTGAAGGGAAGCAAGCTCAGACATGGGCGGGCTCCTCGGATGTTCGCTGCGCCGCGCTCAGGATCTCGCTGGCAAGTTGCGCCTCCCCCAACAGCACAGGCAGCGGGGGTATCTCCAGATCCCACTCGATCAGGGTGGGGATGGCGCGCTGCTGGCACAGCTGCCGATAGAGCGCCCACACTGGGGGCGCCACCGGGGTGCTGTGGGTGTCGATATAGAGGAGCCCCTGGGGCAGCACCTTGTCGGTAAAACCGGCCAGGTGGATCTCCCCGACCGTCTCGAGGTCGATGGCGGCCAGGTAGTCGGCACAATCCAAGCCGTGATTGACACTGCTGACATGGAGGTTGTTGAGATCGAGCAGGATGCCGCAGCCGCTGCGCCGCGCCAGCTCGGCCAGAAACGCCGCCTCCCCCATCTCCCCGGGCAGTTGCAGATAGGAAGAGGGATTTTCGATGAGCAGTTGCCGGCCCAGAGCCTGCTGCACCCTGTCAACCTTGTCGCTCATGTGCGAGAGGGCCTCACGGGTGTAGGGCATGGGCAGCAGATCGTTGAAATAGCGCCCGCCTATGCTGCCCCAGCTCAGGTGCTCGGAGACCCGCACCGGCGCTATGGTCGCCACCAGGGCCGCCAACTGGCGCAGGTGCGCAGGGTCAAGCGAGTCGGCGGAACCCAGCGACATGCCGACCCCGTGCAGGCTGACGGGGTAATGCCCGGCGAGTTCGGCCAGCACCTCAAAGCCTTTGGTGTGGCGCTCGAAGTAGTTTTCGCTGTGCACCTCGAGCCAGCCGACCCCGGGCAGGGTCTGGCGGATCTCGTCGTAGTGGGGGGGGCGTAAACCTATACCGATCAAGGGGTTCATGGCAGGGCTCTCTCAAAAGAAGGGGCCATGATGTGGCGGGCGCCACACCATGGCACTGGGCTTACTTGGGTTGCAGCGACCCGCCCGCCAGTTTCTCGCACAGGCCCTTGGGCATCACCACGAAGGCATCGCCCTGGGCATCCATCTTGGCGGTACCGGCGCAGGAGCCGCCCTTGGTGGCGCAATCGTTCTTGCCCGCCTTGACCACGCCGTAGCACTTCTCCTTGTCGTCCGCCGCCATGACTGGCGCGGCGATGAACTGGGCACCCAGGGCCAGCAGACCCGTCATGGCAGAGGCGATGGCAGTACTCTTTTTCACGTTCATATCCATATTCCTTGTTGTCTAGAGTGGTGTCTCCGGCGGATGTCATCCGGTTACGTCCAATAGAACCGGCCCAGGGGAGAAAAGATTTCCCCAAAATTGAAAAAACCTGAAAAAAACCAGCAAGCAATTGTTTTTTAAGGGATATAAATTTAATCAAAAAAAGAAGGTCGGCGCGACCACTCCTCACCAAGGGGGCCTTGCGCCGCCCTTGCCGAGGGCGCCGGGATAACGTCCATCTTGCTTGGGCATCACACCGGCATCACAACAAGAGAGGGGCCCATGGCCCCTCTCTATCCCTTAGGCGAGCCCCTTCCCAAGGCGCTCGCTCACCCCTGGCCCCAGGGCTCAGGTGGTCTTGACGCACTTTTGCACGAAGCTGTTCTTGGCCGCCCCGGCAAGCTTCTTGTCGGCGGCTGCCTTCTCGCACTGAGCCGCCTTGTCGGCGGCGGCATCCGTCTTCACGCACTTCTGGATAAAGCTGTTCTTGGCCGCCCCCGCCAGCTTCTTGTCGGCGGCAGCTTGTTCACACTGGGCTGCCTTGCCGTTGGCCGAGGCATCCTTGACGCACTTGCCCACAAAGCTGGTCTTGGCGGCCCCCGCCAGCTTTTTGGCCGCAGCCTGCGCCTCGCACTCCTGCTGCGCCGCGCTGTGGGCAGTCCCCATACCGAACAAAAATACCGTCATCAGGATGGCAATGAATTTCATCTGGCAAACCCTCGTTGTTGATTTGATTGTGGTTCTGGCGACAAAGGGACAAGGCTCAGCGCCCCTCTCCTTTCAGGTTGCACTATAGTCGCCCCGTTTGAAGACAACCAAGCTGCCCCCCTGTGTTCCGCCAGAGACGGGAACGGGCGCACCTGGGGGGGACTGACCAGAATGCCCGCTCTTTTAGTCTCTTTTGCGAACAATGGCCCTATAGTGTCTTGAGTCCCTCTACCCAAAGGTGCCCCATGAACGCTCCTCGCCCTCCCAGATGCACACTGTCGCTCCCCATCTTCATTCCCGGCCTGCTCTTCATCCTGGGGCTACTGGCCGTCTGCTCCCTGGCGCCGGAGGCGGCCGCCCGCTTCTTCGGCAGCGGCCAGAGCTGGATCGCCGAGCACTTCAGCTGGTTCTATGTGCTGGTGGTCGGCATGTTCCTGATCCTGCTGCTAGTGCTGGCCTTCAGCAGCTACGGCAACATCCGGCTCGGGCCGGACGACGCCAGGCCCGAGTTCAGCTTCACCTCCTGGCTCGCCATGTTGTTTGCCGCCGGCATGGGGATAGGGCTCATGTATTTCGGGGTCGGCGAGCCCATGACCCACTTCGTCTCCCCGCCCCAGGCGACGCCCCTGACCCCGGTGGCCGCCCGCGAGGCCATGGTCACCACCTTCTTCCACTGGGGCTTTCACGCCTGGGCCATCTACGCCATCGTCGGCCTGGTGTTGGCCTACTTCGGCTTTCGCTACAACCTGCCGCTGACCATACGCTCAGGCCTCTACCCCATCTTCAAGGAGAAGATCCACGGGCCACTCGGCCACGCGGTGGACGTCTTCGCCCTGGTGGGCACCATCTTCGGCATCGCCACCACGCTCGGTTACGGGGTCTTGCAACTGTCGGCGGGGATCACCCGGCTCACCGGGATGGACACCTCGGGGGAGCTGTTCCGCTTTGGCCTCATCGGGGTCGTCATCGCCCTGGCCGGTCTGTCGGCGGTCACCGGGCTCGACAAGGGGGTCAAGCGCCTCTCCGAGCTGAACCTGTTTCTCGCCATAGTCCTGTTGCTGTTCGTGCTGGTGGCCGGCCCCACCCAGTACCTGCTGGGGGCCCTGTCAGAGAACATAGGCAACTATGTCTCCTCCTTGAGCCAGCTTACCTTCCGCACCTTCACCTACAGCGAGACCCGCCAGGCGGGCTGGTTTGGCAACTGGACCCTGCTCTACTGGGCCTGGTGGATCTCCTGGTCCCCCTTCGTCGGCCTCTTCATCGCCCGCATCTCCCGCGGCCGCACCCTGCGCGAGTTCATCCTGGGGGTGCTGTTCGTGCCCACCGCCTTCAACCTGTTGTGGATGACGGTGTTCGGCAACGCGGCCATCTGGGCCAGCCAGCAGGCGGGGGGCCAGACCCTGATCGACTCGGTCGGCAACATAGACACCCTGCTGTTCAATTTCTTCGATCTGCTGCCGGGGGCCGACATCACCTCGGCGCTGGCGGTGATCCTCATCAGCGTCTTCTTCGTCACCTCCGCCGACTCGGGGGCCTTCGTCATCGACAACATCGCCACCCAGGGCAAGGAGGGCTCCCCCATCTGGCAGCGCCTGTTCTGGGCACTGTTGCTCGGTGTCACCGCGGGCACCCTGATGAGCACGGGGGGGCTGGCGGCGCTGCAATCCATGACACTCATCGCCGCCCTGCCGTTCGCCTTCATCATGGTGTTGCTCTGCCTCGGTCTGGTGCGCGGCCTCATCGCGGACAAGGAGCACTCGGCCAGGCGCCTCTCCCCCGCCACCGACTTCTGGAACGGCAAGCAGTGGCGTACCCGCATGGATCACCTGCTGAGCCCCTCCACCGAGGCGGACGCCCGCCGCTTCCTGAGGGAGACAGCCCTGCCCGCCCTGACCGCCCTGTGCCGGGAGTTCGAGGCCCGCGGGCTCACCAGCCGGGTCGAGCAGGATGCGGATCAGTGTCACCTGCTGGTGCCTCAGGAGGGACGGCGGGACTTCTGCTACGGGGTGCGTATCGAGGCCCGCCCCGCCCCCGCCTTCAACCCTCTGGAGGCGACCCACAACCACGACCCCGAGGCCCGCATCTTCGAGCCCATCACCTTCTTCGCCGACGGCCGCGCCGGTTACGACATCCAGTACCT
This sequence comes from Aeromonas sp. R4-3, assembly GCF_040908275.1. Taxonomy (NCBI): domain Bacteria; kingdom Pseudomonadati; phylum Pseudomonadota; class Gammaproteobacteria; order Aeromonadales; family Aeromonadaceae; genus Aeromonas; species Aeromonas sp. R4-3. Next base: position 117,764 of record NZ_JBFODK010000055.1, read on the forward strand.
GACCCGGGACGAGCTGAGCGCCGACGTCTTGCGCCAGTACGAACGCTATCTGGTGCTCAGTCAGGACCAGGGGCAGGATCTGCTGAGCGGCGCCCCCGAGCATACCCCGCCCGAAACCGGGGCCTGATGGATCTGTAATGGGCAAACGGGTAGCGCCCAGGGTCCAACAAGTCGGTCACGCTGGCGCCCAACCCGAGCAATAAAAATCCCCCATCAAGGGGGATTTTTATTGGCGGCCATTTGGCTAGTCGACGGCGCCCCAGAGGGCAACCCACGACAAAGTAGCCGACACCTTTACCCGACAGCTACCAACGACCGAGATAGCAGACCGCCGTTCGCCACGACCGGATCCCAAATCTGCGTGGCCTTACTCGACATACAATCTGGGACATCCACCTTTCTGAGCCAGCCATTACTCGGCTGGCTCACAACTTAGCTCCCCTCCTCCAACCAAAACTCCCGCCCAATCCCCACCCCGGCCACAAAGTCGGGATCGTGGGAGACTAGCAGCAGGGTGCCCGGGTAGTCGGCCAACACCTGAATAAGCAACTGGCGCGAAGGGTGATCCAGGTGGTTGTCCGGTTCGTCCAGCAGCAGCAGGTCGGGCAGTTGCGCCAGCACCATCAGCAGACCCAACTTTAGCCGCTCGCCACCGCTCAGACCATGGCAGGGCATCAGGGCGCGATCACCGCGCAGCGCTATGCCCGCCAGTCGGGTTCTTGCGTCGCTCTCGGAAAGTGTCGGTGCAACCGCCAGCAGGTTGGCCAGCGGGCTGAGGTCTCGCACAATCAGGCTGAGCCCCTGATCAAGGCAGGCCAGCCGGCCATTGATGCGAAAGCTGCCCGCATCAGGTACCAGCTCCCCGCGCAGCATCTGCAGCAGGCTCGACTTGCCGCTGCCGTTGCGACCGGCCAGCAAACAGCGTTCGCCCCGTTGCAACACCAGGTCTACCTGCTGATCGTGCCAACGCCTGTGGCACGCAGCCGTGATCACCAGCGGCTGGGCCGCCCCCTTGCACTCGCTTCCCGCCGGCCACTGCATGATCAGCGGCTGCACCGCCGCCAGCGCGGCCGCGGCTTCGGCGCGAGCCTCCATCTGCGCACTGTGGCCCCGCTCGTGGCGATCCAGCACCTTGCCAAGGGATTTGCCCGCCTGATCCGCTTTGAAATCGAGCAGGATCCTGGCCTGGGAGCCGCGCTCTCGCCGCCCCTGACTGGCCCGCTTGGCCGCCTGCTCACGCACCTTTTGCAAGCTGCGCGCCGCCGCCTTTTCACTGCGCTCCGCCTGCGCCAGCCGGGCACTGCGAGCAGCCTGCAGTTCGGCCTGCTGCGCCAAAAATGCCTCAAACGACAGGTGGGAGCTCTGCAGCCCCTGCTCGCTCAGCTCCAGAATCTGTCTGGTCTGATTGAGCAGGCGCCGGTCGTGACTCACCAGCAGATAGCCACCACTGTGGCTGGCCAATCGCTGGCTCAGCCACTCGATGCCACTGGCATCCAGGTGGTTGTCCGGCTCATCGAGCAGCAGGAAGTGATCTGGCCTGGCAAACAGTGCCAGCAGGCGCAAGCGGGTGAGCTGGCCACCGCTCAGGGCACTGACCGAGGCATGGACATCGAGTCTGAGGCCCGCCTCTGCCAGCAGGTCGGCAAGATCGCTGCGCAGGTTCCAGCGATCACTCAGCAACTCAAAATCGTCTAGGGCGCAGCTCCCCTGCTCAATGCGCTCAAGGGCCCGCAGCGGCTCGCCCCAGCCGATAACGTCGGCCACGCTGGCTGCGCCGTCATGATCTTGAGGGGGTGCAAACTGGGACAACCAGCTGATGGGGGTCAGCCACTCGATCTTGCCCGCAGCGGGGCGGCGCTGGCCCGCCAGCAATTCGAGCAGCAGGCTCTTGCCGATCCCGTTAGGGCCGATCAGGGTGCAGCCCGCAGTGGGCAAAGTGAAGGTAAGGGGCACAGTGCAGGCGCCGAAGGGCAGCTGCAAGGCGTTGATATGACATGCGATATGGGTCATCTGAACTCCTGTGGGCCAGTGCGAGAGCCGCAGGCCAAGAGCCAAGCCAAATGACAGGGACGCGTGTCCACGAATGGGAAAACAGCAGAGGAATCAGCATCAACCTGTCACGGTAAGACGCACCCGATCTCCCAGGCGGGAGAGGAATCAAAAGCGGGGTGCGGACAGGTTAAATGCGCATCGGAGGAAGTACTCTTGGGATCAGAAGAGCGGTAACGGTAACCAAATGCCCCAACAAGATCAACCCGTGCGCCACGGCGACTAACCTGGAGAGCGAGCCGGAGCCCCGATCCAAGGGCTAGCTATGGGCGCGAGCGGACCAAGGATCCAGCCAGCTGTGGCGACGTTGAGCCGCAGGGGTTATGGGACTGCCACCAACAGCGCAGTGCCATAGGAGTTATCTATGGTACAGCGCCACTGCCCATCCGCTTCTTTACGAAACACATAGGTGGCGCGGCGGTTCTCGTCGAGCCAGCTACCATGCCCGTCGGGATAACGCAGCCGGGTCTCCATGATCACCAGGGCGTTATCGGCCCCCTCTATGACCTCCATGGCCCCCTGGGTCACCTCAAGCTGGCCGTCAAAGTAATCGGAGATGGCGGTGAAGGCGCGGCGAATGGCGGGAATGCCGCGCGCCACCATGCCGGGTTTGACCACCAGGGCGGCGTCCTCGGCGTAGAAGGCCATCAGGGCGTCGAAGTCGCGCCGGGAGATGGCGGCGTCACAGGTCTCGATTAATGCGCGAAGGGGATGCTGGCTCATACCGTGCTCCTTTGTTTCAGGGGGATCATCCAGGGCGAGGTTTCCCGCCCCTATGCCGGAAATAAAAAATCCCCCGCTCTTTGCAAAAAGGCGGGGGATTTTCATTTTTCATGGGTACTTAACCGAGCAGGAAGGCCTTGAGGCGGCCAAAGTCGGCGGGCAGGTTGTGGGACAGCAGCGGCAGGACTGCGTGTTTGGCAAGGGGCCCCGGCAGCGGCACGTCCAGCCCCAGGATCTCGTCCACCGACTCCTTGAACTTGGCCGGATGGGCTGTGCAGAGGAAGACCCCTACCTCGTCTTGCCTAAGCTGCTCGTTCAGCAGATCCCAGGCGATGGCGCCGTGGGGCTCGCACAGGTAATCGAGCTGGTGCAGGCGTTTGAGCGCATCGCGAGTCTCGGCATCGCTGCGCATGCCAGAGCCCAAGGTCTCCAGCGCCCAGCCTTCACGGCGGCACAACTCTTCCACTCGCGGCCAGTTGTTGGGGCGGCTCACATCCATGGCGTTGGACAGGGTCGCGACCGTCTGGTGCGGCTCCCAGCTGCCGGTTTTCAGGTAGCGAGGCACAGTGTCGTTGGCGTTGGTGGCGGCGATAAAGCGCTTCACCGGCAGCCCCAGCGCCTTGGCAATCAAGCCTGCGGTCAGGTTACCGAAGTTGCCGGACGGCACGCTGATGACCGCCTTATGGCGCTCGGATTGCGGCAACTGGGCCAGCGCCTCGAAGTAGTAGCAAACTTGCGCGAGCAATCGGCTGATGTTGATGGAATTGGCGGAGTTGAGGCCAATCGCCTGTTTCAACGCCTCGTCGTCGAAGGCATCTTTGACCAGCGCCTGGCAGGCATCGAAGTCGCCGTCGATGGCGATGGTGCGGATGTTGCCGCCGAGGGTGCAGAAGAGCGCCTCCTGCAGGGGGCTTATCTTGCCCTTGGGATAGAGAATGACCACCTCAATCCCCTCCAGGCCATAGAAGGCGTGGGCCACGGCGGCGCCGGTGTCGCCGGAGGTGGCGGTCAAGATGGTGATCTTGTCGTTGGTCCTAAACGCGGCCAAACACTGGGCCATGAAGCGGCCACCGAAATCCTTGAACGCCAGGGTCGGGCCGTGGAACAGCTCGAGGGCATAGGTGCCGTCTTTCAGCTTCACCAGGGGCGCCGGGAAGGTGAAGGCGGCGTCGATAAGCTCGCTCACCTTGGCCGCAGGCACTTCGTCCCCCAGCAGGTGGCTGATGATGCGAGCGGAGCGCTCGGCCAGCGGCAAGTCCAGCAGGGCATCCACATCGGCCAGGGGCGCAATCACCTCGGGGAAGAAGAGCCCCTGCTCTCGGCCCAGACCCTGACGCACCGCCTGGGCGAAGCTCACCTGTTCACTCTTGTCCTTGATATTGTAAAGATTCATAGCTCGCTTCCTGTTACCCGTGCCCCGGCCATGTCCAGTTTGCAGACCCGGGCAAATCCATCTTCGTTTTGCACGAAATGTGCATCCATCCAATCCTTCATGCGCTCGGCCTGGGCCAGATCCTTCATCACCACGAAGACGCTGGGGCCTGAGCCCGAGATGCCGGTGGCCAGGGCCCCGTTCTGAGCCGCCTGGGCCCGCACCTCGTTGAAGCCTTCGATAAGCGCCGCGCGGTAGGGTTCGGCAATCACGTCTTTGAGCACGCTCGCCGCCAATCCCTCCTGCCCTGTGTAACTGGCGTGCACGAAGGCGGCCAGTCGACGGCCATAGGTGAGGCAGTCCTGGCGGCGATACTGGGCGGGCAGTATGGCGCGGGCGGCGGCGGTGGAGACCACGGTGCCCGGGTAGCAGACCACCCAGTACCACTGCTCGAACACCGGAATGCCCTGGCTGATGACGCCGTGCTCTTCGAGCACCAGCTGCATACCCCCCAGATAACAGGGAGCCACGTTGTCGTAGTGGACCGAGCCGGAAATCTTGCCTTCCATCTCCCCCATCAGCAGCAGCATGTCGTGTTCATTGAGGGGGGCGCCGTGGAAGGCGTTGAGCCCTTCCAGTGCCGCCACCACGCTGCAGGCGCTGGAGCCCAGGCCCGAGCCCACCGGCAGGTTTTTCTCCAACACCATCGCCAGCGGCTTGAGGGCCAGGCCGCGCTTCTCCAGGGCATCCCCATAGGCAAGCCAGCAGTCATAGAGGATGTTCTTCTTGGGATCATCGGGCAGCTTGTGGGCATAGCGGCCCACGGAGGAGAGGGCAAACGCCACATCGGCAGCCTTTACCTGGACGCGATCCCCCAGCAGGGAGCCATCCACGGGGGCGAGCGCCGCCCCCAGGACATCGAATCCCACGCTCAGGTTGGCGCTGGAGGCCGGGGCATAGGCGACCACGCTGCCGCCCTGCACCATGGCATCTTGTTCAAAATCGGGGTTCATCGCTGAACTCATGTTACAGCTCCTGCTTCCAGTTCTGGGTGCGCAGCACGTCGGCGAAGACACCGGCGGCAGTCACTTCGGTCCCTGCGCCATAGCCACGCAGCACCAGGGGGATGGGCTGGTAATAGGTGGAGAAGAAGGCGAGCGCGTTCTCCCCGTCTTTCACCTTGAACAGGGGCTCGTCGGCACCGACCGCCTTGATGGCGACCTTGCACTTGCCTCCTTCGATGGAGCCCACGTAGCGCAGCACCTTGCCCTCGCTCTGAGCCAGGGCGAACTGATCGCGGAACCAGCCATCGGCCTCGGGCAGACGAGCCATAAAGGACTCCACATCGCCGCTCACATCGAAGCCAGGTGGCAGCGCCTGCTCCACTTCCACATCGGAAAGCTCCAGCGCCATGCCGGCCTCGCGGGCCAGTATCAGCAGCTTGCGCGCCACGTCCATGCCGTTGAGATCGTCACGGGGATCCGGCTCGGTGAAGCCGTTGCCACGGGCAATCTTGGTCGCCTCGGAGAAAGCCATCCCCTCGTCCAGTTTGCCGAAGATAAAGGAGAGCGACCCGGACAGGACGCCGTCGAAGGCACGCAGCTTGTCACCGGCCTTGATGAGGTTCTGCAGGTTCTCGATGACCGGCAGGCCCGCGCCCACGTTGGTCTCATAGAGGAACTTGCGGCGGGTCTGGCGGGCGGTGCGGCGCAGCGCCTTGTAGTAATCCAGCGACCCTGTGTTGGCCTTCTTGTTCGGGGTGACCACGTGGAAACCGGCGGCCAGGAAGTCCGCATACTGTACGGCGACGGCCTCGCTCGAGGTGCAATCGACGATCACCGGGTTGATGAGGTGGCTCTCTTCCACCAGCTTCTTCACCGCTTCCAGGCTGAAGCTGTCACGGGCTTCCACCAGCTGTTCACGCCAGTTGGCGAGGCTCAGCCCATCCTTGTTGACCGCCATTTGGCGGCTGTTGGCGATGCCGACCACCCGCAGGCCGGTGCCCTGCTCGGCGAGCACCGGCTGCTGGCGGGCAATCTGATCCACCAGGGCCGCGCCGACGCCGCCCACACCGACCACGAAGAGATCGATGAACTGCTGGCTGCCGAAGAAGTTCTGGTGGCACGCCTTGATGGCTTCCGCCACCTTGCGATCCCGCACCACGGCAGAGATGGAGCGCTCGCTCGAGCCCTGGGCGATGGCGACTATGTTGATGGAGGCCTGGGCCAGGGAGGTGAAGAAGCGCGCCGCCATCCCCTTGCTGGTGCGCATGCCATCCCCGATGAGGGAGATGATGGCGAGATCGCTCATGATCTCCAGCGGATCCAGCAGCTGGTTCTTGAACTCCAGCTCGAACTCGCGCTCCAGCACCTTGCGGGTCTTGTCGCTGTCATAGCTGTGGATACAGAAGCTGACGCTGTACTCGGAGGATGACTGGGTGATCAGCACTATGCTGACCCCGGCGCGGGAGACGGCGGAGAAGATGCGACCGGCCATGCCCACCATGCCCTTCATGCCGGGGCCGGAGACGTTGAACATGCACATGCCGGAGAGATCCGAGATGGCCTTCACTTTCAGGTCATCATCCCCCTGATCGACCCCGATCAGGGTACCAGGCCCCTGGGGGTTGAAGCTGTTCTTGATGAGGCAGGGAATGTGGAACTGGGCCACGGGGGCTATGGTTTTCGGGTGCAGCACCTTGGCGCCGAAATAGGAGAGCTCCATCGCCTCTTTATAGGAGAGGGTTTTGAGCAGGTAGGCATCCGGCACCAGGCGCGGGTCGCAGTTGTAGCAACCTTCCACGTCTGTCCAGATCTCGCAGCACTCGGCGTCCACGCAGGCGGCCAAGACGGCGGCGGAGTAATCAGAGCCGTTACGGCCCAGCAGCACTGTTTCGCCCTTGTCGCTGCCACCGGTGAAGCCCGGCATCAGGTAGAGACAATCGGTGCGCAGCCCCTTGGCGGCAAAGCGCAGGCGGGAAGCCTCGATGTCCACATGGGCTTCGAGGTAGCCGCCGTCGGTCACCAGCAACTGCTCCGGCACTATGAGATCCAGCTCGAGGCCACGGACCCGCAGCAGCTCGTGCATGAAGGCGATGGAGAGGTTTTCCCCCCGGCTCAGGATGCGGGCCTGGACGTTGTCCGGGCAGAGGCCCAGCAGGCGGATGCCCTGCATCAGGCGCTCGACCTGATCCAGCTCATTGGTGAGACGAGCCTGCAGCGCCTTGTCATCCAGCGCCGGGTAGGCCGCCTTCAGGCCCGCCAGCAGGCGGGAGAAGATGCCGTTGATCTCGAACAGGGTGGCGCTTGCATCCATGCCGCGACTGGTCTGCTCCACCAGGGCGACCAGGTGGTTGGTCACCTTGGCCGGTGCCGACAGCACCAGGGCAACCTGGGATTGGCCGTGGGTGTTCACCGCAATATCGGCGACCCGTAAGAAACGCTCTGCGTCGGCCAGTGACGACCCGCCAAATTTCAACACTCTCATCGCTTTCTCTCCCTGTAAATCTATGAAATTCAATCTAAAAACCAATCCAACAAAAAGGCCCGTACTGGGTGGGTACGGGCCTTTTAAGATTTCTGTGCTTGTTCGTCAGCGCATCAACCGGCCCCAGTGCCACCTGTGGTGGTACCGGTAATAATGGTGGTGGTGGTGATGTTGGTGAATAGCTGCATGACGAACACTCTTGAACGAAACTGGTTGTTAGCAATACCTTGCCGGACCTTGGGCTGTCAACCTAAACCTCTTTGCTACTCACGCCCAAATCGGCGCGCAAGGTCTTTGCAGAGCAGATGCAGCATATTCAGATCCCGCTGCGGCAGCATGGGCACTCGGTCCATCACCCATTGATGCAGTTTTTCATCCTGAGAAACTCCGAGTTCACCAAGTAATTCTGCTGTTTTTGATTTGAGTACGCGAACCTGCCCGGCACCATCAAAATTTTCTGCTACCGCCTGGGGCTCGTCCAGCAGCGGACTCATCTCGTAGGCATACAGCATGATCGCCTGCCCCAGATTCAAAGAGGGATAACTCACCTTGAGGGGCAGGTAGCTAATGAGATCCACCTGGGCAAGCTGTTCATTGGAGAGACCCGACTCCTCGCAGCCGAAGACGATGGCCACCTTCCCAAGGGAAGGCTTGGCGCGGATCTGATCGCGGATCTCGGCCGGGGTGAGGTAGTGCTGATAGCGGCCGCGCTGGCGGGCCGTGGTGGCGACCACCAGATCCATGTCGGCCAGGGCCTCTTCCAGGGTGTCGAAGGCTGCTGCCTCGGCCAGGATCTCCTGGGCGCCATGGGCGACCCAGCTCGCCTCCTCCTCTTCGTGTACCCGGCTCCCTACCAGTCGCATGGCATCGAAGCCCATGGTTTTCATGGCGCGGGCGGCCGCCCCCACGTTCGCCGCGCGAGCGGGGGCCACCAGTACAAAATAGAGTTTCATCGGGTTTCTCCTGAACAGGGCCAGCGCCGCGAACTGCAGCAAACCGCCGGCAAAACAGGGGCGCAATCTACCGTTTATCCCCGAACATTGCCACTTGAACAGATGTTTGGATGTTGCCATAGTGGCCGGACGAGTGAGCCCCTTGCCTACCGGCACAGACGCCATGGGCCCGATACATCACAAGGAAGAGAGAGATGCAGCAGCCATTGGAACAGGCGGTCGCCGAGACGATCTTGCAGCGTTTCGAATCGTTTTACAGCCGCTTTCTCGAGATAACCCAGGGCAGCAAGAGCCGCTTCGAGAACAGCGACTGGTTGGGGGTGCAGCTCGCCGGGCGCGAGCGTATTCGCCTCTATGATCATCATGTCGGCGCCACCACGGCCCTCATCAAGCAGATGATGGGGGAGCAGTTGCCGACTCAGGCCCTGCTCAAGCAGGTGAAGGGAGCCTTCAGCGATCTGCTGCCCCGCTGTGAGAACTTCGAGGTGGCGGAGTCCTTCTTCAACTCCGTCTATCGCCGGATCTTCCGCCATCGCAACATCCGCGACGAGAACCTCTACATCCACCCCTTTCGCAGCCGGGGGGAGCACCCGGATCTGAGCGCTCTGCTGCGAGTCTATCGCACCGACCTTGCCCACCTGCCCCAGACCCTGAGCCAGCTGCTCGGGGATTACAGCTTCACCCTGCCCTTTGAGGACAAGCAGCGGGACATCATCGACATTCACCGTCACCTGGCAGAGAGCGGCCCGGCCATACTGCACGAGGAGCCGTTCGCCATCGAGCTGCTCAAGGAGGTGTTCTACCGCAACAAGGGGGCCTATCTGGTGGGGCTCATTCGGGTGAAAGGCGAGGTGCATCCCTTCATCCTGCCCTTGCTCAGCACCGGCCAGAGCATCTATGTGGACACCGTCATCTTCGAGCCTGAGCTGGCCTCCATCGTATTCGGCTTCGCCCGCGCCTACTTCATGGTCTATGCCCCTGTGCCGGCCCTGTTCGTGCTCTTCCTGCGCCAGATCATGCCCCGCAAGCCGGACTACGAGATCTACAACGCCATCGGCTGCCAGAAGCACGGCAAGACAGAGCTCTATCGCCACTACCAGCAGCACCTGGCCCAGAGCCGGGAGCAGTTCGTCATCGCCCCCGGCATCAAGGGGATGGTGATGAGCGTGTTCACCCTCCCCTCCTACGATGTGGTGTTCAAGGTGATCAAAGACGAGTTCACCCCGCCCAAGGATGTGAGCCACGACCAGGTGAAGGCGAAATACCGGCTGGTGAAACAGCACGACAGGGTGGGCCGCATGGCCGACACCCAGGAGTTCACCAACTTCGAGTTTCCCCTGGACCGCATCTCCCCCGAGCTCCTGGCCGAGCTCAAGTCGGTGGCGCCCTCTGCGCTCACCATCACAGCCGACAAGCTGGTGATCAAGCACCTCTACACAGAGCGCAAGATGATCCCGCTGAACCTCTATCTGGATCAGGCGGACGAGCAGCAGACCCGGCTCGCCCTGGAGGAGTACGGCAACGCCATCCGCCAGCTGGCGGCGGCCAACATATTCCCCGGTGACATGCTGTTCAAGAACTTCGGCGTGACCCGCCACGGCCGGGTGGTCTTCTATGACTACGACGAGATCTGCTACATGACGGAGTGCAACTTCCGCCAGATCCCGCCGCCGCGCTACCCGGAGGATGAGTGGAGCGCCGAGCCCTGGTATTCGGTGGCCCCGAACGACATCTTCCCCGAGGAGTTCGCCACCTTCCTGCTGCAAAAGCCCCAGGTGCGGGAGATCATGATGCAGGTACACAAGGAGCTGTTCGATGCCAACTACTGGAAGATGCTGCAGGGCAACATCAAGGAGGGGGTGTTCGAGGATGTCTATCCCTACAGGCGCAAGAAGCGCTTTCGTTTTCAACGGGGGGGATGAGCCCGGTTGAAGCAGCAAAAAGGGACGCCGTGGCGTCCCTTTTTCTGGCGTCAGGCTGCGACAGCCCCTGACGACAAGCCTGCTTATTTCACCGCATCGAAGGTCAGCAGCGTGGCCTTGCCGGCATCCTTCAGCACCAGCTGTTTGCCGCTTATCTGGAAGCTCGCCACCTTCTCCAGCGTCTGCAGGTAGTTCATCTCCTTGCCGGCCAGATCCCCTGCGCACATCATGCGCGTCGAGCCCATGGCGCCCAGCGTCAATACGCCGTCGCCCTGCTGGGTGATGCCGCCAAAGTAGCGGTTGCAGCCGCCCTTGCCCGCCACCTTGTCACCGGCGACCTGCAGGGTGAAGGTATCACCGCTCGCCCCTTGCAACTGCCAGGTAGATGCTTGCAGCTCTGCCAGGGTGGAACCCGTTGCCATGGCACAGCCTCCCAGGGCCAGCGCGGCCAGCAGGGTCAGTTTCTTGTTCATGAGTTCACCTCGTGATGGAGAAAGTCGTGAAGACACAGAGTGAGGGGGCTTGTTTAGCACGACTCTGGCGTCGATTAAAACTCTTTTATTGTGATCGGGGTTCCCTTTACTCCCTGCTGGCATGTGCCATGCTTGTAGTCCTGTTCGGACCCAGGGAGGGGAAACGAATGGTCAAGTCTCTCGTCATCGCACTCGCATCAAGCCTCGCCTTTTCGGCCCAGGCTGCCGACTGGAGTTTTCTCCAGACCGAATCAGACAGCCAGCTCTACGTGAAAAGCTATTCCGGCGTACTGCTCGGCAACCAGACCCATACCGGCGACAATTTCGATATCTGGCTCATCAACACCGGCTACCAGTATCCGGTAGAGGATGACATCAGCCTCTACATGGAGGCCGGGCCCGCAGTGGGCCGGCGCAGCGAACAGGCCGGTTTCAATATTAGCTCGGGGGTGCGCTACCGCCTCTCCCCCTCGCTCAACATCGGCAGCCAGCTCAAACAGTTGGAAGTGAGCAAGGCCAGCACTCTGGTGGAGCTCAACAGCAGCCTGCTGGTGACGCCGCAACTGGCCATCACGGCCAACTACGGCCTCAGTGCCTTCAGCACAGAGCACTTCCTCACCCTGGGGGTGGGGTTCAACTTCTGAGGGATCAGAGGAGCCTGGCGCCACTGACCAGCACGCCATTGAGATCGGCGTAGACATAATCCCCTGGCGCTATGCTGACCCCGGCAAACGACAGCACCACATCCAGCTCCCCCTGTCCGCGTTTCTCGGTCTTGACCGGACAGGCCGCCAGCGCCTTGACCCCCAGCGCCAGCGTCGCCAGAGTACCGAGATCCCGCACGGCGCCGTGGATAAGGATCCCTTCCCATCCCTGCTCCACCGCCTTGATGGCCAGTTGGTCTCCCAGCAGCGCCCGGCGCAGGGATCCGCCCCCATCGATCACCATCACCTTGCCATGACCTGGACGGTTAACCAGTTCGCGCACCAGGCTGTTGTCCTCGAAGCAGGAGAGGGTGACCGCCTGGCCGTAAAATAGCGGCTTGCCGCCATAATCGTGAAACAGCGGCTCTGCCACCTGCAGGGCATCGCCATGTTGATCGCAAAGGTCGGGCAGTAGATCCAGCATTGTCAGCATCCTTCCATGGAGTGAATGAGTCCGCTCATTCTTTCATCATGTGGACAGGCTGACAATCCAGCGAACAGCAGCTATCCCCGTATGGTGTGGCCCGTTCAGCCTCTCATCATGCAGAGGATCTGAGAGTCCAGCGGGACCCCAGTTTGCCAAGGTGACATGGCGCCCCCTTCAGCAGGACGGGCACCAGCCAGAGTTCCCCCTCCTCCACCCAGTAGAGGGCGTTCTGCCCGAAGCGGGCGGCCAGCCGCATGGCTTCGGCCCGAGGGAGACGCAGCAACAGGGATGCCTCCTGCCATCGCTCATCCGGATCGCTACCCCACACAGGCCCCATCACCAGGACATCGGCAAGCTGGCGTGACAAGGCGCGTTGACGCCGGGCATTGCGGCGCATCCCCACCCACCGGCTGGCCGGATTCCAGGCCGTGACGATGGCATAGGCAGGCCAGGGGGGCGGGGCGAAGGGGGCAATAAAACACACATTTCTGTAGTTTTCCCACAAAGTCATGTCAACCACATGTTGCATCCCATTACATTTCTTAAGGGCGAAAAAGCGGGCCAGCCCAAGTATGATGCAGCGAACCTCGGGATTGACTTATATCAAACCTGAGTTAAAAAGTTGCTATCTGACGGCAAAGAGTGTTGTTATGCGCCTGTTAACTGATAAAATGCAGCAACTTTTGTAATGGACTACCCTTCCAGGCTTCTCTCGATCAGACTTGTTGAGAGCCTATGTGCGGCACAGGGATGTTTGCCAACATAGATACCAAATTCGCGATGATTCGACCTGATATTCATACCCAGGATGACGTAATAAATTTTCAGGACCGGTCGGATAACGCCAAAGAGTGTTAAAATTTCGATAATTAACTGATAAGAATCTGGGAATACTCATGCAAACACCACATATTCTGATCGTCGAAGACGAGCTGGTCACCCGCAACACCCTCAAGAGCATCTTCGAGGCCGAAGGCTACATAGTGCTGGAAGCCAACAATGGCGACGAGATGCATCAAGCCCTGACCAGCCACACCATCAACCTGGTGATCATGGACATCAACCTGCCGGGCAAGAATGGCCTGCTGCTGGCACGCGAGCTGCGTGAAGATGACAACATAGCCCTGATGTTCCTGACCGGCCGTGACAACGAAGTGGACAAGATCCTGGGGCTGGAGATAGGCGCCGATGACTACATCACCAAGCCGTTCAACCCCCGCGAGCTGACCATTCGTGCCCGCAACCTGCTGAGCCGCACCATGAACGTGGCCGCCGGTGGCGAAGAGAAGAAGCTGGTGGAGCGTTACCTGTTCAATGGCTGGGCGCTGGACATCAACAGCCGTGCCCTGGTCAGCCCGGCGGGCGACATGTTCAAGCTGCCCCGCTCCGAGTTCCGCGCCATGCTGCACTTCTGCGAGAACCCGGGCCAGATCCAGACCCGTGCCGAGCTGCTCAAGAAGATGACAGGCCGTGAGCTCAAGCCCCACGACCGTACAGTGGATGTCACCATACGCCGCATTCGCAAGCACTTCGAGAGCGTGGGCGACACTCCGGAGATCATCGCCACCATTCATGGCGAAGGCTACCGCTTCTGTGGCGAGCTGGAGCAGGAATAATCCCCTGCCCGGTTAAGCGAGAGGCGCCTGTGGGCGCCTCTTCTGTTTGTGGCGGGCGCCACCGCGCGAGCCCGCCAAAACAAAAAGCCCACTCAGTCGAGTGGGCTTTTTGCATGAAAGCTGGAGCGGGCAGCGGGAATCGAACCCGCATCATCAGCTTGGAAGGCTGAGGTAATAGCCATTATACGATGCCCGCAAGGCATCAAGAACGCAGTAGATACAAGGCATGGAATCAGCGTCTGAAGAGACGTGCCAGAAGGAGGCAGCAACGAGACGGGACAGGTACCGGGTATCAGAATGTGGAGCGGGTGATGGGAATCGAACCCACGTATGCAGCTTGGGAAGCTACCGTTCTACCATTGAACTACACCCGCGTCAGTGGCCTCTACTATATGCATTTTGCCGACGAGCGCAATCACCGCCTTCGTGTTTTTTGCCATAAATCAAGCTGTTCGACCAACTATTGAGCATGAAGCTGCTTTTTCAAACAAAGACGTTCACACTCCCGGATCTGCGAGGTTGCCAAGCCGTGGGGGCGACGATAGTCTTGCGCCACTCGACCGAGGAGGGTGGTAATGGACAAGAACAAGCAGAAACATCTCTATGGCTGGTTGCGCAAACAATCGGGCCATGGCCTGCGCTGGATCGGCCTTTCCATTGGTCTGGGCATGGGTCAGGGCATACTGATGGTGATGCAGGCCTGGCTGCTGGCCACCCTGCTCCACGGCTTCATCATAGAGGGCACCACGCCCGAGCAGTCCATTCCCCTCTTTATTACCCTGCTGCTGGTGACCCTGACCAAGGCCGCGCTGGCCTATGGCCGTGAGGTGGCAAGCTTCAAGGCGGGCAGTGCGGTGCGCCAGGCCATCCGCGAACTGGTGCTCACCCGCCTCGCCCGCCTCGGCCCGGCCTATATCCAGCGCCGCCCCGCCGGCAGCTGGGCCAGCCTGTTGCTCGAGCAGATTGAAGACATGCAGGAGTTCTTCTCCCGCTATCTGCCCCAGATGGCCATAGCCGTCTTCATCCCCCTGGTGATCCTGGTGGCCGTGTTCCCGGTAAACTGGGCCGCCGGCATCATCTTGCTCGGCACAGCGCCCCTCATTCCGCTCTTCATGATCCTGGTTGGCGTCGGCGCCGCCGATGCCAACCGCCGCAACTTCCAGTCCCTGGCGCGGCTCTCCGGCCACTTCCTCGATCGCCTCAAGGGCTTGCGTACCCTGCAGCTCTTCATGCGCACCCAGGCGGAAGGTGAGGCCATTCGCGACGCCTCGGAAGATTTTCGGGAGCGCACCATGGAGGTGCTGCGGCTCGCCTTCCTGAGCACAGCCGTACTGGAATTCTTCGCCGCCATCGCGGTGGCCCTGGTGGCGGTCTACTTCGGCTTCTCCTACATAGATCACCTCAACTTCGGCAACTATGGCGTCAAGGTGACGCTCTTTACCGGCCTGTTCGTGCTGTTTCTCGCTCCCGAGTTTTACGCGCCGCTGCGGGAACTCGGCGCCCACTACCACGCCAAGGCGCAGGCCATAGGCGCCGCCGAGCAGTTGCTGGAGTTTCTCGAGGCCGAAGTCAGCGAACCGGCCTCAGGGAGTGCCCCCTTCCAGGCCGATGGCCCCATCAGGATGGAGGCACGCGCCCTGGAGGTGCTGAGCGCCGAGGGCAAGGTGCTGGTCGGCCCCATAGATTTCACCCTTGAGGCAGGCACGCGCACCGCCCTGGTCGGGATCAGCGGGGCGGGCAAGAGCTCGCTGGTCAACGCCCTGCTCGGCTTTGCCCCCTATCGCGGTTCGCTCCGTGTCAACGGCCAGGAGCTCGCCGAGCTGGACATGAGCCAGTGGCGGCTGCAACTGGGCTGGCTCTCCCAGAACCCCCAGCTGTTCCACGCCTCCCTGAGAGACAACCTGCTGCTGGCCAGGCCCACGGCCAGCGATGCCGAGCTGGAAGCGGCCCTGGTGCGGGCCCAGGCCTGGGAATTTGCCAAAGAAAAGGGGTTCGACTACCCGGTCGGAGATCAGGCCGGTGGCCTCTCCGTCGGTCAGGCCCAGCGTCTCGCCCTGGCCCGCACCCTGCTCAAGTCCACCCAGTTGATGGTGCTTGATGAACCCACTGCCAGCCTGGATCGCCACTCCGAGCGCGCCATCATGAGCACACTCGAACAGGCAGCGGTGGGCCAGACCCTGCTGATGATCACTCACCGCCTCGATCAGCTCAGCCAGATGGACAACATACTGGTGCTGGAGCGCGGCCAGCTGGTGGAGCAAGGCCAGTTCGCACAACTCTGCCAGGCACAGGGGCCCTTCGCCCGTCTGCTATCCCAACGTTCAGGGGATTCTCTCGATGACTGATCTACTGCCGTTCCTGCGTCTCTACCGCCAGCACTGGCTCAGCCTCTCCCTCGGCCTGCTGCTGGCCCTGGTCACCCTGGTGGCCGGGATGGGGCTGCTCTCTTTATCAGG
This sequence comes from Aeromonas sp. R4-3, assembly GCF_040908275.1. Taxonomy (NCBI): domain Bacteria; kingdom Pseudomonadati; phylum Pseudomonadota; class Gammaproteobacteria; order Aeromonadales; family Aeromonadaceae; genus Aeromonas; species Aeromonas sp. R4-3. The sequence goes on from NZ_JBFODK010000055.1 coordinate 133,945, forward strand.
CTGGTTCCTCTCCGCCGCCGCCGTGGCGGGGCTGGCGGTCGCCAGCCGGGACACCTTCAACTACATGACCCCGGCCGGTGGGGTGCGCTTCTTCTCCATAGTGCGCACCGCCAGCCGCTGGGGTGAGCGGGTGGTGAGCCACGACGCCACCTTCCGGGTGCTCACCCGGTTGCGGGTCTGGTTCTGGCAACGACTCTCCCCCCTCTCCCCCGGCACCCTGGCCGGTTTTCGTCAGGCGGATCTGCTCAACCGTCTGGTGGCCGACATCGACGCCATGGATCACGTCTACCTGCGCCTCGTCACCCCCATAGGGGCGGCCCTGCTCAGCTGCGCCGGGCTGGTGTTCTTCCTCTCCTTCTTCGACAGCCGCCTGGCGCTGACCCTGGGGGCCATACTGCTCTTCGGCATGCTGGCCCTGCCGCTGGTGTTCTATTTCGCCGGTCGGGCCCCCGGTCGTCGACTCATCGCCGAAAAATCCACCATGCGCACCCGCATGGTGGATTACCTGGACGGCCATGCCGAGCTGCAGATGTTCGCCGCCGCCCCCAAGGCGCTGGCCGAGCTGCAACAGGCCGAGCAGGCCCTGATCCAGGCCCAGGCCCGCATGGCCAGGGTGAGCGGCCTCGCCAGCTTCTCGGTCCAACTGCTCAGCGGCTGGACCCTGACCCTGATGCTGTGGTTGGCCGGTCACGGCGTCGGCGGTGGCACCCCGGATCCCATCACGGCGCTGATGGTGTTCGCCACCCTGGCGAGCTTCGAGGCGCTGCTGCCCCTGGCGGGTGCCTTCCAGCACCTCTCCACCAGCCTCACCTCGGCCCGTCGTCTCAACGAGATACTGCAAGAGGCCAAAGCGCCAGAGTGGGGAGAGGAGCAAGCGCCCGCGACTCAAGGCGCCTTGCAGATACGGGATCTCCACTTCACCTACCCGGGCCAGGACGGCCCCGTGCTGCGAGGCTGTACCCTGCAACTGAACCCCGGCGAGAAGCTGGCGCTGCTGGGGCAGACGGGGTGTGGCAAGTCCACCCTGATGGGCTTGCTGACCCGGGAGTGGACTGCCCAGACCGGCGAGATACTGCTGGATGGCAAACCGCTGACCCAGTATGGCGAAGTGGCCCTGCGCGCCTCCTGCTCAGTGGTCAGCCAGCGGGTGCATCTGTTTGCCGATACCCTGCGCGGCAACCTCAAGCTGGCCGCCCCCGACGCCAGCGACGAGCGACTGATCGAGGTCCTCACCCAGGTGGGTCTCGCCACCCTGCTGGCAGGCGAGGATGAAGAGGCCGAGAGCGGACTGGACGCCTGGCTCGGGGATGGCGGCCGCCCCCTCTCCGGCGGCGAGCGCCGCCGCATCGGCATCGCCCGCGCCCTGCTGCACGACGCCCCGCTCTGGCTGCTGGATGAGCCGACCGAAGGCCTCGACAGCCAGACCGAGCGGGAGATCATGGCCCTGCTGCTCAAGCTGGGGGCAGAGCGCTCCCTGCTGCTCATCTCCCACCGCCTGCTGGGGTTGGAGCAGATGGACAGGGTGGCCCTGATGGAAGAGGGCAAGATCCGCCTCTGCGCCCCGCACCAGGCACTGCTGGAAGATGACTACTACCGCAGCCTGCACCAGCGGCTGGCTCCCGCCTGATGAAAGCAAATGAACAAGGGGCACTGATGTGCCCCTTCTCTTGTGGATAGTGCCAAGATCCCCGTCACACCTCGCCTCCCGGGCGAAAAATGGGGCTGGTCGCAGGCAGCGACTGACCCCTATAATGGCCCCCTCACTGTTCAACAAGACCTCGACATGAAACGCCTGATCCTGATGATGCCCCTGATTGCCTCCGGTTGTGCCGACTTCGCCTTCAACAGCAATCTGGACAAGGAAAACTTCGACGAGTATTTCAAGCCGGGCGGCGTCCGGATCTATGAGCAGAACCAGCTCGCCGACCTCAACTACCTCTACCTCGGCACAGTCGAGGGCGAATCCTGCCAGGCCGATGCCAACCAGGCGGTGCCCAATGCCGGTGAGGCACGCACCCTGGCGCGCCGCCGCGTGGCCGACATGGGCGGCAACGGCGTCAGCTTCGACAAGTGCGCCGAATTCAGCGACGTGCCGGGCTGCCTGAAGCAGGTGATCTGCTACGGCCAGGCGCTGAAAGTGGCCGAAGAGAAGTAAGGTCTCGGCATGGCAATCGCCATAGTCCGCCTCGGCAGCCCTCGTCTCGAGGGTGAAGGCTTGCGCATCGGCACAGTGCGCCGTCCGCCTCGCGGCGTGCCCAAGAGCGATTTTGCCAGCCAGGATTGGTACGACGTCTGGTTCCCCAACCTGGCCCCCTGTCCCGAAACCATGAAGCTCGGTCAGGCCGCCGAGACCCCGGCCCAGTGGGCCGCCTTCTGCAAGCAGTACAAGGCCGAGATGGCGGCCCCGGCCGCGAGGCACGATCTGGCGCTGCTGGCGGCCCTCTCCCACCACACCCAGCTGTCGGTAGGCTGTTATTGCGAGCAGGAGTCCCGCTGTCATCGCAGCATCTTGAAAGAGCTGCTGGTCGGCTGCGGCGCACAATTGCGCTGACGTCAGGGAAAAACGAGAGAGGGCACCCGGGGGTGCCCTCTCTCGTTTGCCTCTGCGCTCCCCCTGCCGACCTATGACGGTGAGAGCTCCCGCACCCGCTGCCGCAACGCCGCCTCCTCGGCCAGGGTCATGCCAGCCAGGGGCGTCTGCTCGTTGCTCGCCAGCCACGCCACCAGATCGGCCACCGTCTCCTCCAGCGGCCGGAAGTTCAGGCCATGAACGATGGCGGCCTCGGCGCTGATGTTGCCATAGCCGGCAAACTCGGCCTGGGTGTTGGGCAACAGCGTGGGATAGCTCTGCCAGGGTTCGACCCCGGCCGCGATCAGGGCGGGCCAGGGGGTCCACTCAGGTTGCAGGGGGGAAGCCGGTATCAGGCGGGCCGCCAGACGCTCCACCCAGTCCACCAGCAAGATGCCGGGCTTGACGAGGTTGAAGCAGCCCTCCAGCCGCTGTTCGGCGGCCCGCAGCACGAACTCGGCGCAATCGCGCACGTCCAGGTATTGCAACCTGTCCTGCCCCTCCCCCGGCAACAGCCAGGATCCTCCTTGTTGCACCCGTTGCACCCACCAGGCCAGGCGGCCGGTCGGGTCGAAGGGGCCGCACAGCACGCCGGGGCGCAGTATGCAGAGCCGCTCCCCCCAGCGGGCCCGATACTCGGCCTCGCACAATACCTTGAGCGGACCATAGTCACTGGCTGACTCGCCGGGGGCCACTTCGTGCAGCGGCGCCGACTCGTCCATCTCTGGCCGGGCGAAGTCCCGATAGACGCTGATGGTGGAGATGAAGATGAGCCGCTCGCAGCGCCCGAGCAGGGCCGCCGAGAGGCTGGCCGCCTGCGCTGGGTCATAGCAGCAGGTGTCTATGGCCAGATCCCAGTGCAGTCCCTCCCCCAGCAAGGGGTCCAGGCTCTGATCCCTGTCCCCCTGCAACTGGGTCAGCTCGCGCCAGTCAGGGTGCTGACGGTGACCCCGATTGAACAGCGTCACTTCATGACCCCAATCCAGGGCCAGCGAGGTGAGGTGGCGGCCCAAGAACCCGGTGCCGCCGATAATAAGCAGTTTCATCCCTGTCTCTCCTGTGCGCCGCGGTGCCATGACCCCGGCCAATCCCTTTCTTCCCCCCCACCCTACGCAAGTTGACGCCTGGGCACAGCCTCAGATGCCACGCTCTGCGACCGGGATCACAGCGGGCGGCAAGGGCTCCCTCCTGTGGCGACGCCTGCGTTTTCGGTCCGCCTGTGCTACATTGCCGGGGTTTTCAGCCAGGATCCGCCATGAAGTTCGACATCGACACCCTAGGGATCATCCGCTCTCCCTACAAGGAGAAGTTCGCCATCCCCCGCCAGCCAGGCCTGGTCAAATCGGCCCGCGCCCGCCTTGAGCTGCTGCCTCCCTACGATCAGCCGGACGTGCTGCGCGGCATAGAGCAGTTTTCCCACCTCTGGCTCAGCTTCGTGTTTCACCAGACCATGGCCCAGGGCTGGCACCCGACGGTGCGTCCGCCGCGCCTCGGCGGCAACGAGCGGGTCGGGGTCTTTGCCACTCGCTCCACTTTCCGCCCCAATCCCCTCGGCCTCTCCGTGGTCGAGCTGCACGGGGTGGGCCGAGAGCGGGGCAAGCTGTGGCTCGATCTCGGCGCCGTGGATCTGCTGGACGGCACCCCAGTGGTCGATATCAAGCCCTATATTCCCTATGCCGACAGCCTGCCCCACGCCCGGGGCGGCTTCGCCCCCGAGGCCCCCACACCGCCGCTGTCGGTGAGCTTCACCCCGGAGGCGGAGCAGCAACTCATGCCCTGGCTCAGGGCCCACCCCGAGCTCCGCCAGCTGGTGAGCGAGGTTCTGGCCCAGGATCCCCGCCCCGCCTACAAGAAGGGCAAGCCGGACGACAAGGAGTACGGCGTCAGGCTGTTCGACCTCAATGTGCGTTTTCGCATCAGCGAGCCTGATTGCCTAGTATCGGCCATAGAGCCCGCCTGATCTTCGCCAGCCCAGGCCCATAAAAAAACCACCCGCCCGGGTGGTTTTTTGCTGCCACCGGATGGCGGCACTCAGAGGCGCTGCAACAGCAGGCTGCCGATGGAGTAACCGGCGCCGAAGGAGCAGAGCACGCCGCGGGCCCCGCTCGGCAAGTCCTGGTTGAACAGGTGGAAGGCGATGACTGAGCCCGCCGAGCTGGTGTTGCCGTAGCTGTCCAGGATCACCGGCGCCTCCTGCTGGCTGGCGTCGTGGCCCAGCAGCTTGCGGCCGATGAACTGGTTCATGGTGAGGTTGGCCTGATGGAGCCAGAGCCGGCTCAAGGAGTCTGCCGCCCACCCCTGCCCATCGAGCTGAGCGCTTATCTGGTCGCACACCAGGGGCAGCACCTCCTTGAACACCTTGCGCCCCTGCTGGCGGAACAGCTTGTCATCCCCATAGCGGGTACGCGGGCTGAAGCGGTTCAGGAAGCCGAAGTTGTTGCGGATGTTGTTGGAGTACTGGGTCACCAGCTTGCTCGCCACCAGTTGCCAGGGGTTGGCCACCTTGCAATCTTCTTCCCGCTCCAGCAGCACTGCGGTGCAGGCGTCGCCGAAGATGAAGTGGCTGTCTCTATCGCGGAAATTGAGATGCCCCGAGCAGATCTCGGGATTCACCACCAGGGCCAGTCTGGCGGTACCGGCCGCCAACAGATCCGCCGCCGTCTTGATGCCGAAGGTGGCGGAAGAGCAGGCCACGTTCATGTCAAAGGCCATGCCGCTCGCCCCCAGATAGTGCTGCAACTCGATGGCCAGCGCCGGATAGGGACGCGGCATGTTGGAGGCCGCCACTATGACCAGATCTATCTCGCCGGGCTCGCGACCGGCGGCGATCAGCGCCTGCTCGGCGGCGGCCACCGCCATCTCCACCATGATGGAGGGCTGGTCATCGGGGCGCTCCGTCAGCAGGGGCTGCATGATGTCGGGATCCAGCACCCCCTCCCTGCTCACCAGATAGCGGCTCTTGATACCCGAGGCCTTCTCGATGAACTCGCAGCTCGAATGCTGCTTGGCGGGCAGTTGGCCGGCGTCGATGGCGGAGGCGTTCTCCTCGTTGTAGAGATCCACATACTGGTTGAAGGCCGCCACCAGCTCTTCGTTGCTGACGGCAAAGGGCGGGGTATAGAGGCCTGAGCCACTGATTACGATAGAGGTCATCTTTGCTCCTGGCCGGGTGCAATCCCGGCTTGTCTGTTTTTTTGGGTTCAGAGGTTCATAGCTGATCGATCGCTGCGGCGAGACCAGCCAGGGTCAGCGGGTGCATGCGCCCGCCAATCACGTCATTCATCAACTTGATGGAAGGGTGCCAGAGCCACTCCTGCCTGGGTACAGGGTTGATCCACACCAGCCTGGGGAAGTGGTGCTGCAGGCGCTCGAGCCACACCTGGCCCGGCTCCTCGTTCCACTGCTCCACGCTGCCGCCGGGCCAGGTGATCTCGTAGGGGCCCATCTTGGCGTCCCCCACAAAAATCACCCGATAGTCGCTGCCGTAGGTGCGCAGCAAGCTCAGGGTATCGACGCGCTCCTGGGCCCGGCGGCTGTTGTCCTGCCAGACGAAGTCGTACAGGCAGTTGTGAAAATAGAAGAACACCAGGTGCTTGAACTCGTGGCGCAGGGCACTGAAGAGGCGCTGCACCTCGGCCACGTGGGCATCCATGGATCCCCCGACATCGAAGAACACCAAGAGCTTGACCCCGTTGTGACGCTCGGGGCGCAGCTTCACATCGAGCCAGCCCTGACGGGCCGTGCTGCTGATGGTGTCGTCGAGATCCAGCTCCGAGGGATTGCCCTTGCGCACCCAGCGCCTGAGCTTGCGCAGGGCCAGCTGGATGGCCCGCTGGCCGAGCGGCGAGTCGTCGCTGAAGTTGCGGTAGTGGCGCGCCTCCCACACCTTGGTTGCCTTGCCATGCTGGCCCTCCCCTCCCATGCGGATCCCCTCCGGGTGAAAGCCGCCATGGCCGAACGGGCTGCTGCCCCCTGTGCCCACCCACTTGTTGCCGCCGGCGTGGCGCGCCTTTTGTTCGCGCAGGCGCTGGTTGAGAGTCTCCAGCAACTTGTCGAGCCCGCCGAGGGAGCTGAGCAAGGCTTTCTCCTCAGAGCTCAATAGCCGCTCGAACTCCTTGCGCAGCCAGTCATCCGGCAGCGTCTCGGGCAGCAGGGGGATGGCTTCCAGCCCCTGGTAGTACTCGGCGAAGGCACGATCGAAGCGATCGAGGTGGGCCTCGTCCTTCACCAGCAGGCAGCGGGACAAGCGATAGAAGTCGTCCATGTCCACGCTGGCGAGCCCGGCCGCCAGGGCACCATGGAGATCCAGCAACTCGCGCAGGCTGCAGGGCAACTTGTGACGACGCAGATGGGTGAAGAAGTCGATCAGCATTCAGCCGCCGCGCCGCGCCAGAAAGGCCAGCTTCTCGAACAGGTGCAAGTCCTGCTCCGTCTTGAGCAGGGCGCCATAGAGGGCGGGCACCAGCTTGCCCGGCTCCCGGCTGCGCAGCGCCTCGGGGGCTATGTCATCGGCCAGCAGCAGGCGGATCCAGTCCAAGAGCTCTGAGGTGGAGGGTTTCTTGCGCAGTCCCTCCACATTACGCAGCTCGAAGAAGAGATCCATCGCCTCGCCGAGCAGGCTCTCCTTGAGGTTGGGATGGTGGAGTTTAACGATGGCCTGCATCTCGGCCTTGTCGGGGAAGCGGATGTAGTGGAAGAAGCAGCGGCGCAGGAAGGCGTCCGGCAGCTCTTTCTCATTGTTGGAGGTGATGATGACCACGGGACGCTGCCGGGCCTTGATGCGCTCCCCTGTCTCGTAGACGTCGAACTCCATCCGATCCAGCTCCAGCAACAGATCGTTGGGAAACTCGATGTCGGCCTTGTCAATTTCGTCGATGAGCAGCACAGGGCGCTGCTCGGCCGCGAACGCCTGCCACAGCTTGCCGCGGCGAATGTAGTGGTGGATCTCCTCCACCCGAGGATCGCCGAGCTGGGAGTCCCGCAGCCGTGCCACCGCATCGTATTCATAGAGTCCCTGCTGGGCCTTGGTGGTGGACTTGATGTGCCAGCTGATGAGGTCGGCACCGAGCGACTCGGCGACCGCCTCGGCCAGCACCGTCTTGCCGGTGCCCGGCTCACCTTTGATCAGCAGCGGCTTCTCCAGCACTATGGCGGCATTGACGGCCATACTCAGTGACCTTGATGCGAGATAGCGATCGCTTCCTGCAAATCCCATGAGATCCATTCCTTTGGTCGCAGGAGAACCTCAGGGTCCTTCGGCGAGAGAGAATAAGTTCTATATGTTGTAATAACATATTGTTATAACGATTCGTCACTTCTCATTCAGAAACCACAGGGTAATCTTGTTTCATCGCCTTAACAAACACAGGGATAGCACCATGAGCAAAATTTTTGAGGACAATAGCCAGACCATAGGCAACACCCCGCTGGTTCGTCTCAACCGTGTTACCAAGGGCCGCGTGCTGGCCAAGATCGAGAGCCGCAACCCGAGCTTCAGCGTCAAGTGCCGGATCGGCGCCAATCTCATCTGGGATGCCGAGAAACGCGGCATGCTGACCAAGGGCAAGGAGATCATCGAGCCTACCAGCGGCAACACGGGTATTGCCTTGGCTTTCGTGGCAGCGGCCCGTGGCTATCCCATCACCCTGACCATGCCGGCCACCATGAGCCTGGAGCGCCGCAAGCTGCTCAAGGCGCTCGGCGCCAACCTGGTGCTGACCGAAGGGCCCCTGGGCATGAAGGGCGCCATCGCCAAGGCCAACGAGATCCTGGAATCCGAGCCGGGCAAGTATGTGCTGCTGCAGCAGTTCGAAAACCCCGCCAACCCCGAGATCCATGAGCAGACCACTGGCCCCGAGATCTGGGATGCCACCGACGGCGAGGTGGATGTGTTTGTGGCAGGTGTCGGTACCGGCGGCACCATCACAGGGGTCTCCCGCTATATCAAGCAGACCAAGGGCAAGGCCATCATCTCGGTCGCGGTCGAACCGGCCGAGTCCCCCGTCATCAGCCAGAAACTGGCGGGTGAAGAGATCAAGCCCGGCCCCCACAAGATCCAGGGCATAGGCGCCGGCTTCATTCCGGGCAACCTGGATCTGACCCTGCTGGACCGCGTCGAACAGGTGAGCAGCGAGGAGTCCATCGAGATGGCTCGCCGCCTGATGGAAGAGGAAGGCATACTGGCGGGGATAAGCTCAGGCGCCGCCGTGGTGGCTGCCGCCCGTCTGGCCGAGCTGCCGGAGTTCAAGGACAAGACAATAGTGGTCGTGCTGCCAAGCGCCGCCGAACGCTACCTCTCCAGCGCCCTCTTCGCCGGCGTGTTCAGCGAGCAGGAACTGCAGCAGTAATTGATCGTCTTACATCAAAACAACGGCGCCTCTGGGGCGCCGTTTTCATTATGCGCTAAACTCAGTAGCCATCAGTGTCAGTCGGCCCCTTATTTTTTGGGGTAAAATAACAAACTTGGGCCTGACAAAAAAAGCAGACATTCTGTGATAAATCTCATATCCTGTGCCGCGTCACGAGGTGTTTACCGGCTAGGTATCACAAGGTAACAAAGTGTTATTTTTCGTTATAAATTAATTTCAGGCCAGTCCTGACGCGGCTTTCAGCCCGATAACGAAAAGACTTAGCCTGGACGCCGAATACTGCACAGAAAATTGACCTGGATTAAACCATTGCAGGTCTGATTTCGTTACTTTACAACATATCCATACTGACACGGTGAGACAGGAAGCCTCATTAGCGACCATCTCTCCACACAATATCAATAATATGGGGTGAAACCATGTACGAGAAGTCTGTTGTTATTACTGCTGAAAACGGCCTGCACACCCGTCCCGCAGCTCAGTTCGTGAAAGAAGCCAAAGAATTCCAAAGCGAGATCACTGTGGTCTCCGGTGGCAAATCCGCCAGCGCCAAGAGCCTGTTCAAGCTGCAGACCCTGGGCCTGACCAAAGGCACCAACGTGACCATCCAGGCCGACGGCCCGGACGCTCAGAAAGCCGTTGAGAAGCTGGTTGCCCTGATGGACGAGCTGGAGTAATCCAGCTTTACTCCTCCCCCACAGTCGTTTTAATAGGAAGGATTATGATATCTGGCATTCTTGCGTCCCCCGGTATCGCATTCGGTAAGGCGCTTCTTCTAAAAGAAGATGAAATCGTTATCAATCAGGGCAAGATTTCTGCTGACCAGATTGACGTCGAGATCAACCGCTTCCTCGAAGCCCGCACCAAGTCAGCCGCACAGCTGGAAGCCATCAAAGAGATGGCCGGTCGTACCTTCGGTGAAGAAAAAGAGGCCATCTTCGAAGGCCACATCATGCTGCTCGAAGATGAGGAGCTGGAAGGGGATATCAGATCCTTCATCAAAGACAACAAGGCGTCCGCCGACAAAGCCATCTATGAGGTGATCGAACAGTACGCCAAGATGATGGCCGAGCTGGATGACCCCTATCTGCGCGAGCGCGCCACCGACTTCCGTGACATCGGTACCCGTCTGGTGAAGAACGTGCTGGGCATCGCCGTTGTCAACCTGAGCACCATAGACGAAGAGGTCATCCTGGTCGCCAAAGACCTGACTCCGTCCGAAACCGCTCAGATCAACCTGAAATACGTGCTGGGTTTTGTCACCGACATCGGTGGCCGTACCTCTCACACCTCCATCATGGCCCGCTCCCTGGAGCTGCCGGCCATAGTGGGCACCAACGACATCACTGCGCGCGTCAACAACGGTGACATGCTGATTCTGGATGGCATCAACAACCAGATCATCATCAACCCGACCGCCGAGCAGTTGGCTGAAGCCAAGAAATTCCAGGCCCAGTTCCAGGCCGAGAAGGACGAACTGGCCAAGCTGAAAGATCTGCCCGCCATCACGCTGGATGGTCATCAGGTCGAAGTCTGCGCCAACATAGGTACCGTCAAGGATACCGAGGGTGCCATCCGTAATGGCGCCGAAGGCGTGGGTCTGTACCGCACCGAGTTCCTGTTCATGGACCGTGATGCGCTGCCGACCGAAGAGGAACAGTTCAAGGCCTACAAAGAAGTGGCAGAGGCCATGCCGGATCAGCCGATCATCGTCCGCACCATGGACATCGGCGGCGACAAAGAACTGCCCTACATGAATTTCCCGAAAGAGATGAACCCCTTCCTGGGCTGGCGTGCCGTGCGTATTTTCTTCGATCGCGAAGACATCATGCACGCCCAGCTGAAGGCCATACTGCGCGCCTCTGCCTTCGGCAAGCTGCGCATCATGTTCCCGATGATCATCTCCGTCGAAGAGTTCCGCAGCCTCAAGGCAACCGTGGAACAGCTGAAGGCCGAACTGCGTGCCGACGGCAAAGCCTTTGATGAATCCATCGAAGTGGGTATCATGATCGAGACCCCGGCTGCTGCCGTGATGGCTCATCATCTGGCCAAGGAAGTGGATTTCTTCAGTATCGGTACCAATGACCTGACCCAGTACACCCTGGCTGTCGATCGTGGTAACGAGATGATTTCCGCCATGTACAACCCGCTGTCACCCTCCGTCCTGACCCTGATCAAGATGGTAATCGACGCTTCCCATGACAATGGCAAGTGGACCGGTATGTGCGGTGAACTGGCTGGTGACGAACGCGCCACCCTGCTGCTGCTGGGTATGGGTCTGGATGAGTTCTCCATGAGCGCCATCTCTGTACCGCGTATCAAGAAGCTTATCCGCAACACCAACTTCGAAGATGTGAAGGCAATGGCAGACCAAGCTCTGAGCTATGCGACCGCCGCCGAAATCGAAGCCTGTGTAGATAACTTTATTAAGCAGAAGGCAGTCTGCTAAGATCGGCTGCAAACAGCGACAATCATCTCTAGGAGCTTTTACTATGGGTCTGTTTGATAAACTGAAGAAACTGGTCTCCGATGACAGTTCTGACACCGGCGGCATCGAAATCTTCGCTCCGCTGTCTGGCGAAATCGTGCCCATCGAAGATGTGCCTGACGTTGTCTTCGCCGAGAAGATCGTCGGTGACGGCATCGCCATCAAGCCGGCTGGCAACAAGATGGTTGCTCCGTGCGACGGCACCATCGGCAAGATCTTCGAGACCAACCACGCGTTCTCTCTGGAATCCGACTCTGGTATCGAACTGTTCGTTCACTTCGGTATCGACACCGTCGAGCTGAAAGGCGAAGGCTTCACCCGCATCGCCCAGGAAGGTCAGAAGGTCAAGCGCGGTGATACCATCATCGAGTTCGATCTGGCCGTACTGGAAGCCAAGGCGAAGTCGACCCTGACTCCGGTCGTCATCTCCAACATGGACGAGATCAAAGAGCTGATCAAGATGACTGGCGCAGTGACCGTGGGCGAGACCCCGGTTATCCGCATCAAGAAATAATGCAACGCTGGCTGGTGCCAGCTGCTGCAACAAAAAACCGAAGCCTTGGGCTTCGGTTTTTTTATGGGCAACACCTTGGGTCCGCCTGCCCCTTAGCCATCTGGGGCTAGCTGGTTCCCTGACCGGGCAAGGGCAATCCGATGCAAAAGCGCGGTCAAGATCAAGGCATTGTCCGACAGGCCTTGTAGCATGGGTGTGGAAACCACGGGATCCCGGCGCCGTGCGTGACGGGATGGACCAGGGCGATGCAATGCGCCCTCCGGAAGGAGATGAAGATGCTAAAGAATACGGAACAACGTTATGGCAGCCTGAGCATAGGGTTGCACTGGCTGACCCTGCTGCTGATGGTGGCCGTCTATGGGCTGATGGAGTTCAGGGATATTTTCCCCAAGGGCTCGGCCGGACGCGACCTGATGAAGGAGTACCACTTCATGGTGGGCTTGCTCATTCTGGCGCTGGTGGTGGCGCGGCTGCTGGTGCGCTTTGGCAGCCCCTCACCACGCATAGTGCCCGCCCCCTCCCCCCTGATGCTCAAGCTCGGCCACCTCGCCCATCTGGCCCTGTACGGCTTCTTGATCCTGACGCCGCTGCTGGGTTGGCTGCTGCTGAGCGCGGGTGGCAAGCCCATCCCCTTCTTCGGATTAGAACTGCCCGCCCTTATCGCGCCGGATGATGGCTTGAAGGGAACGATAAAAGAGCTGCACGAGACGCTGGCCAACATAGGCTATGCCCTGATAGCCCTGCATGCTGCGGCGGCCATCTATCACCATCATGTGCTCAAGGACAACACACTGACCAATATGTTGCCCGAGAAAAAATAGCCCGGGCGGACAACAGCAACAAAAAGGCTCCGATACCGGAGCCTTTTTGTTATGGCTGAAGCGTCACCCTCAGGGCAAGACCACCCGGCTCTCGCCGCCGCCGAGGGCTTCGACCCGGATCTGCACGCCGATCCGCTCCACCAGGGTCTGAACGTGGGAGATGACCCCGATCTGGCGGCCGGCCGCCTGCAGGGAGTCCAGACTGGAGAGCGCCAGATCCAGGCTGTCCGGATCCAGGGTGCCGAACCCCTCGTCGATGAACAGCGATTCGACCTGGGTCTGACGGGAGGAGAGGCTGGAGAGGGCCAGCGCCAGCGCCAGCGACACCAGGAAGCTCTCGCCGCCGGAGAGGGAGTCCACAGACCGCACCTCGTCCCCCATGTCCAGATCCACCACTTGCAGCGCCAGATCCGTGCCGGGCACCCGCTCCAGCCGATAGCGCGGCGACAGCTCGCCGAGCTGGGCGTTGGCCTCCAACAAGAGACGTTCGAGCGTTAGGCTCTGGGCGAAGGTGCGCAGCTTGGCGCCGCTGGCGGAGCCGATAAGCTCGGACAGTTGCAGCCAGTGATCCGCCACCGCCTGCTGGGCGGCCAGTGCCTCCTGCAGGCTCCCCGCCTTCAGCGCCGCCGCCTCGGCCTGAGCCAGGGTGCTCTTGCACTGGAACAACTGCTCTTCCAGCTCGCCGCAGCGGGCCTCGCAGGCCCCCAGACGCTCGGCAAGGGCCTCGGCCGTGAGGGCGGCCAGCTCCCCATGATGCTCCCGATAGCGCGCCAGCTTGCCCTCCTCCTGAGCCAGCGCACGCTGACGCTCGGTCAGCCGGGTGCGGGCCTCGGCCAGGGCATCGTCCAGACGCTGCAAGGCGGTGCGGCGAGCCCTGAGCTCATCCGGCGTGATGGCCAGCAGCCGACGCAGATCATATTCGGCGATGCCGAGGGTGCCGGCATGGGCCGCCCAGCGCCCCAGCGCCTCGCGGCGACGACGGCTGCTCACCTGCCTGTCCTGCTCGAGATGGGTCAACCTGGCCTTGAGCTCGGTCTGCTTCTCCCGGGCGACCCGCAGCGCGGTCACCGCCTCCTCGAGCTGACTGGCCGCCAGTTGCAGCCGCTGCTGCCACTCCTGCTCGACCAGGGCGATGGCACGGCCTCCGAGGCAGGCCTCCCGGCTGGCGAGCAGCCCCTGACGCTGCTGCTCATGCTCCTTGTAATCGCGCTCCAGCTTGTGTAGCAGCTCGTTCTGGCTCTGTACCCGCGCCTCCTGGGCGCTCAAGGCAGGGGTCAGTGTGGCCAGCTCGCCCCCTAGCTGCTCCCATTCGCTCTGTCCGCGCAGATACTCCTCGCAGGTCTGCTGCCACTCCTGCCATTGCCGGCTGCCAAGCCACTGGCGCCAGGGCTCGGCCCCCATCTGTTCATCGAGACGGGCCTCCCCCAGTGCCAGGCGTTGGCGCAGTGACGCCTCCTGCTCGGCCAGCGCCTTCAGCTCGGCCTCCCACTCAATCTTCTGCCGCTCGGCTTCCTGCCACTGCTGCTCAAACTGCTGATGGCGGGCGGTCAGCTCGGTCAGCTGGCTGCGCAGCCCCAGCAGCCTCTGCTGCCCCTGCTGGGCCTGCTGCAGTCGCCGCTGCCCGGCCACGAGATCCGACTCCAGAGTCTCCCCCTGCACCAGCAGGCGAGCCAGCAGCTCGGTCCACTGCGCCGGGCTTTGCCGCAAGGGCAGCCCCTGCCCCAGCAGGGCATCCCCTCCCAGTTGCAGCCAGCGCTGGACCATCTGCTCGGAGCGCGCTTCCAGCTCGGGTTGATGCTGCTGACGGGCGACCAGCTGTCGCGCCAGCTCGACCCGCTCGCTCTCCCCCTGAATATGCTGATGGTTGAGCTGCTCCCACTCCAGATCCAGCTGGCAGACACGCTCGGCCAGTTGCGCCAGTATGCCGGCCACCTGGGGCTGGCTCCGGGTGTAGGGATGCTCCTCGGCGCCGCAGAGCGGGCAGGGCGTGCCATCGCTCAGCACGTGGCGATACTGCTCGAAGCTGGCCACGGCGCGGGCCTGCTCCAGGGCATGGCGCGCCTCGCCGCGCTGGGTGGCGAGCCGCGCCAGCGCCGGAGCCAGCTCCTCATGCTGGGCCTTCAGCCGGGCAAGATGCTGCTCGAGCAGCGTCATCTCCTGCTGCAACCGCTCCTGCTGCTCGCTGTGGTTGCGGCCCGCCTGGGCCAGCTCCAGCAGTTGGCGAATCCGGGCCAGTTGCTCTGTCTGGGCCTGACGCTGCTCCTGCGCCCTGGCGACCTCGGCGTCCCACTCCTGCGCCTGCAGCTCATCGTGCAGCTGTTGCAATCGGGTGCGCTCCTGCTGCCAGTAGTCGCGCTCCTGCTGCCCCTGCTCCAGCCGGCTGGCAAGATCCCGCAGGGCATGGCCCTTGTGCTCACGGCTTTGCAGCACCCGTTGCAACAACTCCCTGTCCGCCGCCCAGTCCTGGATGGCCGCAAGCAAAGGCTGCCACTGGCGCGCCAGCGGGGCCAGGGCCTTGCGCTCCTCTAGCCAGAGAGCCCACTGCTGACGGCGCACCGTCAGGGCCTCGACCCGACTCGCCTGCTGCTGCCACTCCTGCTGCAGCGCCAGTTGCAGGGCCCGTGCCTGGGTCCCCTGCTGCCGTGTCTCCTGCAACTGCTGGCCCTTCTCCTTGAGCCGGGTATCGAGCTCCTGCGCCCGCTTGAGCTCGGGTTGCAGGGCCCCCCACTCCCGCTCGGCGGCAATCTTGTCGGCCAGCAGTTGCTGCTCGCGCAGCGCGGCCTGCTGCAACACAGGTTCAACCTGCTCCAGCTCGGGGACAAGCTGGCCTATCTGCAGCTCCTGCTGCTGCACCTCCAGGGTGAGGCGGGCGAGTTCGTCGTGATCGGCGCGGGCCACCTGAGCCTGTTCGGCGCGGGCAAACTCTTCCCGCCCGGACGCCGCCTCGCCATGGGCCGCCTCGGCGGCGGCCAGCGCCTCCTGCCCCTCCCGGCAGGCCTGCAACTGGGCGGCAATCCGTCCGTTGAGATCCCGCAAGTCCTGCAACAGCTGACGCTGCTGCTGTTCGTGCTTGAGGCTGGTGGAGAGGCTCAGCTGCCGGGCGACCCAGCGCTCGCGTGTCTCGTCGTCCATCAGGGCCACGTCGCCGAGCCGCTGCTGTATGGTCGCCAGCGCCTGCTGCTCGGCCCGCGCCCGCTCATGGGTCTGGATGGAGATGGCGGAGTAGAGCTCGGTGCCCGTCATCCGCTCGAGCAGGGCGGAGCGCTCATCGGCGCTCGACTTGAGGAAGGCGGC
This sequence comes from Aeromonas sp. R4-3, assembly GCF_040908275.1. Lineage (NCBI taxonomy): Bacteria > Pseudomonadati > Pseudomonadota > Gammaproteobacteria > Aeromonadales > Aeromonadaceae > Aeromonas > Aeromonas sp. R4-3. The sequence continues at coordinate 149,999 of NZ_JBFODK010000055.1, forward strand.
AAACTCCCCTTGCGGCAGTATCACGGCGCGGCGGAACTGCTCCCAGGAGAGGCCCACCAGCTCGTCGATGCGATCCTGCAGCTCCCGCTTGCTGCCGGAAAAGACCTGCCCCGACTCGACGTCGGTCAGGCTGCGCTCCTGGGCCTGGAAGCGCCCCTCCGAGCGATTGCGTGCCCGCCGTACCGCCCAGCGCGCCAGCCAGATGCGGCCGTCACAGCCGCGGAACTGCACCTCGGCATAGCCGCTGGCGTGGCCGCGGCTGAGGATATTTTTCACATCATTGGCGGTTAATTTTTCTTTTTCGTCTTCATCCGCTCGGCCAATTTTCTCAACATTCTTGCGATTGGCGATAAAGCGCGGCATCTCGTCATAGAGGGCGAGACAGATAGCGTCGAGCAATGTGCTCTTGCCCGCACCCGTGTTGCCCGTGATGGCAAAGAGCCCGGCAGCCCCCAAAGCGCCACCTGCGAAGTCGATGGTGAAAGCGCCGGTCAGGCTGGCCAGGTTTTCCCCTGCAAGAGACAAGATTTTCATGTGTTGGATTCCTTGACCTGCTCCAGGATCTCTTCAAACGAGGCGACCAGCTCGGCCGCCGGCTCCCCCTCGAACTGCCGCTGATAGCAGAGACGGAACACCTCTGGGGGGGATAGCTCATCCAGCCTGCGCCGCTCGCGGCCATCGGCCAGCCCCTCCCCCGAGCCCTGATACTGGGTGCTGATGCGGGCCAGACGCACCGGCTTGCCCGCCATGACCGCCAGAATGCGCTCGCGGATGCGGGCCTCGGGCTTGGGCAGCAGCAGGCGCACCTCGAGGAAGGGCTGCGCCTCCTGGGGACAGTCGGGCAGGGAGAGCGCCTCTATGGCGGTGAGCGCCTCCTCGAGTGTGCTCTGGGGCAGGCGTATCATCTCCACCGCACGGGGCACAGGGATCCGCTCCAGCCCCGCCAACTTGCCCCCCTCAAACCTGACCTCCAGCACCTGATGGTTGTAGTTGGCCTCGGCGAGGGAGAGCGGTAGCGGCGAGCCACTGTAGTGCACGCCCTCGGCCGGGCTCTGGGCCAGATGGAGGTGGCCAAGGGCGGTGTAGTCGGCGGTGGCGAAGATGTCGGCAGGCAGGGCATGCTGATTGCCGCCGAGCACCCGCCGCTCGGAGAGCTCGGAGAGCTGACCCGCCGCCAGGTAGGCATGGCCCATGGCGATCAGCGCCTGGCCGGGCTCGCAGCGCGCACGGCCTTGCGCCAGCACTTCCTGGTAGATCTGGCGAACCCCTTCGATCAGCCGATCCTGCCCCTCTTCGAGCGGCTCCACCCGCAGGTCGCTGCTGCGAAGAAAAGGCACGGCGGCGCACCAGGCGGCAACCTTGCCCTCCCTGTCTTGCAGTGGCACCAGCAGGCGATCGGTTTCGAGCCTGCCCTCCCCGTCCCGGCTGATGCTGCCCACCAGATGCAGGTCGAAGGCCCGCAGCAGCTCGTGGGGGGCGTCCAGCTTGGAGGGAGAGTCGTGGTTGCCACCGATCAGCACCATGTTGAGACGGGGCATCTCGGCGCGCAGCCTGGCCAGGAAGCGATAGAGCTGCTGCCAGGCGCTGGCGGGAGGATTGGCGGTATCGAACAGATCCCCTGCTACCAGCAGGGCGTCGATCTGCCGCGTCTTGATGGTGTCGGTCAGCCAGTCGAGAAAGGCATCGTGTTCGAAGCGGCGCTCATGACCATGGAGTTGATGGCCAAGGTGCCAGTCGGCAGTGTGCAGGATCTTCATGAAAAGCGGCTCGAAAGATAAGAGGGGGGGCAGTGCTACCCGATGAGGACAAGATGAGGATACGACCCTCTTTTTTCAAGCAAAACAGGCCGGTGACGTCAGATTCAGACGGCTTGGAAATGCATCTGGTACTGGGGATGACCGGTCAGGGGATCCGAGACCTCACCCCCGATCCTGAACCCGTGGCGGCGATAGAAGCGCACCGCCGGCTCGTTCTCCACGAAGACCCGGGTATGGAGCGCCCCCACCTGTTGCTTGGCCTCCTGCAGCAGGGCATGACCAACCCCGCGTCCCTGGCGGTCGGGTCGCACGAAGAGGGCGGCCAGGTAGTCATCCACCAGGGCCATGAAACCGAGCAGTTCCCCGCGCTCTTCAAACACCCAGATGCGGGCGTGGTCGAGGTAGCGGGTACGCAGCTCCTCCTGAGCCTGCCACCAGCAGGAAGCGTCAACGAAATCATGGGCCTGCAAGGATGCCAGCAGCCAGATCTCGACGATCTCTTCCATGTCTTCCGGCCGGCTCGCTCTCAACATATTCGCATCCTTGTTAACAATTTGAACACTCGCAGTCTAGGGGAGTTCGATGACAAGACGGGCGGTCAAGATGAGGCCATGTGAAGTCGATCGCCCTTTATTTAGCGAGAATGATTGGCTGATCACAAAGCGCCTCTCTAGTACAATGCCCGCCGGACAATCTATGAGACCGAGGACGCCATGTGGTTTAAAAACCTGCAGATTTATCGCTTTACCCGCCCCTTTGACCTGACCGTGGATCAGCTGGAAACCCAGCTCGAGGCCTGTGCCTTCACCCCGTGCGGCAGTCAGGACATCTCCCGGTTCGGGTGGGTCAAGCCCCTCGGCAAATTCGGCTCCACCCTGACTCACAGCGCCTCTGGCCATATCCTGCTCTGCGCCCGCAAGGAAGAGAAGATGCTGCCGGGCACAGTGGTCAAGGAGATGCTGGCGGAGAAGGTCGAAGCGATCGAATTCGAGCAGGGCCGCGCCCTCAAGAAGAAGGAGAAGGAGGCGCTGAAGGAGGAGATCATGCATACCCTGCTGCCCCGCGCCTTCAGCCGCACCAGCCAGACCTTCGCCTGGATCAACCCGGCCGACAACCTGATGGTGGTGGACGCCGGCTCCGCCAAGAAGGCGGACGATCTGCTGGCGCTGCTGCGCAAGAGCATAGGTACCCTGCCCGTGGTGCCGGTGGCCCTCAAGAACCCGCCCGAGATCACCATGACCGAGTGGCTGAACGAGGGCAATCTGCCCGCCAGCTTCACCCTGGAAGACGAGGCCGAGCTGCGCAGTGCCATGGAGCACGGCGGCATCATCCGCTGCAAGCAGCAGGATCTGATGAGCGACGAGATCAAGAATCACCTGGCCAACGACAAGCTGGTGACCAAGCTGGCCCTGAACTGGGGCGAGACCCTGAGCTTCGTGCTGGGGGACGATCTCTCCATCAAGCGCCTGAAATTCAGCGAAGAGTTGCGCGAGCAGAACGACGACGTCACCAGCGAGGATCCCGCCGCCCGCCTGGATGCGGACTTCGCTCTGGTGACCGCCGAGCTGGCCCAGTTCATCCCGGCGCTGTTTGCCGCCCTGGGTGGCGAAGAGCAGTCCCTCTGAGTTGTCCTTGCCTGTAAAAAAACCGCCTCGGCGGTTTTTTTTGATCCCGGGCGATCCTGCCGACGCGGCAGGAGCAGCGGCCTCATAGAGCGCCGTGCTCCTGCAAAAGCCGGTGAAGCCGCTCGGCCAAGGCGCCATATCCCTGCGCGTTGAAGTGCACGGCGTCGGACTTGAGCCCGGGAGTGCGCAGCAGCTCGCCAATGCTGTCCTCGTCCAGCACCAGTCCGTACTGCTGTGCCAGTTCCCCGTAGAGGGGCGCACCATCGGCAAACAGGGACTTGCGAGGCACGGCCACCAGCAGCACCTGGGCGCCGCTGCCCTGCGCCGCCTCTATCATGGCCGCGAGATTGGCCTTGAGCGCCCCCTCCCCGCTGCCGCGCAGCATGTCATTGCCTCCCTCCAGCAAGATCACCAGCGCGGGCCTGTGCTCGGCCAGCAGCGCCGGCAAGCGGGCTCGCCCGGCACGGCTTAACTCCCCCGACACCCCGCCATTGATGACGGGGTGGCCGCTCAAGCTCGCCAGTACGCTGGGGTAGCTCTGGGCCGGACTGACCCCGCGCCCCTCGGTCAGGCTGTCTCCGAACGCCAATATGGTCTCCCCCGCCGCCAGGGGTCTGAACCCCGGCTCGCCACAGGCGGTCAGCAGCAGGCAGAGCAGCCCCGTCACGCAACGCCTCACCAGTCCCTCCTTGTGCATCCTGGGCCCCTCCTTGATATTTTTGTAACCATATGAGTATAAAGACAATCTTTCAATCGGGCTCCAACTGTGCCACATTCCGATGACTGTACAAGAAACCGACAAGGAGCCTGTCATGTCCCTCAAACCCCTCGCCCTGCTGGTGGCCTTCGGCCTGCTCACCGGCTGCGCCCCCCAGAGCGCCTTTCATTATGTCCCCCCTCCCCAGACCCTGACAGCCCCCGAGGCGGCCAGCGGCTGGACCGACAAGCCGGGCTGGCAGGGGCGCGACTTCATGGTGGCCGCGGCCAACCCGCTGGCGGTGGATGCGGGCTACCAGATCGTCAAGGCGGGTGGCAGCGCCGTCGATGCGGCCATCGCCGTCCAGCTGGTATTGACTCTGGTGGAGCCGCAATCTTCCGGGATCGGCGGCGGCTCCCTCATGCTGGTGTGGGATGGCAAGCAGGTGGCGGCCGTGGATGGCAGGGAGACGGCACCGGCGGCGGCCACGGATCAGCTGTTCATGAAGGATGGCAAGCCGATGGCGTTCTATGACGGCGTGGTGGGCGGTCGCTCGGTCGGCGCCCCCGGCACTGTACGCGCCCTGGCGCTGGCCCACGCCCGCTATGGCAAGCTGCCCTGGGCCAGCCTGTTCGAGCCCGCCATCACGCTCGCCGAGCAGGGCTTCATCATCAGCCCTCGTCTGGCCACCCTGCTGGCAAAGGATCCCTATCTGGCCAAAGACCCCGAGGCCAGGGCCTACTTCTACCAGGCGGATGGCAGCCCCAAGGCGGCGGGCACCCGCCTCACCAACCCGGCACTGGCCGGGGTACTCAGAACGCTGGCACGGGATGGGGCCGATGCCTTCTATCGAGGGCCCATCGCCGAGGCCATGGTGGCCAAAGTCCATGCCCATCCCACCAACCCCGGGGTGCTGAGCGTCGCGGATCTGGCCAGCTACAGCGCCAGGTTGCGGGACGGCCTCTGCTTTGACTATCGCCAGAGCGAGGTGTGCGGCTTCCCGACTCCCTCCTCGGGCACCCTGGCCCTCGGCCAGATCTTCGGCATGCTGGAGAGCCGCGACATGGCGGCCCTCAGGCCGGTGCAGGGGGCGGACGGCCGGCTGGCCGCCTCAAGCGACGCCATCCACCTTTACAGCGAGGCGGCGCGCCTCGCCTTCGCCGACCGCAACCAGTACGTGGCGGACGGAGACTTCGTCGAGGTGCCGGTGCGCGGCATGCTGGACAAGGGCTATCTCGCCGAGCGGAGCCGGCTCATCGGCGCCAAGTCCATGGGCGTCGCCCAACCGGGCACGCCGCCACTGGCGCTGACCCGTGGTCAGGATGCCACCCCGGAATTGCCCTCCACCAGCCACGTCTCCATAGTGGATGGGGACGGCATGGCGGTCTCCATGACCAGCTCCATCGAGGATGGCTTCGGCTCCCGGCTGATGGTCAACGGCTACCTGCTCAACAACCAGCTCACGGATTTTTCCTTCACCTCGGTGGATGCCGCCGGTCTGCCGGTGGCCAACCGGGTGGAGCCTGGCAAGCGCCCGCGCTCCTCAATGTCGCCCCTGCTGGTGTTTGACAAGCAGACCGGTGAGCTGGAGATGAGCCTGGGCTCCCCCGGTGGCTCGGCCATCATCAACTACGTGGGCAAGGCGCTGCTCGGCACCCAGGACTGGGGGCTGAACCTGCAGCAGGCCATCGACCTGCCCAACTTCGGCAGCCGCAACGGCCCCACCGAGCTGGAGCAGGGACGCACGCCCGAGTCCGTTATCCAGGGGCTCAAGGCCAGGGGGCACGAGATAGTGCTCAGCGAGCAGACCTCGGGCTTGCAGGGGGTGCAACGCAATGCCGGTGGCTGGTTTGGCGCCGCAGACCCTAGGCGGGAGGGGGTTGCCAGGGGCGAGTGATCCCCTGGCGCACATCAACGGAGGCGGCCCGAAGGCCGCCTCAATCATCTGGGCTCCCCGGCGAGCCAAAACCCATCAAGGATTGATTACTCCTGCCAATATTTACCGGGAAAGACTTTTTAACCACTCACAAAACAATGGTTTATATATGTTTGATATCAAATTAGATCTGAAACTTGGATAAGTGTTGCTCGAGCAGTAAAATTACATTATTTTTCAATGGAAACGGCATCTGTTGCCCCCAAGATATTGTGCTTGATGCGGCCAACTTCTGTCTCTTTCGCCCCCTGCTCATTGACAGCTGCCCTCTTCGCCTCTTGGTGATCTGGTAGCCCCTGACTGCCATTAGCGAGGTGACGACATGGACCACTCACTCCCCCTTATCACAACCCTGGTTGGCGGCTTCGTGCTCGCCTATCTCTTTGGCATGCTGGCTCAACGCCTGCGCATCTCCCCCATGGTGGGTTATCTGGCGGCCGGGGTCGTGTGCGGCCCATTCACCCCCGGCTATGTGGCCGATTTGAGACTCGCCCCCGAATTGGCGGAGATCGGCGTCATTCTGTTGATGTTTGGCGTCGGCCTGCACTTCTCCCTGAAGGATCTGCTCTCGGTCAAACACATCGCCATCCCGGGCGCCATAGTGCAGATCACCCTGGCGACCCTGCTCGGGCTCGGTCTCTCCCAGTTGCTCGGCTGGAGCATCACCGCCGGCCTGGTGTTCGGGCTGGCACTCTCCACCGCCAGCACAGTGGTGCTGCTGCGGGCGCTGGAGAGCCGGGGGCAGCTGGATACCAAGGAGGGGCGCATCGCCATCGGCTGGCTCATCGTCGAGGATCTGGTGATGGTGCTGGCCCTGGTGCTGCTCCCCATACTGGCGAACCTGCAGACCGGAGGCGAGACCCTGACCCTGGCCCATGTGCTCCGGGATCTGGGCTTCACCCTGGCCAAGGTGGCCGCCTTCATCGCACTGATGACCATAGGGGGACGCCGCCTCATCCCCTGGATGCTGGCCCGCACCGCCGCCACCGGCTCCCGCGAACTCTTTACCCTGGCCGTGCTCTCCTGCTCCCTGGGTATCGCCTTCGGGGCGGTCAAGCTGTTCGGGGTCTCCTTCGCCCTCGGCGCCTTCTTCGCCGGGGTAGTGATGAACAGCTCCCACCTCAGCCACAAGGCTGCCAACGATACCCTGCCACTGCAGGATGCCTTCGCCGTGCTCTTCTTCGTCTCTGTGGGCATGCTGTTTGACCCCACCATCTTGCTGCGCGAGCCGCTGGCGGTGCTGGCAACCATCTTTGTCATCGTCATCGGCAAATCGGTGGCGGCCTTCGCCATAGTGCGCCTGTTTGGCCACAGCGTGCGCACGGCACTGACCATCTCGGCCAGCCTGGCCCAGGTGGGGGAGTTCTCCTTCATCCTGATGGGGCTGGGTGCCATGCTTGGTCTGGTGCCCGATGTGGCACGCGATCTGGTGCTGGTGGGCGCCTGCTTCTCCATCATGCTCAATCCGCTGGTGTTCAACCAGGTCGAGCGCTGGCTAAGAAGCAAGCCTGAGCCCCGGGTCGAGCCCGGTACTTCCCTCTGTCCCCTGCAGGGTCATGTGGTGGTGGTCGGGGCCGACGGCATCGGCAGCCATTTGATTCGGCAACTGCACGAACTAGGAAGGGAGATGGTAGTGATAGATCCGGATGAGCAGTTGCTGGAACCCTGGCGCGCTCAGGGGATCCGCTGTCTCGCAGGCCACCCCATCCAGAACGACCTGCTCTCGGTGGCGCTCCCCGATGCCAGCTGGTTGCTCATCACCCTGGATGACAGCCTGCTGGCCGGAGAAATCGCCGCGAGAGCCCGTGAGCAGGGAGACCTGCTGCGCATTGCCGCCTGTGGTCACCAGGCGGAAGAGGTGCATCACCTGCTGATCCGCGGTGCCCATCAGGTGGTCCAAAGTGAAGAGGAAGCGGCGCGCCGTCTGTGCCAGCTGGCAACGCACGCCCCCTGACGGCGACATACCCCCTAGCACATCCGTCGCCAAACCGGTTTGCGCACATTTGCACAAATAAAAACCCGGGCCTGTTGCCCGGGCTTGGCACTGAACGGCAGGGGCAAAGGCCGCCATGCACGCAATGACGGGAACTACAGCAGATCGTGCTTGTCCAGCAGCCGGTAGAGGGTGGCGCGCGAGATGTCCAGGGTGCGCGCCACCTCCTCCAGCTGGTCAGGGAAACGGGCCAGCGTCCGTTGCAGCGCCTGGCGCTCTGCCGCCTCACGCACGGCCTTGAGCGAGCCATCGAGCAACAGGGAGTCCATGTTGGTCAGCTCCATGTCATCGGCCTCGATGAAGGGGCCAGAACTCATGACGGCTGCCCGCTGCACCCGGTTGCGCAGCTCCCTGACATTGCCAGGCCAGCCATAGGACTGCATGGCCTGACGCGCCTTGTGGGTAAAGCTCAGCATCCGCCCTCCCCGCACTTCTGCCAGGATATCGTCGGCAAGCAGCTGGATGTCCTCCGCCCGTTCGCACAAGGCAGGGGTACGCAACCGCACCACGTTGAGCCGATAGTAGAGGTCCATGCGAAATCCACCGCTGGCCACCGCCTGCTCCACATCGATATTGGTGGCGGCGATGACCCTTACGTCCACATTCCGTGTCAGATGACTGCCCACGGCCTCTATGCTCTGCTCCTGCAAGAAGCGCAGCAGGGTCGCCTGATCCTCCAGTGGCAACTCCCCGATCTCGTCGAGGAACAGGGTGCCGCCATCGGCCGCCTCAATCTTGCCTATCTTGCGGCTCTGGGCACCGGTGAAGGCGCCCTTGACGTGGCCGAACAGCTCGGACTGGATCAGCTGATGGGGCATGGCGCCGCAGTTGACGGCCACAAAGGGACTGTCTTCGCCGAAGGTGCTGTAGTGCAGCTCACGAGCCACCAGCTCCTTGCCGGTTCCGCTGGGCCCGGTCACCAGCACGGGCAGGCGACAATGTTGCAGCCGCATGATCTGCTCGCGCAACTGGCGAATGGCGCTGCTCTCACCCTGGATGAAGCGCAGCTGAGCCGGCATCTTGGGGCGATGGCGCCGGATGAGCTGCGCCATTCCCAACGCATGACCCAAGCTGTGGGAGAGTCTTTCCTGATCGAGCGGGAAGGTGTGGAAGTCATGGAAACAGGCTGCAAGCAGGTTGCGCAGGGCCTCGCTGGCCAGGCAATCACGCTCGATCAGGCCAATCCACAGGCTGCTGGAGTGTTGGCCAATCAGGGAATACAAGGCGTCATGCTGATCCGGCTTGATGGCCACCAGCACCAGGGGATAAGTCTTTTCCTGCAATTTCTGTTCTGCCACCGCCAGGGAACTTGCCTGCTCCACTTGCCATTCGCTTTTTATCAGCAGGCTTTCCAGCACGGCACATGAATTGATGAGTAACAATGCCGTTTCTGTCATAGGGAAAACTCCTTGTTATAGCCTCTGCACGAGAGAGTCTGACCATTGCTCTTTGAGGCTCACGCCTTCATCTGGACAGAGCATGACGTTCATCAAATGACGCCAACTCCAAGTAACCAGACGATGATAACTATAAACCATCCCGCATTTAGACTGATGACACCACAATAATGAGACAGCAAAATTAACGGTGAGAAACAATAAAGTCATTGATAAACAATATGTTGATGAATTATATAAAAGTTCATTATCAAAACTGAGACTTAAACACAAATAGCTCAAATACAAAAACATTATATATCAATAAGTTACTAACTGGCACATTCATTGCTCTCTCTAATAAGCCCTCCTGGCATATGGAGACAGAGCATGAAAACATATATTGCACTGGCAATTATTTCCCTTCCCGCATTCGCACAGCAGTCGCAAGCAGAGAATCGTGTTGATCTCGGCTCGCAAGCGCTCAGCAATATTCGTGGCGCCATGGGTGTCAATATGGTTGCCGGTAATAACAACCAGCAGGGCAACCTCGCCGCCATAGCGCTATCAGGGCCGGCCATCGTTCAATTTAGCCAACAGAATCAATCCACTACCAATCTCAATGGCAACCAGAGCGTGGCCATTCTGGGCTCGGCGCTGAGCCAGAGTCAGGGGCTGGTCGGGATCAATCAGGGCGCAGGTGAAGCCAACCAGCAGCTCAATGCCTTCGCCTTGTCGCTGGATGACAGCGGCATCGGTGTGGTGACCGACATCAACCTCAGCACCAGTGTTGCAAAGACACCTTCAGGCAAGGTGCCTCCCAACACAACCACCAGTATCTACCTGGATGACAGCGCCCTGACGGGCAGTAAAGGCGTCATCCAGGTGAACCAGGTCACGGGACAGGGAAACCAGGCAGTCAACATGGTCTCCCTGCCTCTGGCTGGCGCAGTAACGACATCCCCATGATGTCGCAGGGATCGGAAGCCGAGTCCGGGGGCGTAGGTTCAGCCGATGGGCAAATCTTCCACAGAAAGTTCAATGGAGAGACTCATTATGCGTGGACTTATTTATAGCTCATTAGCCGCTGCGGTTGTCATGGCCATGTCGGGCACCGCCTCCGCCGATTACCGCGGTGACAGGGATGAGACAGGGGCAACCTTGACCAAGAAGGTCAAGGCAGAGGTCGATGTAGAGTACGAAGGCACTGTCCGTGTCGGCGGCTACATCAATGTCAACAAACTCGGCATGGCGGTGGTGGACAACCAACAATCCAGCTCCATGATCGGCACTGGTAATTCAAGAACAGAAAACACGAGCAAGATTGACGGCTCGTTCAAGGGTGCATCCGGTAACGTCGGCGCCAACGTAGCAGCCGGTGACTCCAACGTACAAGGCAACAGCGCTTCCCTGGCAGCCTATGACGAAGTGGATGCCGAGTTCATCATGGGCCGCGGCCAACAACAAGGCATGCCTGGTGGATCTTCGGATGCCGAGATCTTCTCCACCCAAAGTGCCAGCCAAAACTGGACTACCAACCACGGTCATCAGAACAAGGCCGGGATCGGCGATGGGGCATTCAAGGATGCCGCGGGCAACATAGGTGCCAACGTGACGTCTGGCTCGGGTAATGTTCAGGCCAACAACATGGCGGCCTCGGTGTCCACCGGCAACATGGCCGTGGCCACAGTGGCAAACAGCCAGAGCGTGTCCAAGAACATGACCGAGAACAAGAGCCTGAGCGCCACCAGAACCGTGGACTACAACCCCATCTTCCTCAAGCTCAAAGCCGAGGGTGAGTACGAAGGGACCAGCAAGCAGTCCAACGACGTCTATCCGGAAGTCTGGGTCGACGGGGATCACAATCCTGGAGCACAACGCCAGCTTGGTCACATCGACTTCGACAATGACAACAAGAAAAATCCTGGCAAGTTCGAGTTCGAGGAAGAGGGTGATATCAAGCTCAGTGGCTATGCAACTGGCTTCATCCCCGTGGTCAATACCTACACCAGCCGCGAAACCTTCAACCGGGCAACCATCGATGGCGGCGCCTTCAACGGTGCCGTGGGCAACATCGGGGTGAACGTGTCGTCGGGCACCAACAACCTGCAAGCGAACAACCTCTCGCTGGCCGCAGGTTTTGCCAAGTAATGCTCTTCAGAGGGGGCCTTTGCGCCCCCTTTTTTTCAGGACATGGAGGTCTCAATGCGCTGGCTACTGCTGTTGTTATTCTGCCCTGCTGCCTGGTCAGCCAATATGCCATTGGGAGAACATCTCCCGGCACTGGGGGATCTCAACAAACCGGTACAGAGCATTCTGGAGCGCCGTTATGCCAATATCGAGCGCCAACATACAGATTTCAGCTGTGGGGCTGCCGCCGTCGCAACCATACTGCGCTACTCCTACGGCCATGTAACCAATGAACGCTGGGTGATGGATGGCATGTTGGCCATGGCAGACCCGGCACAGGTCAAACACTATGGCTTCTCCATGCTCGACATGAAGCAATATTTGCAAATGCTCGGCATGCGCGTCAGAGGGTATCGCCTGGGAGATGAAAAATTGCGGCAGGTGAGAGTACCCACCATAGTGCTGCTCAATATTCGCGGCTATCAGCACTTTGCCGTGCTGCGTGCCATCGATCGCCACGACCGTGTCTATCTGGCAGATCCGGCCCTCGGAAATCGTGTCATTACGTTCCAGGAGTTCAAGGAAAGCTGGAACGGCATACTGCTCGCCGTTATTGGTGCCGGTTATCGCCCGGATGCGCCTCTGGCCAATCCTTCTCCTCCACTCTCAGCCAGAGGAAAAGATGGGCTGTTCGCCCCCGTCAATGAAACATCCTTGCTGGAATTTGGTTTTCAGCACAAAGAGCTAATGTGAGGTCATCATGAATACCCGACCCGCTATATGCCTCATCTGCAGTCTGGGTGGCTTTGCCTGCCCACTGCTGGCCGATTCGGATCCTCTGGCACTGCTGTCAGACCATTTTGCTCCTGAACTGGCCGATGGAGAGCTGGCCCATTTACGCGGTCGCTATGTCAGTACCCACGGGATCAGCTATTTCGGCATCGAGTTCATTTCAACCCTGACGACGGCTCAGGCCCAGCAAACTGCCGCCATGAACCTGGCCCTGAGCGTGGTGCAAAATAAACCCAAACTGGATGTACGCATCAAGGATGAGGTCAAGACAGTAACAACGACGCCTCCGAGTGCTCCCGTACAAGGCGCTGGCTTGGTGCAGGTCGTGCAGTTGGAGGGGAGCGGCAACAGCTCGGTGAACCAGGCGGGTATTACACTGACGGCCCCCGAAATGACGGGGCAGATCGTCTCCGCGGGCAACTACGAGCATCAGGGGAACCTTGGCACTGCTAGTTACCGCGTTTCAGGCAATTATGCCGGGCTGCAACTAAACTCGTCCGATGGACGAGTCCGATTGGAACAGAGTCTGAGAGGAACCGATTTCAGTCGAGGTCTGCTGCAACTCAATAGAGTCAGGGGTGACGGTTTGCAGACGCTCAATCAGACCAGGATCTGGCTTTCTCGCTGAGAACAGATGAATCCCATGGACTGAACTATAAAAAGGATAATAAACAACAAGGACGTATCTCGATGAAACAGTCTACCGTGCTGTTGATTGCACTGACCCCTTTCGCCTGCTGGGGCGCGACCGCAGAGGAAGAGGCCCTACAACAACAGCTTGATCAGCTGCGTCAGCAATTGATCCAGCAAAATCAGGCACTCCATCAGTTACAGGCCCGCCTGGAAGCCGTCAAGGCCACCGGTGCGACCGCGGTCGCCGCAGAAGGGGCTACCGCCGCGGCCCCCTCCCAGCCTGACCCGGCTCGCCGGGCCCCCGAAGTCGGTCGCAGTACCGAAGACCTGATGATCGAGCAGCACAACGTGTTTGATCGTGCGTTGACCCTCGATTTTGGCCTCTCTTATCAGCACTACAATCGCAAGGATCTCGCCCTGCGCGGTTTTCTTGCCCTGGACGCCATCTTCCTTGGTGAAATCAATCTGGACAGAGTCCGTTCCGATCAATGGACGGCAGATCTGGTGACCCGTTACACCCTCAATGATCGCTGGCAGCTGGAACTGGCCGTGCCCTATATGTACCGCAACACCAACTACCAGAGCACCGGCAAGGAGAACTCCAGCCGTGAGTTTGAGGAGCAGACCGTCAGCGATGGCGGGCTTGGCGATCTCAGTCTCGCCATCTACTACAGGGTCCTGGCCGAGGATGAAGATTGGCCGGATCTGGTCTGGAACCTGCGGGCCAAGGCGCCGACAGGCAAGGATCCCTACGGGATAGAGATCATGACCTCGGAGTCCGGCAACCTGATGGTCCCCAAGGATCTCGCCACCGGCAACGGGCTCTGGCAGTTGTCCACCGGCTTCTCCCTGGTCAGGACCATGGACCCCGCCATACTGTTCGCCAACCTCAACTATGGTCACAGCCTCAAGCAAGACTTTGACGATGTCTCCTACCAGCCCGGCGATCAGCCAGGCAGCATCCAGCTCGGTGACTGGTATGAATATGGATTGGGGGTCGCGTTTGCACTGAACGAGCGCTTCAGCCTCTCCTTCAACATCAACCAGCGCATCACCCTCGAATCCAGCCAGGGAGCCGAAGGCTTTGACATGGAGAAGGTCACCGGCTCCGATGCCAACGCCGCCAGCTTCGGGATGGGGTCAACCTGGGCCATTACGGACAAGCTCTCCATGGCGGTCAACTGGTCGGCAGGGCTCACCACGGATGCGCCCGACTACAGCATAGGGCTGCGCTTCCCCTATAGATTCTGAGACCGGCGAGTCGATGCAGCCTGAGCTGGTTGATGATGGCGCCACACCATTGAAGCTGATCCAGGTTGTTCACCCAGAACAGAGGGAGGCATGACGCCTCCCTCTGTCGTTTCATCTGCCTTCTGGCTGCCAGCGCTCACCTGCTGGCAGCTTCATCCCCTGAGAGGAGAGCCTGGGGAGCCCTCGCACTCAACGCACCTCAACCTAAAAGAGAGTGGCTTCCCCCTATTCGGCCGCCGTATCACCAGAAGCTTATGTCCTTCACCACTCGGCGGTCATGACGCTATAACGCGGGCGCCGTTATGGGATCCCCAAGTTTGCCCAGCAGGGTAAGCAGTCTCCTGCGGCGCAGGGGATGGCTTGCCACTCCCCCTTATGCGGCCGCCGAATCACCAGAAGCTCATGCCCTTCACTATTCGGCCGTCATGACGCCATAGCGCTATGCCCTTTATGGGCGTCACACCCCCAGCCTGTCTCGCAGGGTATACCAGGCGGCCCCCGCGGCGGTGAAGGGGATGCGGAACAGACGCCCGCCCGGGAAGGGGTAGTGTGGTAGCTTGGCGAAGGCGTCGAAGCGCTCCGCCTGGCCACTCAGCACTTCCGAAAGCAGCTTGCCCGCCAGATGGGTACAGGTCACGCCGTGGCCGCTGTAACCCTGCATGTAGTAGATGTTGTGACCGATACGGCCAAACTGCGGCAGGCGCGACAGGGTCAAGAGGAAATTGCCGGTCCAGGTGTACTCCACCTTGACGTCCGCCAGCTGGGGGAAGGTCTTCTGCATCTTGGGGATAATCAGCCGCTCTATGTCTGCCGGATCCCGCGCCCCATAGACAACGCCGCCGCCGTAGATCAGCCGGTGATCCCCTGTGGTTCTGTAGTAGTCGAGCAGGTAGTTGCAATCTTCCAGGCAGTAGTTCTGCGGCAGCAGGGCGCGGGCCCGCTCCTCCCCCAGCACCTCGGTGGCGATGACTTGCGTGCCGCACGGCATGCTCTTGCTCGCCAGCTCAGGTACCAGGTTGCCGAGATAGGCGTTGCCGGCCACCACCACGAAGCGCGCCTTCACCGCCCCCTTGGCCGTCTTCACCAGGGCAATCTGGCCCGGAGTGATGCTGGTGACGGCGGATTGCTCGAAGATGCGGCCTCCCAGGGCGCGGATGGCTTCCGCCTCCCCCAGCGCCAGGTTGAGGGGGTGGATATGGCCGCCGCGCTTGTCCAGCAGGGCGCCGATGTAGCGATCGCTTGCCACCACCTCGCGTACACCTTCGGCATCGAGCAGCTCCAGCTGATCGTTGCCCCACTTCTGCCAGCGGGCATGTTGTGCCTTGAGCTCGTGGAGCTGCTTCTGGGTCTCGGCGGCAAAGACACCGCCCTGCTGCAGATCGCACTGGATGTTGTAGCGCTGGATCCGCTCGCGGATGATGTCTCCCCCCTCAAACAACATGGAGCCGAGCAGCCTGGCCTGATCCGGCGGGCAGTTCGCTTCTATGGTGTCGATGTCACGGCTGTAGGAGTTGACTATCTGGCCGCCGTTGCGGCCGCTGGCGCCAAACCCCACCCTGGCCGCCTCCAGCACCACCACCTTGTAGCCCTTCTCCACCAGGTGCAGGGCGCTGGAGAGGCCGGTATACCCGGCCCCTATGACACAGACGTCGCACTCAAGCTGCTCGGTGAGCATCGGGTAGGGGGCGTGCTGGTTGGCACTGGCTGCGTAGTAACTCTTTACATGTTCGGTCATGATCCCTGCTTCCTTACCGGTTCGTTTCCAATGTTCGCGCTGTTCAATGTCAAAAGCTGGCGGGGGTGTGGGCGCTGACGATGCGGCAGACCTGCCCCGATGGATTGCTGAAGCTGTGGGGCTCGCCGGTGTCGATCACATAGCTGTCCCCGGCGCACAGCTGATAGGTCTGCCCGGCCAGGCTCAGCACGACAGAGCCCTCCAGCACTGTGCCCACCTCCTCCCCCAGGTGCTTGACCTGCCCCCCGGTGTCCGTGCCTGGGGCATAGGTCTCCAGCATGAAGCCGAGCTGGCGACGATTGTTGCCGTTGTGCACCAGCTTCATGGAGACCCCCTGGCTGCCCAGCTCGATGAGCTGTTCGGCCTTGATCACCACGCTCGGCGCCCGCGCCTCCTCCTCGGCGAAGAAGCGGGAGAGCGGCAGCTCGTAGACGCTGAGCAATTTTTGCAACGAGGCGACCGAGGGGCTCACCTTGTTCTGCTCTATCATGCAGATGGCGCCGTGAGTCAGGCCGCTCAGCTCGGCGGCCCGGCGCTGGGAGAGCCCGAGGCGACGGCGAAGGAGGGCGAGCCGCTCCCCCATGGTTTTATCCATCCCTTTGTCAGACAAGGGGTTATCCGTCATGGTCTGCCACTGGACCTCACCTTGTGGTTGCTGCATCCCCACCTCCTTGTATGGCTATTCGAATACCTTGTGGCGGCTGGTTAAAATAATGCGTCAATCCCGGCACCCTGTTCGCTATCCTGCACAGCCGAGAGCGTTCATTATTTTGCACACCTCACCGAATGAGAAACGCTAGAATCGTCCTGAGAGCCCCATTTCTAGCATGCACTGCACCATTCACTCAAATATATTTAACACTTGAAAAACATTTCGGCTCACTTTATGGTCGTTACGTGCTTATTATTCTATACGGTGGCACCACGGGATGAGTTGGCCACCCAGACCCACAATCGAGGCTTCCTATCTATGTCAGCATCACAACCCGCACTCTCCTTGATCAAGTCCCTTGCCTATATAGATGGCCGCTGGTGCGAGGCCCATGGCGGACAAAGTTTCGAGGTCCTGAACCCGGCGACCGGCCAGCTCATCACCCAGGTACCCGACATGGACGAGACGGACACCCGGCTCGCCATAGCGGCGGCTCACAATGCCCAGCCCGCCTGGGCCGCCCTCACCGCCAAGGAGCGCGGCAGCAGGCTCCACTCCTGGTTCGAACTCATCATGGTCAACCAGGATGAACTGGCCCGCATCATGACCTGCGAGCAGGGCAAACCCCTCGCCGAGGCCAAGGGCGAGGTAGCCTACGGTGCCAGCTTCATCCAGTGGTTCGCGGAAGAGGGCAAGCGCGCCTATGGCCGCACCATTCCCGGCTTCTCCGGCGACCGGCGCCTGGCCACCATCAAGCAGCCGGTGGGCGTGGTCGCCGCCATCACCCCCTGGAACTTCCCCATCGCCATGATCACCCGCAAGGCCGGCCCTGCACTGGCCGCCGGTTGCACCATAGTCATCAAGCCCGCCGCCGAGACGCCCCTGTGTGCGCTGGCGCTGGCGGCCCTGGCCGAGCAGGCGGGCATCCCCGCCGGGGTCATCAACATAGTCACCTCCCATCAGGCCTCGGTCGTGGGCGACGAGCTGTGCCGCAACCCCAAGGTGCGCAAGCTCTCCTTCACCGGCTCCACCCGCATCGGCAAGCTGCTGATGCGCCAGTGCGCCGACACCATGAAGCGGCTCTCTCTGGAGCTGGGTGGCAACGCCCCCTTCATCGTGTTTGACGATGCCGACCTCGACGCCGCCGTGGCCGGGGCGCTCGCCTCCAAATACCGCAACGCCGGCCAGACCTGCGTCTGCGCCAACCGCATCCTGGTGCAGGCCAGTGTCCATGACGCCTTCGCCGAGAAGCTGGCCACCGCAGTGCGCGCCTTCAAGGTGGGGGATGGCATGGGTGAAGGCACCCAGATAGGCCCCCTCATCAATGCCGCCGCCGCCGACAAGGTCGCCTCCCTGGTCAGCCAGGCCGAGGCCGCCGGGGCCAGCGTGCTGGTGGGGGGGCAAGCCCACCCCGCCGGCCCGCTCTTCTACCACCCCACCATCCTGACCGGCGTGACCCGGGACAACCCCATACTGCAGGAGGAGATCTTCGGCCCGGTGGCGCCGCTGGTGCGCTTCGAGACCGAGGCCGAAGCCATCGCCATCGCCAACGACACCCCTTATGGCCTGGCCGCCTACTTCTATGGCCGGGACATTGCCCGGGTGTGGCGGGTGGCCGAGCAGCTGGAATACGGCATGGTGGGCATAAACGAGGGGATCATCTCAACCGAGCTGGCCCCCTTTGGCGGCATCAAGGAGTCGGGACTGGGTCGGGAAGGGGCGGCAGAGGGGCTGGAGGAGTACCTCGAGACCAAATACCTCTGCTTTGGCGGCATCCGTTGATGCCCATGCCCCGCAGAGGCATCGCTTAAAAAGATGCCTCTGACACCCGTCCATCGCTTTTATAGATAGATATGGGCGCCAGCTCGGCCTCACGAGAGCCTCGATGGCGCCCTGCGGTACGCCACCCGCGTCCCGCACCAGACATGCCGCCCTGCCAGATGGCAGTGCGCGGTTCAATCGATGAGCAGATTGCACAGGAATATCAGGGGTCCATGCCCCTCAGGGAGGAAAGATGAGTCAGTCAGAACAGCATTCAAACCAGGCGTGGCAAGCGCGCCGCGAAGCGGCCGTGGTACAGGGCGTCGGCACTCTGCTGCCGGTCTTCATCGACCGGGCGAAAAACGCCGAGCTGTGGGACGTGGAGGGCAACCGTTACATCGACTTTGCCTCCGGCATCGCCGTGCTCAACACCGGCCACAACCACCCCAAGGTGGTCGCCGCCGTGCGCGAGCAGCTCGAGAAGTTCAGCCACACCTGCTTCCAGGTCACCCCCTACCCGGGCTATATCGAACTTGCCGAGAAGCTCAACGCCCTGGTGCCGGGCCCGACCCCCAAGCGTACCCTCTTCCTCTCCACCGGTGCCGAGGCGGTGGAGAACGCCATCAAGATAGCCCGCGCCCACACCGGCCGCAGCGGCACCATCGCCTTCAAGGGCGGCTTCCACGGCCGCACCATGATGGGGATGGCGCTCACCGGCAAGGTAGTGCCCTACAAGACCGGCTTCGGCCCCTTCCCGGGGGAGGTCTATCACCTGCCCTTCCCGGCCGACTACCTGGGGGTGAGCGAGGCCGATGCCCTGGGGGCACTGGATCTCTGCTTCAGCGCCGACATTGAGCCGGCCCGGGTGGCCGCCATCATCATAGAGCCGGTGCAGGGTGAAGGGGGCTTCTATGTCGCCTCCCCGAGCTTCCTGCAAGCGCTGCGCAAGATCTGCGATCAGCACGGCATACTGCTCATCTGCGACGAGATCCAGACAGGTTTCTGTCGCACCGGCAAGACCTTCGCCACCGAATACAGCGGCGTCGAGCCGGACATCATGACGCTGGCCAAGAGCCTGGCCGGTGGCTTCCCGCTCTCCGCCGTGGTGGGCAAGAGCGAGGTGATGAATGCCGCCAAACCCGGTGGCCTGGGTGGCACCTATGCGGGCTCCCCCATCGCCTGCGCCGCCGCCCTGGCGGTGCTGGAAGTGATCGAAGAGGAGCGCCTGAACCAGCAGGCCCTGGTGCAGGGGGAGCAGATCAAGGCGCGCCTGCACCAGCTGGCGGAGCGGTTTGACAGCATAGGCAACATCCGCGGCCCCGGCGCCATGGTGGCCATGGAGCTGGTCAAGGGGCGCGATGCCACCAAACCGGACCCGGATCTCACCAAACGGCTGGTGGCAGAGGCAGGCAAACGGGGCCTGGTGCTGCTGGCCTGCGGCGTGCGTGCCAACGTCATCCGCTTCCTCGCCCCCCTCACCACCTCCCCGGCGCTGATCGACGAGGGACTCGACCTGCTGGAGCAGGCGCTGGCCGCCGCCAGTCAGGGCTAGTGCCCGCGTTTCTAGCTGGCACGAACAATATCGTCAGATAACGACAGGCCGTCCATCGCGGATGGCCTGCTTATACGGTATCATCTCGCCCCCAAAAATGATGGCAGGAGCAGTTGGCTCCCTCTGTGACCCCTCACCCTGTCATGGGGCCCTATCCCTGCCCGGCAGGCGGGCCCTTCACCACTGCATTCTTAGGAGACAGGCCCCATGGCCCCACGCCCCGCGCGACTGAAACAAACCCTGACCCTGTGGCAAGTGGTCGTGATGGGCCTGGCCTACATGACCCCCATGGTGGTGTTCGATACCTTCGGCATCGTCACCGACATCACCCAGGGTCATGTCACCACCGCCTACCTGCTGGCCCTGGTCGGGGTGCTGTTCACCGCCTCCAGCTACAGCAAGATGGTGCGTCACTACCCGATCGCGGGCTCGGCCTACACCTATGCCCAGCGGGAGTTCTCCCCCGTGGTGGGCTTCATGGTGGGCTGGTCCTCCCTGCTCGACTACATCTTCCTGCCGATGATCAACATGCTGCTGGCCAAGATCTATCTGAGCGCCCTCTTCCCCGGCGTCGAGCCCTGGATCTTCATCCTCGGCATGACGGTGCTGATGACCGCCATCAACCTGCGCGGCATCGATCTGGTGGCTAACCTCAACGGCCTCATCATCTTCATCCAGGTGGCCATCATGCTGGTCTTCCTCGGCCTGATCGCTCATGGGGTCTATCAGGGGGAAGGGGTCGGCACCCTCAGCCTGCAGCCCATCTACAGCAGCAGCACAGAGATCTTGCCGCTGCTGACCGGGGCCACCATCCTCTGCTTCTCCTTCCTCGGCTTCGACAGCCTGAGCGCCCTCTCCGAGGAGACCCCGGAGGCCGGCAAGGTGATCCCCAAAGCCATCATCCTGACCGCCCTGCTTGGCGGCCTCATCTTCGTGGTGGTGGCCTATGCCCTGCAGCTCTACTTCCCGGATGCCTCCCGCTTCAAGGCGCCGGACGCCGTGCTGCCGGAGATCGCCCTCTATGTCGGCGGCAAGCTGTTCCAGAGCGTGGTGCTGGTCTGCGCCTGCGTGGCTGTGCTGGCCTCGGGGCTCTCCTCCCACGCCGGGGTCTCCCGCATCCTCTACGTGATGGGACGGGACAAGGTGCTGCCCCAGCGCACCTTTGGCTATATCCATCCCAAGTGGCGCACCCCGGTGTTCAACATACTGCTGGTGGGCCTGCTGGCCTTGTCGGCCATCAGCTTCGATCTGGAGATCGCCCTGGCGCTGATCAACTTCGGCGCCCTGGTGGCCTTCACCGTGGTCAACCTGTCGGTGATCTCCTGCTACTACCTGCGTCAGGGGCGCAACAAAACCTGGCAGGATCGCCTGCAATACCTGGTGCTGCCCCTGCTCGGAGCCGGGACAGTGGCCATACTCTGGCTCAACCTGGAGCAGACCTCCCTGATGCTGGGGCTGATCTGGGCCGCCATCGGCGGAATTTACCTGTTTTTGCGCACCACCGTCTGGCGCGTCTCGCTGCCGAGCCAACCGGCGCAAAGCCTTGCCAGCAGCGGGCTGGCACCCCTGCCGTCGACACCGGAATAGGCGTGGTTTATTGATGTAAACCCTGTCCTTATGCATTCTCTTGCCGGGAATGCCGATCCTGGCTTGTCATCCCCCCCCATCTGGGGCAAAATGCGCGCCGATTTGAATAACCGATGTGATCCTCACATCGGTTATTTTTCATTTTGAAAACAAGTGTCTACTTCGAGGCCGGAACCACTCCGGAAATGATATCTAGGTTCAGATGGACCTAATGCCGCAATGAGGAAAAACATGGGGCTCTTATTGGCTTTGTCTCCGGTTGTCGCCGGAACCTGCTTTGGTCGCCGCGCGACCAACGTCTGTGGTTTGCATACCGATCCGCTGCGGATGCGAGAAACCAGTCCCATGGCCTCACGCCATTCCACCTCCTGCCTGCCGTGCAAGGAGGAAGCCTGAGTGAGCCAGCAACCCGTTCGTCTGATAAAAACCCTCAGCATGTGGCAAGTGGTGGTGATGGGCCTGGCCTATCTGACCCCCATGGCCGTGTTCGACACCTTCGCCATCGTCGGTGACATCACCGAGGGCCGGGTCGCTACCGCCTACCTGCTGGCGCTCGGCGGCATCCTGCTGACCGCCTTCAGCTACGGCCACCTGGTGCGCCGCTTCCCGTCCGCAGGCTCCGCCTACACCTATGCCCAGAAGGTGTTCCACCCCTATGTGGGCTTCATGGTGGGCTGGTCTTCCCTGCTCGACTACATGTTCATGCCGATGATCAACATCTTGCTGGCCAAGATCTATCTGACCGCCATGTTCCCGAACGTCGATCCCTGGATCTTCATCTTCGGCCTGGTGACAGTGATGACCTTCCTGAACCTGCGCGGCATCAAGCTGGTGGCCAACCTCAACGGCTTCATCGTGTTTATCCAGGTTGCCATCATCCTCACCTTCCTCGGCCTCATCGCCTGGGGACTGCTGCACGGCGAAGGAACCGGCACCCTGCTGAGCAGCCGCCCCTTCCACCTGGAGTCCGCCGGCATGCTGCCGCTGTTCACCGGCGCCACCATTCTCTGCTTCTCCTTCCTCGGCTTCGACGGCCTGAGTTCGCTGTCGGAAGAGACCCCGAACGCCGGCAAGGTGATCCCGCGCGCCATAGTGCTGACAGCGCTCATCGGCGGCATCATCTTCGTCACCGTCTCCTACAGTCTGCAGCTCTTCTTCCCGGACCTGGCCCGCTTCAAGGAGCCGGACGCCGTGCTGCCGGAGATCGCCCTCTACGTCGGCGGCACCCTGTTCCAGAGCGTGGTACTGGTGTGCACCACGGCGGCCGTGCTCGCCTCCGGCATGGCGGCCCACGCCGGCGTGTCGCGCATCCTCTACGTGATGGGGCGCGATCGCATGATCCCGGAGCGGGTGTTCGGCTATATCCACCCCACCTGGCGCACCCCGGCCATCAACGTGCTGCTGGTGGGGGCCCTGGCCCTCTCCGCGGTGTCGTTCGATCTGGACATGGCGCTGGCGCTGGTGAACTTCGGCGCCCTGGTGGCCTTCACCTTCGTCAACCTGTCGGTCATCGGCCAGTTCTGGGTACGCGAGAAGCGCAACAAGAGCCTGAAGGATCACCTGCTGTTCCTGGTGCTGCCGCTGCTGGGGGCCGCCACCATAGGCGCGCTCTGGATCAACCTGGAGCAGAGCTCCCTGGAGCTTGGCCTTATCTGGGCGGGGATCGGGGTTACCTACCTCTTCCTGCGCCTGGCGGTGTTCCGCATCCCCTTCCGTCAGTACGAGGAAACGGCCGACGGCCAGTAAGTCCAGTCACCAAAAGAAAGAGGGGAGCTAGCTGCTCCCCTCTTTTTATCCTGACCTGGCCGATTGCGCCGCCATGTCGCTGGCGAGCAGATGCTCAGTAGACGCCCGTTTTACGCAGCACAGCCCTGCCCGCCGCCTGCGCCGGATCATTCACCGCGTTTTCGACCCGCGACTTGGTATTGCGCGCCTTGTTGTAGGTCTCGTCCACCCCGGTGGCCTGAGCCGCCTTGCGTTTGGCGTAGTCGGCGGGGTCATCCACCGCGTTCTCGACCCGCGCCTTGGTGTTGCGCGCCTTGTTGTAAGCCTCGTCCACCCCGGTGGCCTGGGCCGCCTTGCGCTTGGCATAGTCAGCGGGATCATTGACGACATTGTCTACCCGCTGCTTGGCACTCGCCGCCGAGCAGCGACTGTTCACCCCGGTCGCACTGTTGACGGCAGAACCGATCGCGACCTGTTCGGCGCTGCAACCGGAAGAGAGGGGGTTCGCCTGGGACGGCAGAGAGAGCAGGGCCAAGGGAAAGAGGAGAAGGGACCAAGGTTTCATGATCATGACTGACTCACCATTGCTAATAACATGACCAGACAGTCTACCCCTGCGGGGAGGAGAGTGTTACCTGAACCCCTGTCATCTCGCCCTGCACGCGTCAATTTCTAACGCAACCCACCGAAACACCAGTTCAATCCACCATAATAATAAAATTTAACAGAACAAATGCACGGCAGAGATCCACCGGAGGCTCACTGTCACCAAAACATCATAAAAGTGTCACTTTGTCATATTTCTGTCATGGAGCCTTGTTGTAATGCGCCCGTCCATTTCAACGCAGAACGACCCCAAGAGGCCATATGCACAGCACCGCATCTTCCGCACCCCAGCAGATCCGTCGTCCCGGCCCCCTGTTCAACTGGCTCGCGGTGATCACGCTGATCTACCTGATCCTGGTCGCCGTTGGCGCAGTCTCCCACGGCTTCAAGGGCTTCTCCGGCGGCGCCGAGGGCGCGGCCCAGATCTTCGCTTTCGCCAACAACCCCTTCGTTGCCCTGCTGCTCGGCATCCTGGCCACCGCCCTGGTGCAGTCCTCCAGCACGGTCACCTCGGTGATCGTCGGCCTGGTGGCCGGTGGCCTGCCCATGGAGATGGCCATCCCCATGGTGATGGGGGCCAACCTCGGCACCACCATCACCAACACCATAGTCTCCCTCGGTCACATCCGGGACAGGGAAGAGTTTCGCCGCGCCTTCGCCGCCGCCACGGTACACGATTTCTTCAACCTGCTGGCGGTCTTCATCTTCCTGCCGCTGGAACTGATGTTCGGCCTGCTGCAGCAAAGCGCTGAGTGGATCTCCGGCCTGCTGCTGGGCTCCGCCGACATGTCGATGAAGGGGATGGACTTCATGAAACCCCTCATCTCCCCGTCCCTGGATCTCATCGACGGTGCCGTCGCCTTCCTGCCGGGCAAGGGCCCTGCCATCGCCACCATAGTCATCGGCATACTGCTGATCCTGGGTTGCGTCACCAGCCTCGGCAAGGTGCTGCAACAGGTCATGGTGGGCCGTGCCAAGGAGCTGCTGCACAAGGCCCTGGGCCGTGGCCCGCTCACCGGCATCGCATCCGGCACCCTGGTGACTGTGATGGTGCAGTCCTCCTCCACCACCACCAGCCTGATGATCCCCCTGGCCGGCGGCGGTGTCTTCAACACCCGCCAGCTCTACCCCTTCACCCTGGGGGCCAACATAGGCACCACCATCACAGCCCTGCTGGCCGCCACCGCCATCAGCGGTGCCGGTGCCCAGCTGGCGCTGACCATAGCCCTGGTCCACGTGCTGTTCAACCTGTTTGCCGTGGTGCTCATCTACGGGGTCCCCTTCCTGCGGGAGCTGCCCATCAAGGCCGCCGAGACCCTGGCCCGGGTGGGCAGCGAGAACAAGCTGCTGGCGCTGGGCTATGTGGCCGGGCTCTTCTTCGCCCTGCCCGCCCTGATGATGGTGGCGGTGAAGTAATCCGCCACATGAGACGAGGGGGCCAGGTTCTGGCCCCCTCGTCCTCTGTCAGCCCCGTCACATCCTCCTGCGTCCCACTCGCCCTCCCTCCCCGACTGGGATAAGATGCCGTTCTCATTGCACTCTTTGCATTTCAGGGAATAGGAAAACCGATGAAATTCATTCTGATAGCCTTGCTCGTCGCCGGGGTGGCCTACTACTTCTACTCCAGCAGCAACAACAAGAAACTGGCCGAAGAGAACGTGCGCAAGGGCGCCGAGTTCCTCGCCAGCAACAAGGAGAAGCCCCTGGTGACCACCACGGCCTCCGGCCTGCAGTACGAAGTGCTGACCCAGGGCAGCGGCACTGTTCACCCCACCGCCACCAGCAAGGTGAAGGTGCACTACGAGGGCAAGCTGCTGGACGGCACCGTATTCGACAGCTCGGTCGCCCGCGGCGAGCCCATCGAGTTTGGCCTCAATCAGGTGATCAAGGGCTGGACCGAAGGGGTGCAGCTGATGGTGGAAGGGGAGAAGACCCGCTTCTACATCCCCGCCAACCTGGCCTACGGCGACCGTGCCGCTGGTAAAATTCCACCTGGCTCGGTGCTGATCTTCGACGTGGAACTGCTGGGTATCCAGTAAGCTGCCGCCGCCCGACGGGCCTTGACGACAAAGCCGGCTCAGTGCGCCGGCTTTGTCGTTTCTGCGCCATTTCGTTCGCCCTTGCAGCTCAGACTATTAACCAAAAGTGAACGGTGCTTATCCATAAAGCCTGATTGTTAACCCAACCATTGGGGCAGATAATGACCACATCGTCAGCGGCATGTCGCCCTGACCTCGGGTTTTCGGTGCGCAGCACGCATCGGCACAACGCATATGGAGTCTGTCATGGCTATCGCCCCCGTCTGGTTTATCTCTCACGGCGCCCCGGATCTGGTGCTGCGGGATCAGCCTGCCACCCAATTCCTGAAACAGCTGCGCCTTGAGGGTATCAGGGGGCTGGTGGTTCTCTCGGCCCACTGGTTCAGCCGCAGCGAGCTGCAGCTCAACGTCGAGCCGAACCCGGCCTTGATGTACGACTTCTACGGCTTCCCCGAACCCCTCTATCAAATCCGCTGGCCGGCCAAGAGCCCCCAGTGGCTGCAGGAGGCGGTGGGCGATCAGCTGCTGCTGGCGGGCCTGCCCGCCACTGCGGTACACCGCGAGCTGGATCACGGGGTCTGGTCGCCCCTCTCCCTGATGGATCCCCAGAGCGAACTCCCTCTGGTGCAGCTCTCCATCCCGGCCGGCTTCACCCCGGCCCAGCTGTGGCAACTGGGGGAGGCGCTGCAGGGCCTGCGTGCGCAGGGCATCGCCATCCTCGCCTCCGGCGCCATCACCCACAACCTGAGGGCGCTCGGGCCGGACGACAGCCCTGTGCCCCGCTGGGCGAGCGATTTCGTGCACTGGCTGGAGCAGACCATGGATCAGGGTGACAGGGCGGCGCTGGAAGATTATCGGGCCCGGGCCCCTGGCGCCGTGGAATCCCATCCCCATGACGATCACCTGCGTCCGCTGTTCGTGGCGCTCGGGGCGGCGGGAAGCGACAGGCCGACCAGGCTGCACCAGAGCTGGGACTATGGCAGCCTCTACATGGGTGCCTACAGGTTCGGTTGATCCCGGCAACCCCTGGGTACGGATGGCGGCTCACGCCGCCATCTTTGTGCCTTTCATGCTGGCTGCGGCCAAATAAGGGACTCGTTATAGCCATTTTCCGGTAGAATGGCCGCCTTTGGCCCAGACCCGGCAAGGATGGCTGTCCCGTTCCAGGTGGCATGATGAACCTCTATCGATCACTGATCCTGCTCTGTCTGCTGTTCATCCAGCCTGCGCTGGCGCTGACGCTGCACAGCCGTCACGACCCCGAGATAGCCCCTCCCCGCTGGTCCAAGGCCGAGCAGGGCTGGTTGCGGCAGGCAAGGCAACTGCGGGTCGGCCTCCTCGCAGAGGATTATCGCCCCTTCAGCATGATCGTCTCAAAACACAGGTTCGAGGGGATCTCCGCCGATTACCTCGGCATCCTCGCCCATCTACTGCAAAAGCCCCTGTCACTGCACCTCTTCGCCGACAAGGAGAGCGCCCTGCTCGCCCTGCGCCGGGGAGAGATCGATCTGGTCAACCTCGGCAACCTGACCCTGGCGGACACCGAGGCCTCCAAGATCCGTCTGAGCAACCCCTACTTCAGCAGCACCCTGGTCTTCTCGACCCCCAAACCCTATCAGGACCCCCTGCTGGCACCGGGCCAGCGCGTCGCCGCCGTAGCGGGGCAGATTGATACCCAGAGGTTCATGCTCTACTACCCCACCCTCACCCTGGTGACCCATCCCTCCAACATGGAGGCCTTCGACGCCGTCTTCTTCGGCCGCCAGGAGATACTGCTCAGCGACACCCACGCCATGCACTACCTCAACAGCGAGCGCTTCGACCACCTCAGGCAGCGCGGCGAGGCACAACCCAGCCTGGCACCGGCCGACTTTCGCTTCGCGGTCTCCGCCCGCGTACCGGCCCTGCTCGGCCTCATCAACCACGGCCTGGAGGCCATCGACGACGGAACCCGCAATGCCATCTTCAGCCAGTGGAACGGGCCCATACGTGACATGAATGACAGCGCGAGCGAGCGCTATGACGCCGCCGAGCTGGCCTGGATGCGCCAGTCTCCCCCCATCAAGGTGTGGCTGATGGACAACCTCTACCCCTATGGCGCCATGGATCACGACGGCCAGCTCACCGGCATGACGGTCGACATGCTGGCCAAGGTGAGCAAGCGCACCGGCCTCTCCTTCGAGTTCATCCGCTTCGACTCCGACCGGCAGCGGGACAAGGCCATCCGCTCGGGGCGCCTCGATCTCATCGGTGCCATCTCCCGGCCCGTGGCCGAGCGCTATGGCCTGCGCCCCTCGGTTCCCTATGCCACGGACGACATCTACGTGATCCTCACCCATCAGGGCGAGGAGAGCATGGACTCGCTGCGGAGTCTGACGGGCAAGCGCGTGGGAATGACCCGCTACACCCCGCTCGCCGATCAGCTGGAGGGCAGCAGTCTCACCATCATGGAGAGCGCCGAGGAGGCGATGCAGGCCGTCGAGGGGGGCAGGCTGGATGCCGCCATAGTGCCGCTCTATTTTGCCCGCCACGCCCTGGACAATGATCCGCGAACCCGGCTGCGCATCGCGGGGCCCGCCGATGACGAGCCCATCCGGATGGGCTTTGCCAGCCAGCCCGGCAACGAGATGCTGATGAATATCCTCGACAAGACCCTGCTCGCCATCCCGCCAAACGAGCTGGCCATGACGAGCTACGAGTGGCGCAACCGCAAACTGCCGGTGCCCGGCTTCATCGAGCGCCACGCCCACGCCTTCTACCTGTTGTTTGCGGTGCTCCTCGCCCTGGCCCTGGTGCTGCTCTATCGCAACCTCATGCTCAAGCGGCTGGCCCGCGCCGAGCAGGCATCCCGCCAGCAGTTGGAGGCCCACGTGAGGTTCATCAAGGCGCTCGGGGAGAGTCAGCCCCACCCCATAGTGGTGCGGGACAAGAGCGGCAAGGTATTGTTGTGCAACAGCAAATACCTGGCCCAGCTAGGAGCCCGCCCGGAAGAGGTCATGGGCCAGCCCTTCGCTCAGGGATTGGAAGGGCTGATCGACTCCCGGAGCATCTCAACCCTGGAGCAGGACTTTGCGAAGGTGCTGCAGCATGGCCAGCCCATCTTTGCCGATCGGATTTTCAATCGCGAAGGGAGCCAGACCCACATCTATCACTGGATGGTGCCCTACTTCGATGCCGAGGGGGTCATCAGCGGGGTGATCGACGGCTGGATCGACATCACGGACCGCAAGCAGCTGGAGGAGGCCCTGCGCCAGGCCAAGCTGCAGGCCGACAGCGCGAGCCGGGCCAAGAGCGACTTTCTCGCCACCATGAGTCACGAGATCCGCACCCCCATGAACGCCATCCTCGGTATGCTGGAGCTCGCCACCGAGGATCCCGCCCTCAGTCGTCACAGCGCCGAGCTGCTGCGCATCGCCGCAGACTCGGCGAACGGTCTGCTGGATCTGCTCGGGGATACCCTGGATATCGCCAGCATAGAGGCGGGCCAGATGACCCTGACCCCGACCCCCTGCGAACTGACGCCGCTGCTGCTGTCGGTCACCCGGGTGTTCGGGGGCATGGCCGGGCAAAAGGGGGTGGCCTATAGCGTCGAGCTGCCCGGCGCCCCCCTGCCGACTGTGCTGATCGATTCCCTTCGACTGCGCCAGATCCTCTTCAACCTGATCGGCAACGCCATCAAGTTCACGGAGCAGGGCGAGGTGAGCATCAGCGCCACCCTGGCGGGAGACCCCCTGCTGGCCCCCGTGCTGCACCTGGTCATCGCAGATACCGGGGTCGGCATCCCGGCGGACAAGCTGCCCCAGCTGTTCACCCCCTTCTACCGTGCACACTCCCCCGAGCAGTACCCGGGCAGCGGCCTTGGCCTGAACCTGACCCGCATCCTGTGCCAGATGATGGGAGGAGAGATAGGCATCGACAGCGAGACAGGACGGGGGACCCGCCTCGAGATAAAACTGCCCCTGACCCTGGCCACCCCGGATCTCCCGCAGGTGACGGCCCCCCTCCCTCCCCGGGAGCCAGGGCCCCGGCTGCGGATACTGGTGGTGGATGACAACCATGCCAACCAGATCCTGCTGCGCCAGCAGCTCAAGCACCTGGGACACGAGGTGAGCGTGCGCAGCAACGGGCTGGAGGCCCTGCGCGCCGTCGGCAGCCACCCCTTCGACCTCGTCATCACCGACTGCCAGATGCCGGTGATGGACGGCTTCGAACTGACGCGCAACCTGCGTGCCCGTGGCCATGAGCTGCCGGTCTGGGGCTTTACCGCCCACGCCTTGCCTCGCGAGCGGGAGCTCTGCCTGGCCGCCGGCATGAACGACTGCCTGTTCAAGCCTATAGGCCTAGCCCGCCTGCGCGCGGCGCTGGCCGAACTCGGCCGGGAGGCATGACGGGGCGCCATCGGGGCAGTCGCGGGTGTGAAGGGGAAAGAGAGAGGCGTTGGGTGAGGATAAGCGCGGTGGAATCCCGCCCTGGTGCAAGCCAGGGGCTGACTTCTCAGCCATGCGGGAAAGAGGCCCATGCCGGGGGCCGGCCATAAAAAAAGACAGCCTGGGCTGTCTTTTTTCATTGTGGGCAGGGGATCAGTAGAAGATCCGCTCGCCCCGCTCGCTCATCTTGAGCCACACCGGTTTGGTGCTGGTCTTGTTCCAGATCCGGTGCAGGTAGCTGTAGAAGCGGGCGCGATCGCGGCGAAACAGCATCACCGGGAAGGCGAGCAGACCCACCATCAGTACGAAGATGCGGCGAAGGATTATCTGAGTCAGGGAGAAGGGATGAAACATGATTTAACGCCTCACTGGTAAGACCACTGAGCAAAGATTACTCCACAAGCTGTAGGATTACTACACCAACAAGCCCCTTTTTTTATAAAAAAACCGCCTAAAAACCAGAAAGTGAAACTGGGTTACATTATTTAACCAAAGAGTAACAAGGCTGGCAAAAACCACGCCTTGGGCAAGAGTTAGAACATGGGCAGATGAATGGGGGGAGAAGCACATGAAACTGGCAGATGTTGCTGTCCTGAGCGTGCTGGGTCTGCTCGCCTGGTCACAGTGGCAGGAGTGGCGACTCAATCGGGATGACGCCATCACGCTGGCGTACCAGGGAGTGCCCGTCGTCAGCCTGTGGCAGTGCGGTCAGCTGAAGCAGAAGATGGCCGATCTGACCGGCCACGCCGCCGAGCTGCAACTTCAATATCGGGGGCAATCCCTCGACGAGATAAGTCACTATCTGCAAAGAGAGTGGCGCAAGCAGGGATGCGAGCTGTTATTGAATCAGCAAGGATATTGAACGCAAGGGGATATGCCGAAACACGTTTCCGGGATGAAACAGGGCATGGAACAAGAGTGAAACTGAAGAAGATGGAGGCACGTTCCGGAGTCGAACCGGACTAAACGGATTTGCAATCCGCTGCATAACCGCTTTGCTAACGCGCCATGCTGACAAGACTGATTGTCTTGAAAGTGATATCCACCGTTGGTGCGATGGAAAATTGGAGCGGGAAACGAGACTCGAACTCGCGACCCCGACCTTGGCAAGGTCGTGCTCTACCAACTGAGCTATTCCCGCCTGACTGCCTGATGCCAGTTGCCTGACAACGAGGCGCATTATACGTACCCCGAGCCCGGGCACAACCCTTTTTTATGACTTTGCGCGCTTTTCCGGAGCGTTTGCTCAGGCTTTAAACGCCTTGCTCAAAATTCCCGCCACTCCCTGTGACCCGACGAGCGAATTTAAGATAAAGCCATTGAAATAGTTAGTCTTTAGTCAGAAACTCACTGCGCTTAGTAACTGGATTCTCAATTGAAAATCACACAATGAAATGGATCTTCAGGCCTCGTGGGCTCAGACCGCAGCTGATGCTGGCTTTCTTCATGTTGGGCCTGGTGCCCTTCCTGGTCGTCACCCTGTTTTTCCTCTACAGCCACGGCAAGGACCTCACCACCCAGACTTCCAACCACCTGGTCTCGGTGCGCAACATCAAGAAGAGCCAGCTGGAAGACTACTTCGGCAACCTCAAAGAGCAGATCATCAACTTCTCCCAGCAGGACTTTGCCGGCAACAGTATCGGTCGCTTCTACGGTTTCACCGGGGCCTTCGAAAAGCTCGGCACCACGCCCCAGGAGGCCCGCGCCCGTGCCCAGGCCCGCTATGTGCCCGGCTCCTGGGACAAGCTGCAACAACCGGACAGCCAGGTGGAGATCGAGCCCTCCATCAGCGCCCTGATCCTGGCAGACGAGATGTATGGCCGGGTGCACCAGCGCTTTCACCGCGGCTACGCCGACATGGTGCGCAAGTCCAACTACAGCGACATCTTTCTGGTGGATCTCAACGGTGACGTTGTCTACTCGGTCACCAAGCACCCTAACTTCGCCACCAACCTGCTCTCCGGCCCCTATCAGGCCAGCGGCCTTGGCAACACCTTCGCCAAGATCAAGCGTCGCCTCGACGGCGGCCAGAAACCCCAGCAGATCTTCGAGTTCACCGACTTTGGCCGCAACGAGCTGACCGGCCAGGTGGTCGCCTATCTGGCCGCCCCCGTGATGCAATACGACTATGTGCGCGGCGTGGTGATCTTCGAGCTGCTGCCGGACAAGCTCAACCAGATCATGGCGGAGCGGGAGGGGCTCGGCGAGACCGGCGAGACCATCCTCATAGGCCCGGACAAGCGGATGCGCGCCAACGCCTGGCTGGCCCCCGAATTCAGCGTGGAGAACAGCTTCAGCCCCAACTTCCGGCCGTTGCAGACGCCGCTCGTCATCAAGGCCCTCTCCGGCGAGCAGGGGGTCGGCCCCTTCCTCTCCTATCACGATGACGAGGTGCTGGCCGCCTACACCCAGGTCAAGGTATTCGACACCGAGTGGGCCTTCATCGCCGAGGTCTCCACCAGCGAGGCCTATGCCCCCATACGCCAGCTGGAGACGCTGGTGATCCTGCTGGGGGCGGGATCCCTGCTGCTGCTGATCCTGTTCTCGCGCTGGCTCTCCCACTCCATCACGGCGCCGCTGCGCTCCCTCACCGCCGCCGCCGAGCAGGTGGCGGATGGCGCCCTGGAGCACCCCATCACCATTCCCCGCACCGACGACGACATCGACCGGCTGGCCCAGGCATTCCGTCACATGCAGCGCTCGGTGAAAGACAAGATAGAGCTCATCGAACGCCAGACCCAGGAGCTGCAACAGCAGGTCAAGCTGACCCACAAGCAGAACCTCAGCCTGCAGCAGGCGGACAAGCTCAAAGACGAACTACTGGCCAACACCTCCCACGAGCTGCGCACCCCCATCCACGGCATCAAGGGGATGGCCGAGTCCATGCTCGCCAGCCAGCAGGATCTCACCGAGGGCCAGCAGAAACAGCTCGGCCTCATCATCAAGAGCGCCGATGGCCTGGCCCGGCTGGTGGACGATCTGCTCGACTACCACCAGATGCGCTACGGCCAGCTGGAGATCCATCCTCAGCCCGTATCCTCCAAGGGGGTGATCCGGCTGGTGCTGGATCTCTGCCAGCACCTGGTGCAGGCCAAGCCCCTCACCCTGGTGGACATAAGCCCGGCGGAGCTGCCGCCGGTGCTGGCGGACGAGCAGCGCCTCGAACAGGTGCTCTACAACCTGGTGGGCAACGCCATCAAGTACACGCCCCAGGGCAAGGTGGTGCTGAGCGCCCTAGTGGAGGGCAACTTCCTGCGCATCAGGGTGACAGACACCGGCATCGGCATTGCCAAGGACCATCTGGAGCACATCTTCGAACCCCTGGTGCAGATGAGCCCGGAAGTGAGCAAGCAGGGGGCTGGGCTCGGGCTTTCCATCACCCGCCAGCTGGTGCACCTGATGGGGGGTGAGCTCTTCGTGGAGAGCGAGCCGAGCGTCGGCTCCACCTTCGCCTTCACCCTGCCCCTTGCCAGCGGCAAGGCGGGTAGCCTGACCCTGGACAGCCGCCAGATAGAGCACCAGCTGGTGCGCCAACAGCCCCTCATACTGCCGGACTGGGAGAGCGACGATCTGCCCCCACCCCCACCAGGCGCGCCCCTCATCCTGGTGGTGGATGACGAGCCCATCAATCTGCACATACTGCGCCACCTGCTGCAGCCCTGCGGCTATCGCATACTGCCGAGCAGCGACGGCCACGACGCCCTGGCCAAGCTGGCCCAGGAGCCGGTGGACCTAATACTGCTGGATGTGATGATGCCGACCCTGTCTGGTTTCGACGTCTGCCGCCGCCTGCGCCAGCAGCATCCCAAGGACAAGTTGCCGGTGCTGCTGCTCACCGCCCTCAACCAGCCCAAGGACATCGAAGAGGGCTTCAACGCCGGGGCCAACGACTATCTGGTGAAACCCTTCTGCAAGGAGGAGCTGTTTGCCCGGGTCAGGGCCCTGCTGGAGGCCAGCGCCGGCCGTGCCTCCCTGGTGGAAAATCACCTGCTCAAGCAGGAGATAGAGCACCGCCTGCGCCTGCAGGCCCAGCTGCATCAGGATCAGGAGCGGCTGCTGGCGCTGCTCGGGGAAGGGGCCGATCCCATGGTCTTCATCGACGAGCAGGGTGTGGTGCTGTTTGCCTCCCGCGCCCTGGCCCGCTTGCTGGGCCAGGAGCCGGAAGCCATGGAAGGCTTGCCCCTCGACGAGTGGCTGGCGACCCCGCTGGCGAGCCAGTGGCCCGACATGGCGGCGCGGCCGGAGCAGGATCTGAGCTTCCTGGTGGCGGGCCAGAAGGATGGGCTTAATGCCCGGGCCCTGCCCATCAGCCTGGGGGGTCAGCACGCCTTCGCCCTCACCCTCAGCACCGAGCAGCGCCAGGATGACAACAGGGTGATGGCGCTGGAGAACGCCCTCAAGAGCCTGTCACGCCAGGCCATCATCGAAGATGGCCAGTTGCTGGGGGAACTGAGCCGGCTGGGAGGCGAGTTCAGATCGCTCGCGGACAACCTCATTCGCCAGCAGGATGACGAGCCCCTGCGCCGGGCTCTGGTGGACACCATGCGCCTCACCCTGGATACCTGGCAGCAGAGCACCGGCAAGGGCAAGATAGTGCTGGCGGAGAAGAGCAAGCTGTGGCGCGTCTACATGGACAGATCCAGCCCCCAGACCCGCACCCTCGACAAATACCTGAGCCTGGACACCCTGCCCAAGGCGCCGCGCTGGAAGACGGTGGTGGCCAGCGCCGAATACGTGCTCAAGCAGTGCCCCCTGAGCGAGGTGCAGCAGCAGAGCTTGCACCAGAGTACCCAGCTGCTGCGCCAGCTCGCCAGCCGCAAGGGCTGAGCCCCGTCATCCAGGCAGCAGGGCTACTGCTGCAATTCGCGCTTCACCTGGGCGAATGACTTGGGCCAGGGATCCGCCTTCTGCAGGGCTGGCGACAGCGTGCGAATGGCCGCCTGGGCCTGGCTCATGCCGGCATACTCCCCCTTCAGCACTACGTACCAGGGGCTGCCGTTGAACAGGGTCTGATAGACCCACACCTGGCCAGCGAGCCGGTTGGCGAGCACAAACTGCTCTATGGCCGCCAGGCTGCGGGACCCCATCAGTTGAACGCTGAGGTGGTTGTCGTTCTTCTGTTGCAGGACCTTGGCCGGCGTCAGGCTCACCTTGCCGGGCGCCGTGGCTTGCGCCTTGGCCGCAGGCTTTATCTCGGGCTTGCTATCGGACGTGGGCGCCGGTTTGGCAGCGGGCTTGGGCCCAGGCGAAGAGGGGACGGGATCCTTGGCCACAGGCTGAGGAGCTGCTGGGGGGAGGCTCGCCGGTATCCCCATGGGCGGCTGATGGGCCACCTGTTCTTGCGCCGCTATCTCTTGCGGCGCTGTAAAGACGGCCGCACTCGGCTCGCCCATCATGGGGGTGACTGTCAACCCGGCTGTCATCCCCTCCCCTTTCTCTCCATCAGCCCCGGCCGTCAGCGCAGGCAGGGGGAAGCTCGCCTCATCCCCTTGGCGGGCGGTTGCCGCGGCGCCGCTCGTCCGGGATTGGAGCGAGGAGGTTTCTGCTGGCGCGGGGGCCGTCTCGGGCGCGCTCTGTCGAGCAGGGCTCACATAGCTCAACATCAGCAAGCAGAGGGCGCCGGCCGCCAGACCTATCCCTATCTGGCGAATGAGAGAGGCGGGGTTGCACTTGGGCAGATGGCATTCGGTCATATATCCTCCTGAACGGCATGAGAATGGGGGGCCGCCGGTGCGGCAGAAAGAGATCATGGACCGGCATGGGGACGGCCGCTCGTCGCGGCAGAAAAGGGACGTCGTCCGTGAGACCAAGCCCGAGTCAGGATGTCACCCCATGCCGCCGTCCCTCAGCGTCTTGGTGGGCTTGAAGAGAAACGGGCAGGGCTCAACCTGCTGCCACCTCGCTTGCCATTCGTTGCCTCCCATCGACGCCGAGCACCATACCGGGGTAGCGCTGAACTTGGCCTGAATCCTGCGCCTATCCAGGGGCCTTGCCCCTGACCAGGAGTTTGTTTCCTCTGGTATTTGTCCAAAAACGCCCTGATGGGCGATGTCGCCATCAGTGCCCGAGTCCATCCTGCGAGCAGGGTTGAGGCATCATGGCGTTCACCCTGTCGGCGCCATATGCCAAGGCATCTGGCTTCTCTCCTCACAGTTTCAGCGTGTCGATGAGGGCTCTCAAGGCGGGCGACACGTTGCGATGGGGGTAGTAAAGATAGAGGCCATCCAGGCGGTGGCTGAACCGCTGCAACACCCGGATCAGGGTTCCGCGCACCAGTTCATCGGCGACCAGCTCCTCAGGGACATAGGCCAATCCCAACCCCATTCTTGCTGCCGCCGCTTCCATGTAGCTGTCGGAGAAGACCCACTGCCCCTCTGGCCTATGCTTGACCAGTTTGCCCTCCTGCCACAGCTCCCACTGATAGAGGCTGCCATCGGCAAACTGATAGGCAATGCAGGGATGCACCGCCAGCTCGGCCAGTGTCTGCGGAAAGCCGTATTGCAGAAAGTGATCCGGCGTCGCCACCATCACCATCTCCATATCCGGGGTGATGCGCACGGCCACCATTCCTTCGTCCACCTCCCCCCCCAGCCGCACGCCGGCATCGAAGCGCTCATCGATGATGTTCACGAAGCGGCTCTCGCTGATGAGTTCCAGCCGGATATCCGGATAGTGTTGCCTGAAGAGGGCCAGCTTGGGCAGCAGCACCTTGTCGATGGCGTGCTGACTGGCGTTGATCCGCACAGTGCCGGAAGGGATGTCGCGAAAATGGGCTAGGGTGGCGAGCCCCGCATCCAGAGACTGAAAGCCGCTTTGTGCCGTGCGGTATAACTGCTCGCCAGCCTGGGTCAGTGACAGGCTGCGGGTGGTGCGCACCAGCAGTTGCACCCCGAGCCTGGCCTCGAGATCCCGGATGGTACGACTGATCCCGGACTGGGCCAGCCCCAGCCTGGCAGCCGCACGGGTAAAGCTGCCTTCCCGGGCAACCAGCATGAAGACGTGGAGATCGTTGTAATTCTCGCGGCTTGTCATCTTGTTCCACCCACATTTTTCAGCCAGCCAGAGTTTGTTCAACGTCCATTGGACGCCCTAATTAAGAACACAAGCGCATCAATGTTATCAAAAAACCCGATCTAATCATCATCAATAGTTCTAACTAGAATGCAGCTCATGGTTCACAACACCATCAAACCACCCTCAGGACCACGAATCAGAAATCCGATTTCAAGGAGCTTTACCATGAATGTTATCCCCAAGAAGCTGACCGCTATCGCGTCTGCCCTGCTGCTGGGCGCCGCATTGACCGGAGTCTCCACCATGAGCCATGCCCAAACTGCCAATCCCACTGAACCCGTCTCCATGGTGACCCAATGGGACAAGACCTTTGCCCAGAGCGACAAAGTCGAGCATCGCAAGGTGACCTTCAAGAACCGTTATGGCATCACCCTGGTCGCTGACCTCTATCTGCCGAAGAACCGGGGAAACGCCAAGCTGGCGGCCATTGCCCTGGGCGGCCCCTTTGGCGCGGTGAAGGAGCAGTCGAGCGGCCTCTATGCCCAAACCCTGGCCGAGCGCGGGTTCGTCACTCTGGCGTTTGACCCCTCCTACACCGGCGAAAGCGGCGGCCAACCGCGCGATGTGGCCTCACCCGACATCAACACCGAAGATTTCAGTGCCGCCGTCGATTTCCTTGGCCTGCAAGGGGAGGTGGACCGTACCCGGATCGGTCTGCTGGGGATCTGCGGCTGGGGTGGTATGGCCCTCAATGCCGCCGCCGCCGATACTCGCGTCAAAGCCGTGGCGACCAGCGTGATGTATGACATGAGTCGAGCCATGGGGCATGGGGTGGGCGATGGCAAGGATCGTTACACCACTGCCGATCGCCGCGCCATATTGAAACACCTGAACGAACAACGCTGGCAAGACGCAGAAAGTGGCTCTTTTGCCCATAGCAATCACGATCTCTATGTCGATCAGAAGGGTAAGGTCACGGCAGCCAGCCGGACCCTGCCAGAGGCCCTGCCGGACAATCCGCATCCGGTCCTCAAGGTGTTCTTCGATTACTACCGTGTCCCGCGCGGTTTCCATGCGCGTTCGGTGAACTCTAACGGTGCCTGGACCACCACCATGCCGCTGTCGTTTATGAACATGCCGCTGTTGAGCTATGCCAGCGAGATCACGATTCCTACGCTTGTAGTCACCGGCGAGAACGCCCACTCGCGCTACTTTGCCGAAGATGCCTTCAAGGCCGTGGGAAGTCAGCAAAAAGAACTGGTCGTGGTACCGGGCGCCAACCATGTGGATCTCTACGATAACGTGGCAGGCAAGATCCCCTTTGGTCAGTTTGAGCAGTTCTTCAAGACCAACCTGAAGTAAAGACCAAGCACGCGGCGGGCCATACCGCCGCGCGTTTTCCATCGGATGCGGTGTCACATGACGTGTCTGCTGCACGAAAGCTGATGTCGGGAGATCGGCAATGACCACTAAAACACGCACCATACTGCCGGCCTTGCTGTTGATCGCGGCGGCACTGGCCGTCGCGGCCATGCTCTTTATCGGGCAACCGCAGATGGGGGCAATCCCTTCAGGCGCACACCTTGATGCCATCACCCGCTCACCCCATTACCGAGGCGGTGAATTTCAGAATCTAGAGCCCACACCTGTACTGACCGGTGACAGCAGTACCCTCTCGATCATCCTGTCGGGGTGGCTGAATCCTGCCAAAGATCTGACTCCCACCACCCCCCTCATTGCCGTCAAGACCGACCTTCACCGTCTCGACCGCCATGCGGATCTGGTGATCTGGCTCGGACACTCCTCCTATTACGTCCAGTTGGCGGGCAAGCGCATCCTGATTGATCCCGTCTTTAGTGACAATGCTGCCCCCCTGCCCTATGCCAATGAAGCTTTTGCAGGCAGTAATCCGTATAGCGCCGGGGATTTCCCCGACATTGACTACCTGCTGATCACCCACGATCACTGGGATCATCTCGACTACCCAACCCTGAAGGCACTGCTGCCCAGGGTCAAGGCGGTGGTCAGCGGACTCGGTGTCGGCGCTCATCTGGAGCGCTTTGGCTACCCACAGGCCCGCATCCATTAGGCGGATTGGAACAGCCCCCTGCAACTGGATCCCGAACTGACCATCCATCTCTTGCCTGCACGTCATTACTCCGGGCGACTGTTTAAGAAGAACCAGACGCTCTGGGTCGCCTTCGCCCTTAAGAGTGCCCGGCAAACCCTGTTCTTCAGCGGTGACAGCGGCTACGGTCGCCACTTTGCCGATATCGGCCGGCGCCTGGGGCCAATCGACCTGGCCGTGCTGGACATGGGGCAATACGACCCGCGCTGGCCACTGATCCACATGACACCGGAGGAAGCTGCCAAGGCAGCAGAGGATCTGCAAGCCCGTGCCCTGATGCCAGCTCATCTGGGCAAATTTGCCCTGGCCAACCACCCTTGGATGGCGCCGCTGGATCGGATCAGCCTTGCCAGCGACGGCAAGCCCTATCGCTTGCTGACACCACGAATCGGCCAACCCCTCGCCATGGCTAGCCTCCCCGACACCACGGCCTGGTGGCAGCAGGAGTTCGCTCAAAACGTCACCCTCAGCCTCAACGGACAAGACAACATGCGCATCAAGATGACCATCAATGGCCGCACGGCCGTGGCGACGCTCGACGATACGCCGAGCGCCCGGGACTTTTTCTCCCAGTTCCCCCTGACCCTGGCACTGGAGGAGTACGCGCAGACGGAGAAAATTGCCTACCTGCCGCGCAAGCTGACGACTCAGGCGGCGCCAGAGGGGATAGACCCGCAAGTCGGAGACATCGCTTACTACGCACCCTGGGGCAATCTGGCGATCTACTACCGGGACTTCGGTTACTCGAGCGGCCTCATCCGACTGGGACGCCTTACATCGGGTCTGGATGCCTTGACCGCCCAGCCTTCGGGCACCCTCACCATTGAAGCCGTCAAATGACGCACCTCCATCCTTCAATATCAGGTCGTAAAATGAAGACTCATCATGCCGCTGTCGAATCCCTCCCCGCAGTACAAGAACATTGGGGGGCCGTGGGGGCCATGTCCCTCTGCGTGGCTCTGCTGATCGCCGCCGAGTTTATGCCGGTCAGCCTGTTGACCCCGATCGCCAGCGATCTCGGTGCCAGCGATGGCCAGGCGGGCCTTGCCATCTCCATCTCGGGTCTCTTCGCCGTCGTCGCCAGCCTGCTGGTCACCCGGGTCTGCGCCCACCATGAGCGGCGTCATGTGCTGATGGTATTGGCACTGGTGATGCTGCTCTCCCTGATCCTGATCGCACTGAGCCCCAACTTTGCGCTGCTGATGCTGGCCCGGGCCCTGCTGGGCGTGGTGGTCGGTGGATTCTGGGCACTGGCCACCGCCACCATCATGAGGCTGGTGTCCCCCGACTCGGTGCCTAGGGCCCTCGGCCTCATGTACACCGGCAATGCCGTCGCGACCGCCTTTGCCGCTCCGCTCGGCAGTTATCTGGGTAGCATCATCGGCTGGCGGGGCGTGTTCTGGCTGCTTACTCCGCTGGTGGTGCTGAACCTGCTGTGGATGGCCGTCAGCCTGCCCTCGATGCGAAGCAAGCACAGTGCTGATCCGGTTCTGGGGCTGCTCAAGCGACCCAATGTGGCGATGGCCATGCTCGGCGTCATGCTCACCTTTGCTGGCGCCTTCTGTGCGTTTACCTACTTCCGACCGTTTCTGGAGACGCGTACCCAAACCAGCCTGCCGGAACTCTCCTCCCTGCTGCTGGCACTGGGAATGGCCGGATTCGTGGGCACCACTGTGGCCAGCGCCACCCTGCATCGTCACCTCTATCGGCTGCTGCGGTGGCTGCCCATGATGCTTGCACTCATCACCCTTGGCCTGCTCGCCATGCAGCACTCCTTCTGGGGCGTCGCGCTGATGCTGACCCTGTGGGGTGCCATCAATGCCGCCATTCCGGTTGCCTGGTCAGCCTGGATAGCCCGGGGGATCCACGATGCCCCCGAGAGTGGCGGCGGCCTCATCGTTGCCGCCATCCAGCTCTCCATCATGCTGGGGGCTGGCATCGGTGGCTGGCTGCTCGATCACTACACCATAGGCGCCACCTTGATTGGCAGCGCCGCCCTGTTGATGGTGGCCACGCTGGTGGTCGGCAGCGGCAAGCGGCTGCACCCCTCCCAGGTGAACGGATGAGGTTCCGATCCCGTGACTCAACCCGTTCAAGACGCCGTGCAGCCCCTGCGTTGCACAGAGATACCCCGGCAACTGTTGCCACCCCATCGGAGAGAACACCATGATTAAATCCGTCAACGCATATGCGGCCGCCTCGGCCACGGCACCGCTGGCACTTCATCCCATCACTCGCCGACTGCCACGCCCCGATGATGTGGAGATCGACATTCTCTACTGCGGCGTCTGCCATTCGGATCTGCACACCGCCCGCAATGACTGGGGCTGGACCCGCTATCCCATAGTG
The DNA here is from genome assembly GCF_040908275.1 of Aeromonas sp. R4-3. Classification (NCBI taxonomy): domain Bacteria; kingdom Pseudomonadati; phylum Pseudomonadota; class Gammaproteobacteria; order Aeromonadales; family Aeromonadaceae; genus Aeromonas; species Aeromonas sp. R4-3. The sequence goes on from NZ_JBFODK010000055.1 coordinate 191,764, forward strand.
CCGGGCCATGAAATCATCGGCCGGGTGGTTGCCATCGGCAGCCAGGTCAGCAGATTCAAGGTTGGCGATCGGGTCGGGGTCGGCTGCATGGTGGACGCCTGCGGTCATTGCGAGGCGTGCGAAGAGGGCCATGAGCAACACTGCAGCGAGACAGCAACCTACACCTACGGCGCCCCCGACCGTATCGATGGCAGCCTGACCCAAGGCGGTTATTCCGAGAAGGTCGTGGTCAAGGAGGGATTCGTCGTGCGCATTCCCGATAACCTCGCCTTGCAGGGGGCGGCGCCGCTGCTGTGCGCCGGCATCACGACCTGGTCACCCCTGAAAAACGCCGACATCGGCCCCGGCAGCCGGGTCGCCGTCGTGGGACTCGGCGGTCTCGGCCATATGGCCATCAAGCTGGCCAAGGCGATGGGTGCCGAAGTGACGCTGTTTACCCGCTCGCCCGGCAAGGAAGAGGATGCCCATCGGCTCGGCGCCGACAGGGTCGTCATCTCGACCGATGCCGCCCAGATGGCTCAGGTTGCGGGTCACTTCCACCTCATCGTCGATACCGTGCCCTATGTGCACGATCTCAATGCCTACATTCCCACCCTGCGTTTCAAGGGGTCTCTGGTGCTGGTGGGTTATCTTGGCCCGCTCGAACCGGCCCTGGACAGCATGCCCCTGGTGATCGGCGGCAAGGCGGTAGCGGCTTCCATGATTGGTGGTATGGCTGCGACTCAGGAGATGCTCGATTTCTGCGGCCAACACGACATAGTGTCGGATGTGGAAGTGATTGCCATGCAAGATATCAACGATGCCTATGAACGGATGCTCAAGAGCGATGTGAAGTACCGCTTCGTCATCGACATGGCCTCCCTCAAGGTGGAAGCCTGACAATCCCGGGCGGCCTTCCGAGGTGGCGGCCGCTCGGGTCTTCGCACATGAGAAGAAGAGCGCCCAGTCACACAGTGGCGATTGCTGTGAAGCCATGACCTGCACAGTCATGGCATCTCTGATATTCAAGGGGCCTGGAGCAGGCCCCCATTGCATGCCGATGCCCTGGCGCGCCGCAGTGCAACCGGTTTGATCGAATGCCTACAGCCGGGTCATGGTCGATGACTCGCTTTTTCAGCCGCCTTGCGGCTGTTTTTTTGCCGCTTGCCGATGGTAAAGGGGCTGCCCTCAGGTGAATGAGGAGTGCGCAGGCGATGAAGATATGTGGATTTCACAGAACCGAGTACGGCAGCTGGCGCTGGTATTACCACCACTTCCTCGCGGGTGTCATGCCTCAGGCTCAATGCCATGCGCTCTGGTCGCACGCCATAAACAGCACATAAATAAAAAACCCAACCTGTTTGACAAGTTGGGTTTGGTAAATGGCGGAGAGACAGGGATTCGAACCCTGGGTGGCATTGCTGCCACAATTGATTTCGAGTCAATCCCGTTCGGCCACTCCGGCATCTCTCCACGGGCCCTCATATTGACCCAACCCGAGTCGGGAAATCAACGTAAATCTCGTTGCAGATCAGACGACTGGCTATTAAACCGTCAGCCTGTGCCGACTCCCCCTCCCCTTGCCAGGCCCAGGCCTGCTTGCCGACGTGCGGCGCCAAGGTGTCAGACATGGTCTCAGGGCCGACCACCCCGGCACCGACTCAGGCTTATCCGCCTTTCCCCGACAAACCGGGGGCTGAGGGCCGAAAATCCCCCTCAACCTGCCTCAATAGGGCCCGGGAGAAGGGTGGTCCGGCGCTGGTAATCCCCGGTCGATTGGTTGACAATCTCCGCTCATTTTTGGGGAGGGAAGCGCTTCCCTCGAGAACTGCCGATAGGAAACACCATGCACAATACCCGTATCGTCTCACTGCTGCTGGCCGTTGCCAGCCTCTGGACCACGCCGGCCTGGTCGAAAACCTATCCGCTTCCGCCAGCGGACAGCCGTCTCATCGGTGAGCTGGAAGACTACATAGTCCAACCAGGCGATCATCTGGAGCTGGTTGGCAAACATACCCAGATTGGCTTTTTGGCGCTGCTCGAGGCAAATCCGGGGGTTGACCCCTATTTGCCCACCCCAGGCACCCGGCTGACCCTGCCGACCCAGATGCTGCTGCCCAATGTGCCGCGGGAGGGCATCGTCATCAACCTGCCGGAGCTGCGACTCTATTACTTCCCCAAGGACAAGGCGGAGGTGATGGTTCTGCCCATCGGCATAGGTGACATAGGCCGCGAGACCCCTGAGATGACCACCACAGTCATCGCGAAAAACCCCAACCCGACCTGGGTGCCCGGCCCCATGGTGCGCAAGTCCTGGCTGGAGCAAAAGGGCATAGACCTGCCGGCCGTGGTCCCCCCGGGCCCGGACAATCCCCTCGGCAAGTTCGCCATGCGGCTGGGCTATGGCAACAAGGACTACCTCATTCACGGCACCAACAAGGAGTTCGGGGTCGGTCTGCGGGTCAGCGCGGGCTGCATCCGGCTGCGCCCGGACGACATAGAGACCTTGTTCAGCCTGGTGCCTGTCGGTACCCGGGTACAGGTGATCAACCAGCCGGTCAAGACGGCGTTGGAGCCGGACGGTCGCCGCTGGCTGGAGGTGCACTCCCCCCTCTCCCGCACCGAGGAGGAGATGTCCGAGGGTGCCCCGCTGGTGCTCTCCCCCGAGGTCGAGCAGTTCATCGCGGCCCCCGAGATAGATGGCTCCCGGGTGACGGCCCTGCTCGACGACAAGAACGGGCTGCCCCGCCCCATCAGCGGCTAAGACTCTCCCGGAGATCACCATGACGAGATGCGGCCTTCCCCTGCTGGCGCTCCTGTTGACCCTGCTGCCGGGCTCAGCGGCGTTGGCGGACATACTGTGGATGCAGAACGGCGATCGCCTGACAGGCACCATAGAAGAGATCACGGACGATCAGATCCGCATCAAACCATCCTATAGCAAGGCCCTGACCGTCCAGCGCCATGCCATCAAGCGCTGGCGCCTGGACAAACAGGAGAAACCCAAGCCCCTGACCAAGACGGGGATACCCTTGCTGGACTCCCCTGACGAAGTGAATGCCTGGCTCCTGACCGGCACCAGCGATCTGAACATCAAGCTCAAGGAGAACACCAAGAAGACCAACAACGTCAACCTCAAGGTCTCCACCGAGCTGGCCAATCTGGACTGGCGTTACAGCCTGGATGGGGAATATATCTACGAGACGGCGAACAACATCACCGACAGCCACGAATACAAGCTCAAGCCCAAGCTCGACTTCTTCTTCGACGACCACTGGTTCCTGAGCTCCTCCATCGACATCGACTACAACCTGATCGAGGCCGGATACCTTGAAATCGACTATGCCTCCGGCCCCGGCTACCGCTTCTGGAATGACAAGCGACGCCGCCTGGAGCTTATTAGCCAACTGGGTCTGGAGCGGGCCTACTTCACCCCTGATGTGTGGAGCAACTCGGATCTGTTCGACGAGCGGATCATCAACTACCCCTTCCTCAGCCTGGGTTGGGATTATCGCCAGCCCCTCGAGCTGTGGCAGGAGAAGTTTGAACTCTTCAGCAAGGGGCGCTACGAGAAGTTCATCGACCAGCCCTCACCCTATCTGACCAGACGGCAGTCCATCAGCGGCAGCCTGGGGCTTCGTTACTATTTCAACGATCACCTGCGCCTCTCCTGGTCGAGCGAGCTGGATTGGGACGACGCCTGGCTCGATTATCAGGACGCAAGAACCAGCCTGAGCGAGAAGGAGTGGCGCCATATCATCACCCTGGGCGCCAGCTTCTAGGGACCCGGAAACGACACAGGCCCACCGAAGTGGGCCTGTGTGTATCGCCGTGAGGGACGGGCGTCAGAAATAGATACGGGTGACCGACTCGATGACGCAGCCAGGGCGGCGGATCCCCTCGATCTCAATCTTGATCTCCTTGAGCAGCTCGAGCCCACCCTTGATGGGGGTCACTCTGGACAGCCTGGTACGGGCACGGATGTTGCTGTCCACCTTGATGGGATACGGGAAGCGAACCTGCTCCAGACCGAAATTCACCACCATGCGGGCACTCGGGAATTCCGGCGTCGCCTCGTCCACCGAGCCGGTGAGCTGGGGCAGCAGGGCCAGAGTCAGGAAACCGTGGGCAATGGTGGTCTTGAACGGCGACTCGGCCGCCGCACGCTCGGGATCGGTGTGGATCCACTGATGGTCCCCGGTCACCGCCGCGAACTGATCGATCAACCCCTGACTGATCTGCAACCACTCACCCACATGGGTCTCCTCCCCGATCCGGGCCTGCAGCTCGGCGTAGAGGGTGGCGGCTTCGCCACTCAGCTCCACCGCATTCTCTTCGATCAGGGTCGGCTGGCTGTTGACCGCCTGAGCCTGGGATGCGCGCTGCTGCCGCACCTGCGACTGCTCCGCCTGGAGATCCAGCACCCGTCCCAGCAAAGGGTGAAGGTGTGCCTTTTGCTGAAACTCACGCCAGTAGTCACGGATCGCCGGAGAGAGCCAATCCTTGAGCTCAAAGGGGTGCTGCGCAAGGATTTCGCGCTTGTGCTTCAGAAAATCGACAACTTTCATGTACCGATCCCTATTCGATTCAAAGCCTGTAAAGAGGTCTAACCAGTCCCATTTTATGAAAGTTTCACAGGTAAGTACAAAAAAATCTCGGCGTACAACTGTACCGGGGATGAAAGTGGTCACTAACACGCAGGGAAAAACGGGCAGGCACAAAGCAGAAAAACGATTGCAGCAAGGGGAACGGGACGGAAAACCTCGGGGCTGGCAAAGGGCGTGGTTCGGGGTGTTTTTGCTCTCAACACCCCCTTTCCCTCAGCGGCCGGGGGCAGACCACCAGGCGGTGCGGCTAGCCTCGTCCAGGAAGCTCCAGGCCAGGATCCGGCTCACCTTGTTGCCCTGCGCCATGTCGATCACCCTGACATCCTGCGCCCCCACCCGAGCCAGCACCTTTCGTGCGGCAGGCAGATTCTCTTTTTTCGACACCAGCGAGCTGAACCAGAGGCACTGGCCTGAAAACTCCTTGCTCTGCTCTATCATGCCGGTCAGAAACGCCGCCTCGCCGCCCTCGCACCAGAGCTCCGCCTTCTGTCCGCCGAAGTTGAGCACTGGAGCCCCTGTCAGCGCCTTGCCGAGGTTGCGCAGCTTGCGCTCAGTCCCCTTGCTCGCCTCCGCCAGAGAGGCGTGGAACGGCGGGTTGCACAGGGTCAGGGCGAAGCGCTCCTTCGGCCCCAGGATGCCGCGAAAGATCTGCTTGGGGTTGTCCTGATGGCGGCACGCTATCTGGCTGCCCAGGCCATTGCTCGCCGCCAGCAGGGTCGCCGCCTTGACCGACACAGGGTCGATATCCGATCCCACGAAGCGCCAGCCATACTCACGGGCCCCCAGCAGGGGATAGATGCAGTTTGCCCCGACACCTATGTCCAGCACCCGCACCCCCTTGCCCCTTGGCACCTCCCCCGCACTCTCGGCCAGCAAATCCGCCACCCGATGCAGGTAATCGACCCGGCCCGGAATGGGGGGACAGAGGTAGCCCGGCGGCAGATCCCAGTGCTGTATGCCGTAGTGCAACGCCAGCAGGGCCCGGTTGAGCGCCTTGACGGCGGCCGGATCGGCGAAATCCAGGGTCCGGGTGCCATGCTCGTTGACGAACACGAAGGGCAGCAGCTCGGGGGTACGCTGACAGAGGGCGTCAAAATCGTAAGGGGTCTGGTGGCGATTGCGCGGATGCAATCCGGATTTGTGCTGGGTCTTCATGCTGGGCCTGCCGAGGATCGAGGGGGCCACACTATAGAGAGTCGGCCAGGGAAAGTCTAAACGAGGGCCATAAAAAAACCGGGCTTCGTGGAGCCCGGTTCAAGTGAGGTTGGAAAAACAGTCCGTACTGCGAGCCGTTTGTCCAGCCTGACTCAGATCTCGATCCGGCGAGCCTGCCAGAACTTGCTGCGCCAATAGGAGTTGTCTAGCTTGGAGCGGGTCACCCCGGCGCGGGTGGAGGCGTGGATGAATTCACCGTTGCCGACATAGATGCCCACATGATTGAGGCGGCGGTTGATCTTGAAGAAGACCAGATCCCCTTCCACCAGATCCTGCTTGGAAACGCGGGTGCCTTCATGAACCTGGGAGCGGGTATCGCGGGGCAATTCGATGCCGACGGCATTGCGGAACACTTCACGGGCGAAGGCGGAGCAATCTATGCCTCGCTGGCTGCTGCCCCCCATGCGGTAAGGGACGCCACGCCACTCTTTGTATACGGTCAGGATTTCGTTGACATCTGGTGTGGGTGAAACTTCGGGTTCAATCACGGGTTCCATCATGGAAACCTCGATCTTGCTCGCGACCTCGGTCTGGGGTGCAGAAGCACAACCCACCATTCCGAGCGCGACCAGCAGTAGCATCAGGTGGCGCAATCCTTTATCCCCGCAAATAGAGTGAAACTTGTTAAAATGCAGCCCGACAGGGCAATTTATAAGGCAACAGCACCCGACTATATCCAAGAATTCTATCGAGGCAAGCGAAAATCCCTATCGACCTCACATTTTTGCAAGGAAATGCACTGTTTTGCATGATTAATGTGATCATGGCCAAACAATATACAATCGCAAAAGTAGCGGTTTTGCCCTGTCAAAACGGATCGTTATCGCTGTTTCGACCTCATTTTAAAGTGAAATATTATGCTCTATGCGGATCTCTATTTGTTAAAACCGGCGCTCATCGACGCCAAGCAGTTGATCGGGCTGCAATCAGAGCTCTCGCCGGACGAATATCGCCATTGGCATGAGATCCGCCAGCCTGGCCGCCAGCGAGAGTACCTGCTCGGCCGTATACTGCTGCGCCGCCTGCTGGCCGAGCGGCTTGGCTGTCCGCCCGATACGCTGGTGTTTCGCACCAGCGAGCACGGCAAGCCCACCCTGGTCAGCCATGACTGGCAGTTCAATCTCAGCCACAGCGGGGACTGGCTGGTGCTCGCCCTCTGCCAGCAAGGCCCCCTCGGCGTGGATGTGGAGATGGGCTTGCGCCAGCGCCCCGTCCTGCCATTGGCCCAGCGTTTCTATGCCCCTGACGAATATCAGTGGCTGTGCACCCTGCCATCCCGGGAGCAGGCCTCGGCCTTCTATCGGCTCTGGTCACGCAAGGAGGCGGTGCTGAAAGCCCAGGGGACCGGCATTGCCGCCGGGCTCGACAAGGTGCGTTTTGTGCCAAAAGAGGGGTGGCGGCTGGACAACCGGCTCGATACCCGGAGCTATCAGGTGCTGGACTGGCGTTTTGGCAGCGGCTGGCTGAGCCTCGCCGCTCCGACTCGCCAGATCAATGGCTACCTGCTGGACGAGCGCTTGAAATCCACGCCCCTGGACCCCATGTTGATCCACACCATTTTCCGAGAGTCAGCCTCATGATCGTCGACATCAATCCCCAGAACTTCCACGCCGAACTGATCGATGCGTCCATGAAAAAGCCGGTCGTCATCTATTTCCACGCCCCGCAGATGCCAGAATGCCAGGGCATGACCCCGCTGGTGGAGACCCTGGTCGGCCCGGCCAATCCCGCAGTCACCCTGGCCAAGGTCGACATGAACGATCCCCAGCTGCAACCCCTGGCCAGCCAGCTGGGTCTGCGCGCTCTGCCCGCACTGGTGCTGTTCCATCAGGGGCGCCCGGACGAGCAGGCCATCCTGGAAGGCCCGCAAGATGAGGCCACATTGCGCCAGTACTTCGCCGCCTTCGCCCCCAAGGAAGAGGAGCTGCTGCTCGAGCAGGGTCAGCAAGCCCTGGCTGAGGGTCAGGCAGATGTGGCCCATGCGCATCTCACCCAGGCCCACCGACTGGCGCCCGAGCGTCACGACATCAGCCTCTGGCTGGTGCAGGCGGCGCTGGATCTGGCTCTGCTAGATGAGGCGCAGGCCCTGCTCGCGACCATTCCCATGGTGGCGCAGGATGATCACTATCAGACCCTGAGTTCCCGTCTGGCCCTGGCGCTACAAGCCAGCGACAGCCCCGAGCTGCGCGCCCTGGAGCAGCGTCATGCAAAGACACCGGACGACGACGCCCTCAGCCAGGAGCTGGCGGTGCAATACAGTCAGGTCGGCCGTCAGGAAGAAGCCCTGGCGTTGCTGTTCAACATTCTCAAGCGCGATCTGACGTTTGGCGATGCCAAGAAGATCTATCTCGATATCCTGACCACAATGGGGGCACACCCGGCTGCGCAGAGTTATCGTCGCAAGCTCTATAGCCTGCTTTATTGATCGATGAAGATATCAGGGGATGCCGAGCAATCGGCATTGCCTTGTTCAGGCGGGCAGTGCAGTAATAAGGGAAATGACGAATTTCAGGCAAAAAAAAATGGCGCATTAAAATGCGCCATTTTTTCGCATGGATTACTTCTTGTAGGAAGTAGCCATGTTGTCGATGCGCTGGTTAGCACGAGCTGCTTCTTGGTTAGCAGTTGCGATATCAGCAGCCATCTTGGATTGATCAGCACGAACTGCGCTAACATCTTGAGCCAGTTGGTCAACTTTGTTAGACAGATTCTGAACGGAAGTTTCCAGTTCGCTGGTGTTTGCACAACCGCCCAGCAGGGCAGACAGACCAACAACACCTACCAACAACATTTTCTTCATTTTTAAAGCTCCCTTTAACTCGCCAGACGTTTAGCAAGCGGCGTGATTATGGCACAAATAAATACGAGTTTGGATAGGCCCCATCACAGATAAATGCATTAAAACCCTCATTTTTTTTTAAACGCACACTTTCTGTGCAAATCTAAGTCAAAAACGAGTGCTCTGGATGAGGTTCGCACCAAGCGTAACCAAAAAATGCCCTTATTACAATTTCGTATGAAGCTTAAGCCGAACGTTCTGACAGCATTTGACGATATTGCACCAGATCTTCGATGGTCAGCACCGGCATTCGGTGCTGGCGACCAAAGGCTACCAGGTCGGGCAACCTGGCCATGGAACCATCGGCCTTGGTCAGCTCGCACAACACCCCGTAAGGCTTGAGGCCGGCCAGCTGCATCAGGTCGACAGTGGCTTCGGTATGGCCGCGCCGGGTCAGCACGCCGCCGGTGCGGGCACGCAGCGGGAAGACATGGCCTGGGCGATGCAGATCCGATGGCCGGGCGCCGTCGGCGATGGCGGCCTGGATGGTGGTGATGCGGTCGGCGGCGGAGACACCCGTAGTGACGCCCTGTGCCGCTTCTATGGTCACGGTGAAGGCGGTCTGATAATGGCTGGAGTTGGCCTCCACCATCATGGGCAGCTCGAGCTGGCGTACCCGCTCGTCGGTCAGGCAGAGGCAGACTATGCCGGAGCACTCGCGGATCATCATGGCCATCTGTTCGTTGCTCATGGATTGCGCGGCGAAGATGAGGTCGCCCTCGTTCTCCCGATCTTCATCATCGGCCACCAGCACGCCACGGCCGGCACGCAATGCGGCCAGCGCGGCTTCGACGCGGGCAAGGGGATCACCAAATTCACTGAGTAGAGACTGATTCATGGTAAGACTCCTAAATAAGACAAGGACCAGAATCAGGGCATGGAAAGGCAGACAGAGATAGGTATGCAGCAGCCGGCCCGCGGGAGCCATGACTGCAATATCTGTCTTATCCTCTTTCATCCGGACTGTGACCGTCGGCTCCGGCATCTCACCGGATCTGCTGACCCCGACCCAGGTTCCAAACCAAGGTCGGGCGCTCGCGGGCTCCCCGAGTCAGATCGGGATACCGCCGGTGGGGAATTTCACCCCGCCCTGAGAATAAGCGCAGACAGCCTAAAGAAAAAAAACGCAGGATACCAGCCCAAAACCCATCAAAGATGAATAGGATGCCGCGCACCGCCGCCCGCTGGCGACTTGCCACTCAGCTGCACGGCGCGCTGTCCTTTCTGATTTTGTTTATGGCATAGTGCCAGCAAAAATGTGCAGCCCGCGCAGACTCGGGCGCCAACACCACAAACGGAATCATGACAGAGATGGAAAAGAAAATACTGCTGACCGATTGCCCCGACGCCAAGGGGCTCATCGCCAAGATCACCAACATCTGCTACAAGCACCAGCTCAACATCAACAAGAACGACGAGTTCGTGGATCACGAAAACGGCCGCTTCTTCATGCGAACCGAGCTGGAGGGTCGCTTCAATGACGAAACCCTGCTGGCGGATCTCGACGACGCCCTGCCGGCGGGCGCCCAGCGCCGTCTGGTCAAGGCGGGCAAGAAGCGCATCGTCATCCTGGTCACCAAGGAGACCCACTGCCTCGGCGACATCCTGATGAAGAACTACGCCGGCGCGCTGGACATGGACATAGTGGCGGTGATCGGCAACTACGACACGCTCGCAGAATTGACGGGCAAGTTCGACATCCCCTTCCATGCCGTGAGCCATGAAGATCTCAGCCGCACCGAGCACGAAGAGCAGGTACGCGCCCTCATCGACGGCTACCAGCCGGATTACGTGATCCTGGCCAAGTACATGCGGGTGCTGACCCCGAGCTTCGTGGAAGCCTATCCACGCAAGCTCATCAACATCCATCACTCCTTCCTGCCCGCCTTCATCGGTGCCCGCCCCTATCGTCAGGCCTTCGATCGCGGGGTCAAACTGATCGGTGCCACCGCCCACTTCGTCACCGACGATCTGGATGAAGGCCCCATCATAGAGCAGGACGTGATCCACGTGGGCCATGCCTTCAGCGCCGACGACATGGCCAAGGCGGGACGGGATGTGGAGAAATCCGTGCTGAGCCGTGCCCTGGAGCTGGTGCTGAACGAGCGGGTCTTCGTCTACGGCAACAAGACTGTGGTGTTCAAGTAACCCTGTCCGTCGTTCGACGCCCAGCAAAAAGGCTCCCGAGGGAGCCTTTTTCGTCTGGCTGCGCTTATTTGCGCTTATTGAGGCAGGGGCAGACCGTTGATGGTGACCAGCCCCTTGTCGAGCTTGAGCTCGGCATTGAGGTGCGCCGGCTCCGCCTTCAGATAACCCAGGGCCGTGAACTGGGCCAGCATGGGCGCCAGCTGCGGCACCGCCTTGCCCAGCTGATCCCCGAGGCTGGCATTGAGCAGTCCGGACAGGGCCTGCATCCCCTCTTCGCTTCCCATCAGCTGTGCCAGGGTCGTTGGCGCCAGCTTGGCCTCCCCTTTCAGGCTGACGGGCTCGCCGTTGAGCTGGGCGCTGAGATCGGTCAGCTCCAGCGTGGCGCCCCGTTGCAGCATCTTGTCCAGCGCCTGCTGGACAGCCGCCTCGTCCACCCGCTGGCTGCTGGCCTCCTGCAGGGTCTGATAGCCCTCCAGATCCAGCCCCTTGAGCGCCAGATCCAGACTCCCCTGGGTCAGTGCCAGGCTGTCGCTCTCGTTCTCCAGGTTGAGAGTCGCCACCTTCATCTGATAGCGGCTGGAGAGGGTCTGGGCATCATCCCCCGCCAGCTGGGTGTTGGTACTGACCCCCTGCAACGAGAGCTTGACGCTCTCCGGCAGTTGCAAGGAGAGGGCGGACAGCGTCATCTCGCTGTTAGGAGATAGCCAGATGCCGCTGATTTCGGCCATGTCGGCACTGCCCTTGAGATCCGCCAGGGCCAGATCCATCTTGCTCTGGGCATCGTGAACCGTCATGCCCAGCCACTGGAAGACCAAGTGGCCATTGCCATCGAGATCCCCGCGATAATCCCCGCTCAGGGGCAGGAAGCTGAACTCGTTGAGCCCCTCCTTGACCTTGAAGTCGCTGGCCCAGAAACGGGAGCTGTTGCTCATGGTCCAGAGGCTGCTGGCCGACTCCAGGCCAAGCTGCCACTGTTGCATGCCGAGGGCGGTGAAGACCGGGGCCAGGGTCCCCGCCGAGGTGTCGAGCAGCATGTTGCTCTTGATATAGAGCGGCAGCAGGCGGCTGTTGACGCGCAGTTGCAGCTCTATGGGCTCGCTTCCCGCCATCTGGGGATCGAAACTCGCCAGCGTCTCCTGCGTCACCACCACCTTGAGCACCCCATCACGGGTGAACAGGTTCTCGCTGGTGGGTAACCAGGTGATCTCGACGCCGCTCTCCTGCTTGGCCCTGGCGATCTGCTCCCCCAGGATGCGATCGAAGGCATTGCCCGTGTACCAGCAGGCGCCCAGCCCACCCACCACCAATGCCGCTCCGGCAGCCATGGCCACTGTCTTTTTCATCTGCTCTCTTACTCCTGATTTTTCTATGGCGGGTGCATAGGCGCACTCTACGGGGAGTATGGGAACACAAGCAAGCCAGATCCCGGCTCATGGCCCATTCTCGACTGTCACAGCAAGGGGCTGAACAGGTAGAAGATGTTCTCCAGCAATTTTTTGTACCAGGGACGGGCCCGCCACTGGGTCAGCGACATGGGGGTCGCCTCCAGCATGTAGCCCTGCACCAGCTGATTCATCTCGGCGACAAACACCGGGTTGTCGATGAGCAGGGTTATCTCGAAATTGAGCCAGAGGCTGCGTCTGTCGAGGTTGACCGTGCCCACCAGGGCGAAGTCGTCGTCCACCAGCACGCTCTTGGTGTGCAGCAGACCGGCATCATAGCGGTAAATTTCGACCCCGGCCGCCAGCAGATCCTCCATGAAGGAGTTGCTCGCGTGGTTGGCCATCAGGGAGTCGTTGCGCGCCGGCAGCACCAACTGTACCAGCACGCCTCGCGCCGCCGCAGAGGAGAGCGCCGCCGCCAGGGGGTCGTCCGGTACGAAATAGGGGGTGGTCAGCACCAGATGATGGCGCGCCTGGTAGATGGCCAGCAGCAGGCTCTGCTGGATGCAGTCACCGCCGACGAAGGGGCCTGAGGGGATGAGCTGGGCCCGATAGTTGGTTTGCGGCCAGGCCTCGGGTTCGTGCTGCAGGCTGTCGAGCAGCCGCTCGCCGGTCTCCATCTCCCAGTCCCAGACGAAGGTGGACCACATCAGGGGCACCACTGGCCCCTGCACCCGGATCATGATGTCGACCCACTGGCCGACACCGGCATCCTGTTTGAAGAAGCGGGGATCCACCATGTTCATGGAGCCGGTGTAACCCACCCTGTCATCTATCACCACCAGCTTGCGGTGCATGCGCAAGTCCTGGCGCTGGAACGGGATGCGCCAGGCCCCCACCGGCAGCACCTCCACCACCTTGACCCCGGCCGCCCGCAGCGACTTAGGCCAGCCGGAGCGGAAGAAGGTCTTGCTGCCGACGGAATCGAGCAACACGCGACAATCCACGCCGCGCGCCGCCACCTCGACAAGGGCCTCGCACACCGCGTCCACGTCCCCGCCTGGATGCCAGATGTAGAACTCCAGGTAGCAGGACTGGGAGGAGCCGCGGATGTCGCGCACTATCTCCTGAATGATGGTGTCAGGCTTGTGCAGCAGTGTCATCCGGTTGCCCGAGAGCATGGGCATGGCCAGCCGCCCCTGGATCAGATCATGGAGCGGGCGCGCCTTGCTGCCCACCTCACAGCAGTGCTGGGGAAAGAGGCGGGCGAGCTGGCGGATCCAGATGGCGTAAGGGCGGTACATGGCCTGGGCACGTTCGGCCCGCTTGCGGCCGAGCCGTATCTCCCCAAACAGCACATAGAAGCCGACCCCGGCAAACGGGATGGCATAGATGAGCGCCAGCCAGGCGAGGGATACCCCTATGGGGCGCCGCTTCATCACCACTCGCAGGGAGATCCCCGCCACTATCACGGTGTGAAACAACAGCAACAGCCAGCCGAGAAAGCGGGAGAACAGCAACTGAATGTCGTATTCCAGACCGTCGAGCAAGACGACTCCTTGGTGTAATGAACAAAGGGCATGGGCAGATCCCACAGGGCCACAATGGTATGCTGTGGGACAAACCCATTCTATCAGGTCGTTAGCATGATCCTGCAATCTATGCTGCTGAGTCTGGCCATGCTAGGTCAAGGCTCATATGACATCAATGAGCAACAAATAAACCAGTACCTGCAATCCCAGGTGCAAGTCGACAAACAGCTGGAGTTGCCCGGCATCATCAAGGCCCATGTCCAGCTCGAGCAGAGCGATGTCCAGATCGGCCGCCAGAGTCCGGATACCGCCAGGGTCTTTGGCAAGGGCAAGCTGAAGATCTCCCAGCCGGACCAGACCCAGTACGATGCCCTGCTGAACATGACCTATGAGGCGAGGCCGCGCTACGACAAGGCCCAGAGCGCGCTCTTCCTCGACAACATGAAGCTGATTGACTACAAGCTGGAGCCCGCGGCGGCCGAGCAGAAGTTCGGTTTCATGCTGAGGATGCTGCTGCAGAGCATGGAGAAGCGGCTGGAGACCCAGCCCGTCTACAAGCTCGACGACAAGGATCCCAACCAGGCCTGGCTCAAGGAGAACCTGCTGGGGCTGGAGCTGTCACCGGGCAAGATCCGCCTGCTGACCAAGCCGAAGGATCAGTTGTAGACAGTGGCCGTCGCCTGACGCACCAGCAGCTCGATCTGGTAACCCTGTTCGCGCTGCTGGTGATAGAGGGTATGAAGCGGTCCATCGAGTTCATGCAAAGGAAGGTGGGCAAAGCCCGCCTTGAGGTAGAAGGGTTTCTCGAAGGGCAAGGCGTGGCAGATCACGGGTTTGTCCAGCAGATCGCTGCAGGCGTGCTGCAGCAGCCGGGAGCCCAGCCCCAGTGACTGGTAGTGCGGCAACAACCGGAAACCGCACAGGTGGTAATAGTCCTGTTCGTCGCGCAGGCGCACGGCCCCCACCAGCCAATGGGCATCCCGTACCACGAAGATCCGTTCGGCCAGATCCGGTACATAGTGGGAAAACGTCGTCTCGTAATAGTCCCTGATCAGGGAAAGATCCGCATCACAGTACTCTTCGAATCTGAGCTCCATCGCCCGCCTGCTTCTCATACCCATTTCGCTCTGGCCACCTGGCCCTCTCTTGACCCATCAACCGGCCCCACGAAGAGATCAGACCAGAGTGGAGCAACAGCAAGATAACACGCCTTTAACTTACAAAAAAGCCAATAGCCAGCTGGGGAGTTGCGGCACCGCCCACTGCCCCTTGCGAGGCTGCGGCCACCGCCTCGGGGAGCCAGTGGCCCCCTTCTGCCCGGGCTTTTCTTGTGACTCCTCGTCGGGGCCCTTGTTCTGCCTCGCCCCGGATGCTTTACTCAACGTGGCTAACAAGGCTTAAGGAGCAAGCCGTTGAAAGCATGGATGTTGCTGGGAGCCATTTTGCTGTTCCCCCTCAGTGCCTGGAGTCAGACGCCGCCACCAGCCGAGGTGGTGGTCCTGACATCCGAGTCGATCCCGTCCCCCAAGGTGACAGAGCCCGCACCGCCCCCCGCCGCGCGCCAGATCCAGGTCTACAAGTCGGTGCAAAAGAACGGTGTGGTGCGCTATTCCGACATGATGCCGGAGCAGGGTCATTACGAGCTGCTGCTGTTCAATGACTGCTACGCCTGCGATCCCGCCTCCAGGGTCAACTGGCGCACCACAGGTCTTTTCCTCTACGACTATGCCAGCACCATACAGGCGGCGGCCAAGACCTATCAGGTGGAGCCTGCCCTCATCCGGGCGCTGATCCACGCCGAGTCCGCCTTCAACCCGCTGGCCGTCTCCCGCAAGGGGGCCATGGGGCTGACCCAGCTGATGCCGGCGACTGCCCGCGAGCTCGGGGTCGGCAATGCCCTGATGGCCGAGCAGAATATCTTTGGCGGGGTGAAATACCTGGCGGGCCTGCTCAAGCAGTATGACGGCAACGTTGCCCTGGCCACGGCCGCCTACAACGCCGGGGCCGGTGCGGTGCAAAAACACGGTGGCATACCGCCCTACGCCGAAACTCGCGCCTATGTGGCGCGAGTCAAGCTGCTGCACCAACGCTATAAAGAGATGCTGAGCGCCAGGGGCCTGTAAGCCCCTCCCCCCTCTATTCAGCCAACCGATAACACCGGGGTCATCCCGGTTTTGCTGCCCTCCAGAAACAAAAAAACACGCCCGCAGGCGTGTCGATACCACACATAGTTCAGTAACTGCTCACTCTTTGGTGGCGATCACGCGATAGGCCAATGCCCCCAGAATGGCACCGACGATGGGAGCGACCCAGAACAGCCAGAGCTGGCTGACGGCCCAGTCACCCACGAACAGTGCCACACCCGTGCTGCGAGCCGGGTTCACCGAGGTGTTGGTCACCGGGATGCTGATGAGGTGGATAAGGGTCAGGCACAGACCGATGGCGATCGGGGCAAAGCCCGCCGGTGCGCGGCTGTCGGTGGCCCCCATGATGACGAACAGGAAGAAGCCGGTCATCACCACTTCACACACCAGTGCCGCCAGCAGGCTGTAACCGCCCGGTGAGTGCTCACCATAACCGTTGGAGGCAAAGCCGGCGCTCACGTCAAATCCGGCCTGGCCGCTGGCGATCACATAGAGCACGCCACCCGCAGCGATCCCGCCAAGGACTTGAGCCACTATGTAAGGCACGACGCCCGATGCCGGGAAACGGCCACCGGCCCACAGACCCAGGGTCACGGCCGGGTTCAGGTGACAACCAGAGATGTGACCTATGGCGAAGGCCATGGTCAGCACGGTCAGACCGAACGCCAGGGCCACACCCAGCAGGCCTATCCCCACATTCGGGAAAGCGGCAGCCAGCACGGCACTGCCACAACCCCCCAGCACCAGCCAGAAGGTGCCCATAAATTCAGCTGCAAATGGTTTCACTCTCATATCTCCCGATGATGACTAGAACAGGAGCCTGGAAAAAGGCTCATACGGACACTGCTATTCAACAGGCGCCATATTATGGGAGTGTGGTGGAGTAAGACGAAGCTGGCTTTATTTACGCAAAATGTGTGATGCGCGTCACAAGTTATTGATTAAACGGGAGCTTCTGCACCCGAGCCGCACCCATTTCTCATCAGAGTCCCCCCTGATCGTGCGACAGCTTGTGACCCAATCAGCGCTTTTGACAACAGCACGCCGGGCAACAGGCTTGTGCCTGGCGCGGTGGGGCGTCCTCGCAGAGCCCGTCTGGGGATCAGCGGTAACGGCCACGCACCGAGCTGGTGGCACGCCCCGCCATCTTGATGAGGCTCTGGCGGGTGTGGAAGTGACAGAGCGCCACCCCGAGGGCATCCGCCGCATCCGCCTGGGGGGTGGCAGAGAGCTTGAGCAGATGGGTCACCATATGCTGCACCTGCTCCTTGGCTGCCCCACCCGTGCCCACTACCGCCTGCTTGATCTGGGTCGCCGAGTATTCGCTCACCGGCAGCAGGGCGTTGACCGCCGCCACTATGGCGCTGCCCCGCGCCTGACCTAGCTTCAAGGCTGAATCGGCGTTGCGGGCCATGAAGACCCGCTCGATGGCGAAGTCATCGGGCTTGAACTGGGTGATGATCTCGCTCACCCCGTCATACACCTGCTTGAGGCGTGACGGCAGCTCGCCCAGGTCGGTGCGGATGCAGCCCGACCCCAGGTACTCCGCCTTGCCCGCGACTATGCGGATGACGCCGTAGCCGGTGATCCGCGAACCGGGGTCTATGCCCAGAATAATGCTCATGAAGGGATCACCTTGTCCGCCGCGACCGGGCGCTTATCAGCGGCCCGTGGCAGGCCCGGCGCCATTTGCGAAACGTTGCTCATCACACTCTGTTGCTCTGCAGATCTTTCATGGGCGCCAAGATAGCAAACAAGCGTCCCCTTGGCTCGCGCGGCGGCGCCCTCCCCTGCCAACCGCGCAGGGATGCGTCATCTTGTACAGTACTTCGGTTGTTTTCTCGCCCCTGCTGTCCATCGGCAGCCCATGGGAAGGGCAAGCCGGGCTCACTCCCCCGCCAGATCCACCAGTCGCTCCGCCAGCCGGTGGCTGTGCAGATAGCTCTCGATAAGTCCCCCATCTGCCTTGCCTGTTTCAATTTGCTGATACCAGTGGGCCAGCATGGCGACAAAACCCCGGCTCGCCAATACCGGCTGCCAGTCATCGGGGGTCAGGGTCTGCACCACCTTGCCCTGGGCCAGGGTGCCCCGGGTGCAGTTCTCCAGGTGGAGCGACAGGTTGTCGCCATAGGCATCGATGCGCTCCTCGGTGAGGCCGGCGCTGCGGTTCATGCTGCCGCTCACCGCCGCCTGCCCGCTCTGCCAGGCGACGCTCACCCCGGCCAGCAGCTCGGGCTGCTGGGCACTGCGCCTTAGCACCGCATGGAGATCCCCGCTCGGGGCGCCGCCATAGAAGCAGAGGCTGTCGAGCACATGGATAAAGTCGTCGAACAGGAACTGGCGCGGCAGCCCCGGCAAGGCGTGTCTGTGCTTTTGCCAGTGAAGCTCGGTGAGCGGCTGGCTGCGGGCTTCGCTCATCGCAGGAAGATAGCGGCGGTTGAAGCCCACAAAGAGCGGGCAATCCTGCGCCAGGGCCAGGTTGGCGAGCGCCTCCACCTCGGCGGCGTTGTCACAGAGCGGCTTGTCCACAAAGGTGGGGATGCCGGCGCGCAGGCACTGCTCCGCCAGCTTGCCATGCACGGCGGTGGCGGCGTGGATCATCACGGCGTCCGGGCGGCTCGCGAGCAGCGCATCCACCTCGGTGAAGCACTCGGCGATCCGGTACTGGCGGGCCAGCTTGTCCAGCACTTGGGGATTGCGGGTGCAGAGCAGCGGAGTGACCCGCTCGTCGCTCGCGAGCAGTGGCAGATAGGCCTTCTGGGCGATATCACCTAGGCCAATCAGGGCAATGCGCATGGGAACTCCTTGTGATGAGTGCGATGGCACAGGGTAACATCCGGCCTTTCTATTCAGACTCTTTCGCCAGTTCTTTGGCCTGCTCTCTGGCATCCAGCCATTTGCCCACTCTGGCCCCCAACTCGGAGCAGAGCATGGCGCTGACCACAGCCCAGAGCAGCTGGTTGAAATCAAAGTTCGCCTGCTTCTCAAACAGCAGGGGCACCATGAGGTTGAAGGCAATGATCCCGAGCACCAGCCCGAGCCCGCTGCCAATCTTCTCTCTTCTGGATCTGACCTTAACCGCCATCTATGTCTCCCGATGCAGATAACCCTGCTGAAGTGTTCGTGAAGGATTTACAAGAGAGGCAAGCATGCGGCCTCTCTCTATCGATATTATTTAGCAGCACAAGATAGCAATGCCGCCACAATTCGACAGCCCCTCTCGATAATTAATTCACCAACTGCGATCAATGCCATGTTTTATCCTGTTGACGCATATTTTTTCGCCAACACATAGCGATAAGAACGTCAGATACAACCTCCTGTTCTCCATCTTGCCGTGCCGCGACCCAATAGGGCACAACGGCAGATCGCCCCCTCACAAACAGCCTGACAGCCACTCGCCCCCTTTATCACCGAGAAAGAAACAACTTGGCAACATAATTAAAAAACGATGTTTTTCTGATGCTTGCATCACTTTTGCGCTCGCTTAATCAGCCTCGTTTGGCTTATCATTGCCACTTGATGCCTATTCAACGACATGGGCGATTGCCTCTGCTGACAAATAGGGCAAACAGGAAGCCGTTATTTACGAGAATGAGCGCGTTGTGGGCCGATATTCAAAAAACTCACCACTAATGCCTTTCGTATCAATAATCGTCGATTATTTTACCGCGTATTGAGAGGTCACTTTCTCTGCGCATTTTTTGCATGCCTGAATCTCGGCATTAAATAAGAATGGCAAGGAATAGCTATGGATAAATCGTTTCGTCTTGCGCCCCTCAGCTGTGTATTGATTGCTGCCGTTGGCTGCAGCTCTCAGCAGATGCAGAGTTTCAAATCGACGGTCAATGACATCGGCAAAGATTATGGTATGCCCGTGCTCTGTGGCGCAGGCATGATCGCAGGTGGGGCCGCGGGTTACGCTCTTAACGGGGAAAAAGGGGCCGTCGCAGGGCTGGCCATCGGCGGCGTGCTGGGCTGTGCGGCAGGCTATGTGTGGCAATCCCGGCTGCAAGAGCTTGACCGTATCGCGAAGGAAGAGAATCTCAAGATAACCACAGAACAGCTGACCCTTGCCGAACCCGCGGTCGCGACCAATGTGCCTCAGAATGCGGGTCTGGTTGCCCAGATACCCGATTCGGGCATGTTCGCCATTGGTTCTGACCAACTGACGGAAAGCGGTCAACGGGTGGTGACCAAACTGGCTCAGGTGTATGCCACTCCCCCCGCCGCCACTCAAGCCGAGGCATCCACTGAGCGTCAAGAGCGCCGCATCCTCCTCGTCGGTCATAGCGATGCGACCGGCCCTGCAGAATTCAACCAGAAACTGTCCGAGCAACGGGCCAGGGCTGTCGGCAAGGTTCTGGTAAAAGCGGGGATCCCGGCCACCTCCATTTATTACCAAGGAGCGGGCTCTTCGCGCCCCATCGCAGACAACAGTGACCCCTTGCTGCGCGGTCAGAATCGCCGGGTCGAGATCGTTGAACTCGCGAACGAGCAGGCCCTGGTGATGCGGGCTCAGTCCGAAGAGGGCAACACCAGATATCTGCGTTATGGCGCTTCCGATACTGCCAAGCCTCGTGTGGCTGCGGCTAAACCCGCTGCTCAGTCCGCAAGCAGTTCCAGCAAGGTGGCGGCCGGGTCGCAAGCCACCCCTCGTCAAGCCACAGCCAAACAGAGCGCACCTGACAGCAACACGGCCAAGGCTGCGCCCAACGCCAAGGCAGCGGTGGATTTTGGCGGCGCACCTGCCAATACCTACCAGTGGAACATGGCCCAGAACATCAAGCCCAAGGCGAGCGGCTTTGCGCTGATCAGCAGCGCCTACGCGAGCGATATGCCGATGTCGAGCTGTGAGGCGGATAAGCCGCGCAGTGCGGGCCAGGTGCTGAGCATGGCAGACGACAAGCCTCTCCCACGCCATGCCACCAAGGAGTACATGCCCGGCTACAACAACCGCGTCTGGGCCAATACCGTCAACGGCCACCTGGTGACTGTCTCTCCGGTTTCCATCCTGCGGGATAACGCCAAGGTCGATCGCCAGCCGATCCTGCAGGTGGTTCAGGGTTACAAGTCCTCAAGCCAGAAGAAAGCCCAATCCCTCAAGGCGGTGGCCAACACCTACGAGGGCGAGAGTGAAGTGCTTTACCGCGTCTTCACCAGCGATCCCAAGGCGCCCGTCTCCTGCATGGATCTCGTGTTCAGTAAAGGCAACGCCAAGGTAAGCCAGGGGGCCCTGTTCTATCCGGCAGGTTCCGAGGCTTATGTGGCTTCCTACATGCCCATTCCCGCCACCCATTCCAAATAAGAAAACGGAGAAACTTAGTGGAAGACTTTTCTTTGGCAGCGCTCAAAGCGCTGATCCTCGCCAACCAGATGCTGACCGTTGGCATTATTTCATTCCTCATCAGCGCCGTTGTTGTGTGGCGGCATTGGGAGAATGTCTCCTACTTCCTGATCCGGGTATGGCACAGCCTGCCCCTAATCGGCACTGTGGCTCGCCTCGCGCGCAAGCCCGCCTCGGTCGATGGTGATGGCTGGATCAACCATGAAGTGACCCTGTCGAATGTGTACTACCGCGAGTACAAGAAACACCTGAAGGGGCCGGATGCCTACAATGCCTCCCTCGACTACCTGGCCAAGGCAGGAGAGGCAGGTCGTTCCCCGCGCCCGGCATGGGTGCTTGCCCTGGTGCTGGTACTGGTGCTGGTCGAGGCAATGGGGTTTGCCTACGTGCTCGCAGGCTGGATGAACATGGATGCGTCAACCAATGACCGCCATCTGCTGACGGCAGGTACGGCACTGCTGCTCGCCGTCGCATCGGCGTTCTTCGCCGAAGTGGCCGGTCACTCCCTGCATCACAACAGCCTGATCGCCCGCGCCCGCCACTGGTGGCAAGGGGAAGAGCCTTCCAAACGCTCTCGTACCCTCAAGGCAAACAAGGCCATCAATCTGGAAGACTCCTTCTCTGACTCTGACAAACCTGACTATGAACAGCTGCTGGCACGACTGAAAGATGTGAACTCGGGCGTTACCCGCAAGTTTGTCTGGCTGATTGTCTGCGCTGTATTTGTCGCCTGCATGGCCGTTGGTGCCTTCGTGGTGCGTTCAGCCACCCTCGACAGCATAGAGACCGAGATGGTGAACAGCATGCGCGCAGAGGCGACGGCACAGAGCGACAGCAGCATGGCATCGCCCTTTGATCTGCCGGAGGAGTCCCAGGCAATCAACAGCGAGGCGGAAGAGGCCACCATAGACGACAAGATGCAGGCCATCCGTGAGGCCAGCCTGACCACCTACGTCATGCTGTCGCTCATCTACATCGCCATCCAGGGGATCAGCATCTGGCTTGCCAGCAAATACTACTTTGCCGGTACTCACTCACAGACTGCCTGGCGTCTGACTCACGAATACGCGACCGCCGAGGAGATGCTGGACGCCATGGACCAGCAACGCACCGCCATTGCCAGCCATGCCGATGACAAGCTCCGCCGCTTGCAGACCCTGCTGTCGAGCCGTGACCATACCAACTCAGGTGTGCTGGGTGCGCTGGAAGGGGAGAAATCCGCCCATCGTAACTTCCTGGCCTTTATCGAGTACAAGGCGGGCACTGTGCCACCCAAGCCCGCCCCTCAGGCGGCGCCTCAGGCAGCACAGACTGCGCAAGCCGAGCCGGCGCCTGCCGTGCAACCGGCAGTTGCTCAGGTAGTTGCTCAGGCAGAGGCGGCGCTCCCGTCCAACACAGAGGCCCCCGGCCAGACCGGCACTGTCCTCAAGGCCGCCGATTTTCATGATGTCACTGGCCTGCCCGAAGAGAGCCTGGCCGCGGCCAGCCGCGCGCTGGGGGTGGACGAAGCGCAGTTGCGTGATATCCGTGAACAGCAGATGGCCCTCAAGACCCTGGGCCTCTTCCCCACCAAGCAGAGTGCCTAACCGTGAAGATCACCCAGGTATTACTACTGGCGTTGACGCTGCCTTGCGCAGCCTTGGCCGCCGACCGTAACGACATACAGAGCTGCTATGAGCGCAATGGCCTGACCGACATCAAGCCCGCGGGCACAGGCCGCGAGCTGGTGGTCATCATAGACCAGACCATTCCGATGCCCGACGATCTGCAGCGCAGCAGCTGGGGGCAGATCGAACGATTCGTGCAGGCCGGTGATCGCGTCAAGCTCTATACCTTCTCCGCCTTCCTGCCTGGCGAATACCTTCGTCTGGCCTACGCGGGGCAACTGGATATGCCGCTGAACGGAGAGATCCGGGACGATGTCAACATGCGCAAATTGCGCAGTCTGGACACCTGCCTGGCGACACAGACCAAAGTCTTTCGTAACGGCTTTGGCAAACAGTTCGTGAAAGCGCTGCGTGACGCCCGCCAGGACATTCCCAAGAGCGAGATCATGAACTCGCTGCGAAAGGTGGGCGAGGATATGAAGGCCGAGCAAGGCGTCAACGATCGGGTCGTGTTCCTTATTTCGGACATGCTGGAACACTCCGATTACACCAGCTTCTATGCCACCAACAAGATCAAGCAGCTCAATGTCGGTGACGAGCTCAAACAGGCCAAGAGCAAGGGACTGTTTGCCGATCTGCAAGGGGCTCGCGTCTATGTCACGGGGGCCGGACTGGTGACCGACGCGGTGAAACACGCCTATCGTTCCGGCAAGACCATGGATGCCCTCGGTGACTTCTGGTCACAGTACTTCGAGCACTCCCATGCCAGCCTGGTGAACTTCGGTGCCCCCAGCCTGAGCACGGATTTGCAATAAGAGTGACATTCAGGGCGAGCCTCGCGCTTTAGTCCCAAAACACAAGGGCGACCAACTGGTCGCCCTTGTTATTTCCGTTGCAGCCCACATCAGGGATATCGGCGAGCCAGCCGCCTGGTATCAGGTTTGATCATGTGAGCAAAAGGAGGGCCCCCCATATTTGTCGACTCTCGTAAAAGCTCCGCAAGGGAGGCCATCATCCACCCCCTTCCCCATAGGCCGAGCAAGATAGCAAAGCCGCACCAGCTTGCGCGCCTTTATCGCACCTGCTTAAACGCATTGATGACGCAGTTCAAAAAACGATGATTTTCTGATGGTTGCCTCAGTTTTGTGCTCGCTGGCACAGCTTCGTATGACTTACCATAGCCATCCAGAACCTGTTGAGCTGCGATGGGTTGCTATCAGCGCGGGTCAATGGAGCATATTGGAAGCTGTAATCCACGGGCGGTAGCGTGAGATTCAGCAGTATTACTGCCTAGCTCAAAAAGGTGGGTGTCCCTGATTTCCGGTTTGCAAAACCCATCTCGATTTCACTTATAATTTAAAATGGATTTTCTTATGAGTTCTGATGAAAAAATAACGCCTTACCTTATACATTTCTCCTTTATACAGGATGAAATAATTGAAAATAGCGATTTGATTTCTGGTCTACTACCATTGTTTGCCCCACTATTAGATGGAAATAAAGGTTCTATTTTTAACTCTCACGAGTTCTCCACAAAGGTTAAAAATGCATATGGATTAGAAATTCATCCATATGTGTCTGAACACATTGCAGTAAAAATGGTTTCTAAAGGGTGGCTTAAAAAAGAAAATAATATAATTTACTATACTGGTCATGTAGATAAATTTGAGCATAATGAAAAGCGAGATTGCACTTTTGAGTCATTAGTCTCAAAGTATGAAGAAACTCACCTTGCTATTTATCCGGAGGACCATGCTGTTGGAATAAAGTTTGCGGATGAGCTATATGGAAGAATGGCTTTAAATATTCTAGATGAAGAACAACTCCCTCCCCTTTCAGTAAGGTTAAACTTTTCTTTCTCAAGATTCATTTTACAGTCCAAGGATGATCAACATTATTCATTTGCAATAAACGAATTGTATGCAGGAATATTGCTTTCTCAAGTTATATTAAGCCTTAAAGAGCCCGCATCAAAGGAAGAAATAAATTTCAAAAATACAACATTTATAATTGACACACCGGTTATATTATCATTATTGGGACTACATGGTCAGACAGAGAAAAAGGCTGCAATAGACTTTATAGCTCTATTAAGTTCGGCTGGCGCCAAATTAACAACCACTGACCTGTATAAAAACGAAGTCCTTGATACAGTCAGAGCAGCATTAGAAAACCACAGACATGGAAGCGCTAGAAAATCAAAGATTGATAGAACATTATTTTTAGAACCGCAGACAAAAACTATATGTCAATCTGTTCTACATAATTTCGATGCATCACTACAACATGTGGGATTGTCAACAACAAATATAATAAATGTATCTCTAAGCTCTATTAAAGCTAATATGATACATGAGAAAATATACTCAAAACTAAATCCAAACCAAAATACAAAGGCTAGGGATATAGATGCTAAATGCATAAGCACTGTGGTAATAAATAACTCTTTAAAGAGTCAAAGTAATATTTCCAAATACAAAAATGTTTATATATCAAGCAACCACGATGTAGTAAATAGAGCAAATAACGCTCTACTAGAGTTGGGTATTGTTAATAAGCATGACTCCAAGTTTGTCCTTACCGAAAGAAAACTAGCAACTCTTTTATGGATAAAAATAGGAGATAAGTCAAAAAAAATTGATGCAGGCCATTTACTAAGTTCTTGTCTTAAGGTAACTAACTACATAAAGTTTCAGTATGAAGATTTCTTACGAAAAATAAATGAAAATAAAGATAATAAAATGATTCTTGGTCTGCTTAACTCAGATACCCTACTTAATGACTTTATTGACATCACTCATGCTGACGTCCAGTTTTTGAAAGATGATAATATTCAACACTATCTAGATGAAATTATAAATAAAAAATCTGAGATAGAAGCTGAAAAAATAAAGCGTATGTATAAGCAAAAATTTGTTTCAATGCATCGACAAAATGAAGACTTACTTGAAGCGGCTAAACAAGACATCCATGATGCTAGACGTGAAAAAGATAGTGCTATAAATGAAAAGATTGCTCTCGAAGAAAAAGTAAAAAATATGGAAAAGCACATTGGAAAACTTATAGATACAGAAATAACAAATGCAAAAAAAAGAACAAGCATGTTAGTGCTGCTATCAAAAATATTAATCATTGTTATTTGTTCGGTCGCAGGAACGTTTTCGAATGTAATTATAGAATCTCAGCCAATACGCACATTAATAGGCATGGCATTAGGATTTTTTATGACTTGGGTTATCCCAGAAGAAATATTCAATAAAACTGTTGGTCGTAAAATACAAAATAATTTGGATATTAAAATTAGTGATATACAACGTCGTTATCAAATAGAATAAAGTATTTTATAGAAGGTGGGGGGGATTTAAATGGTATATTTTCGAATACATACAAATTAATAACAAGGGCGACCATCAGGGTCGCCCTTGTTGTTTCTATCGCCTTCCTAATCAGGAAAACTCACCGCGTCGGTCGCTTGGCGCCATTGCCTTTGGCAGCAGGCTTGCCGCCTTGAACGGCGGGTTTGGCGCCCGGCTTGGCAGAGCCGGCGCGAGTGGGCGCCTTGCCTTTGTGAGCGGGTTTCCCCTGCCCTGCCGGTTTACCTTGAGCTGCCCCTTGTGCGGCGGGTTTGCCGTTGCCAGCCCCTTTGCTGAGCTGGGAGCCGACCGGCTTGCCATTGCCCGCCTTGCCGCCCTTGCTGGCGGCAGGGGTGTCGCTGCGAGGCTTGCCTTGGGAGGCGGCGGCCCCTTGCGCGCCTGCACCCTTACCGCCAGTGGCCTTGTTGCCAGCCCCATTACTGCGCTGATGGGTGATGGCGCTATGGCGGGTCAGGGCCGGTTTCAGCCCCTTGTTGATGCTGCGCTCGGCCTTGGCTTCGCCGCGACCTTCCGGCGGCACCAGGCAGTTGGGGCCGTTGCCGATGAGGTGACCCTTGCCCATTTCCAGCAGGGCCTCGCGGATCATGGGCCAGCCGGCCGGATCGTGGTAGCGCAGCAGCGCCTTGTGCAGGCGGCGACGACGCTCTCCTTTCACCACGAACACATCCCCGCCCTGGCGGCTCACCTTGTTGAGGGGGTTTTTCTCGGTGTAATACATGGTGGTGGCGTTGGCGAGTGGCGACGGGTAGAAGTTCTGCACCTGATCCAGCTTGAAGCTGTTGGTCTTGACCCAGAGCGCCATGTTCACCATGTCTTCATCCGTGGTGCCCGGGTGGGCCGAGATGAAGTAGGGGATCAGGTACTGCTGCTTGCCCGCCTCTTTGGAATACTTGTCGAACAGCTCCTTGAAGCTGTAGTAGCTGCCCATGCCCGGCTTCATCATCTTGGAGAGCGGACCCTCCTCGGTGTGTTCCGGCGCGATCTTCAGGTAGCCACCGACGTGGTACTTGGCCAGTTCCTTGATGTAGCGCGGATCTTCCACCGCTATGTCGTAGCGCACCCCGGAGGCGATCAGTATCTTCTTGATGCCCTTCACATCCCGCGCCTTGCGATAGAGATCGATAGTGGGGGTATGGTCGGTATCCATGTGCGGGCATATGGTCGGCCAGACGCAGGAGGCGCGGCGACAGGTCTGCTCGGCCTTGGGGCTCTTGCAACGCAGCTTGTACATGTTGGCGGTGGGGCCGCCGAGATCCGAGATGACGCCGGTAAAGCCCGGCACCTTGTCGCGGATCTCTTCGATCTCTTTGATGATCGACTCTTCCGAGCGGCTCTGGATGATGCGCCCCTCGTGCTCGGTGATGGAGCAGAAGGAGCAGCCGCCGAAGCAGCCACGCATGATGTTGACCGAGGTCTTGATCATCTCGTAGGCCGGGATCTTCTCCTTGCCATAGGCCGGGTGCGGCACCCGCTGATAAGGCAGGCCGAACACGCCGTCCATCTCGTCGGTTTCCAGCGGGAAGGCGGGCGGGTTGACCCAGATGATGCGATCGCCGTGGGCCTGGGAGAGCGCGCGGGCACAACCCGGGTTGGTCTCGTGGTGCAGGATGCGCGACGCGTGGGCGTAGAGCACCTTGTCTTCCTTCACCCGCTCGAACGCCGGCAGCTTGACGTAGGTCTTCTCCCAGGGCTTCTGCTTGGGCGGCTGCACCAGCACCGGCTTGGCCTCCTGCTCCACCGGCGCCGTGCCTTCGTCGTCCGAGCAGGGCGCCCCTTCCATATAGGGGTTCATGATGGGATCGATGCGGCCAATCTGGTCGAGCTTGCTCGAATCCACCCCGCGCCAGCCCGGCAGCGGCTCCTTGCGGATCACGGCGGTGCCGCGAATGTCCTGCATGGTCTCTATGGTCTCGCCGTTGGCGATGCGGTGCGCCACCTCGATGAGCGGCCGCTCGGCGTTGCCATAGATGAGGATGTCGGCCTTGGCGTCCAGCAGTATGGAGCGACGTATGGTCTCGGACCAGTAGTCGTAGTGGGCGATACGGCGAAGGGACGCCTCTATGCCGCCTATGACGACCGGCACCTCTTTGAAAGCTTCTTTACAGCGCTGGGTGTAGACCAGGGTGGCGCGGTCCGGCCGCTTGCCGCCCACATCCCCGGGGGTGTAGGCGTCGTCGTGGCGCAGCTTCTTGTCGGAGGTGTAGCGGTTGATCATGGAGTCCATGTTGCCCGCGGTCACCCCGTAGAAGAGGTTCGGCTTGCCCAGGCGCATAAAGTCATCCTTGGATGACCAGTCCGGCTGGGCAATGATGCCGACCCGAAAGCCCTGGGACTCCAGCATGCGGCCGATAACCGCCATGCCGAAACTCGGGTGATCCACGTAGGCGTCACCGGTCACCAGGACTATGTCACAGCTGTCCCAGCCGAGCTTGTCCATCTCCGCTCTGGACATGGGCAGGAAGGGCGCAGTGCCGTAGCACTCGGCCCAGTAGCGGGGATAGGAGAAAAGGTGGGTAACCGGCTGCATTTTGAACACCTGGAACAATTCGGGTCGCGCATTATACCGGCAGAGCAAGGCGGGGGCGATGGCTTTTTGCCCCCATAGAACAAGGGGAGAAGCGGCCGCCCTCAGAGAGAGGGGCGGGCCAGCATAAACCTGTGGTGGTGGCGCAGCAGCAGCTGATAGCCACCGAGCAGGCACCAGATGAAGGCTGGCGCCAGGAAGATGGGGTGAGTGGCAAGGCGCAGCATCAACAGGCCCAGCAGGATGAGGGCGAAGGGGCGGCTCTCGTAGAGCCACTGCGGCCAACCTCGCCGCCGCGGCTGGCGAGACTTGTCTGGCCTGCGATGGGCACTTCGCCTGAACCAGGCGAGCGACCCGGCCAGATAGAAGGCCAGCCCGGCCAGCAGCAGCGCAGGCTGCCCGGCAAGGCTCAACAGCAGCAAGCCGCTGCCCAGATAGAGAAAAGGCAACGGCTCGTAGATGGCGGATGGCAGCATGAAGGATGACCCCTGTGGGAACTGGTCATATGCTAACCAGCCCGGCCTCGGCCGCCACCTCTTTTGCATCCCGCCCCCCGGATGGGGGGCAGGATCAGGCCGCCGGCTTGTCCCGGCTCTCGGGGGCGGCCTCGCTGACCGGGGCGTTCCCCTCGGCCAGCGCCTCGTCCACCAGCAGATCCCGCGCCCCCGTCATCCCCGCCCGTCTGGCGATCAGGTGATAGATGGCCGGCACTATCAGCAGGGTGACCAGGGTCGCGAGCGACAACCCGAAGAAGACCACAGTCCCCACGGCCATCCGGCTCTCATACCCCGCCCCCATGGAGACCATCAGGGGCACTGCGCCTATGATGGCGGTGAGTGAGGTCATCAGTATGGGGCGCAGACGGCGCACCGAGGCGGCTATGATGGCCTCCTCGAAGGATTCCCCCCGCTGGCGCAGCTGGTTGATGAACTCCACTATGAGGATGCCGTTCTTGGTCACCATGCCGATCAGCATGATCATCCCTATCTGGCTGTAGATACTGAGCTCCTGTCCCGTCAGCCAGAGGCCAAGCAGGCCGCCGAAGATGCCGAGCGGCACCGTCACCATCACCACGGCCGGGGTCAGCAGGCTCTCGAACTGGGCCACCAGCACCAGATAGACCACCAGCAGGGCGAGGCCGAACACCATCACCATCTCCCCCTGGTTGTCGCGATAATCCTTGGACTCACCGGCGTAATCCACCGTCATGCCGGTGGGCAGGTGATCCGCAGCCCAGCCATCGAGGAAGTCGAGCGCCTCCCCCAGGGTGTGGCCGGGGGCCACGTCCGCGGTCAGGGCAATTGCCTTCTGACGCTGGTAGTGGTTGAGCCGCTGTGGGCTCGCTACCTGGGTGACGGTCGCCAGGGTGGAGAGGCTCACCATCTCGCCGCTGGCGGCCCTGAGATAGATGCGGCTCACATCCGAGATGCCATTGAACTGGGCCTGGTTGGCTCTCAGGTAGACGTCATACTCCTCGCCCCTGTCCACATAGGTGGTCTGGCTGACGCCGCCGAGCAAGGCCTGCAGGGAGCTCGCCACTGTGGAGACCGGAATGCCGAGTTGGCTGGCCCGCTCCCGCTCTATGGTCACCTGCAGCTCCGGGGTCTTCTCGGCGTAGTCGAGATCCGGGGTCAGCATCAGCCCGCTCTGGCCGGCGGCCTGTTGCAGTGCCAGCCCCTGCTGATAGAGCTCCCCATAGTCGGAGCCCTGCAGCACGAACTGCACGGCGGCGGTGGAGCCTCCCCTGAATCCGGGCTGGAAGGTGCGGATCATCACATCTGGAATGCCGGCCAGCCGCCCGCTCAAGCTGCGGCCAAACTCGGTGGCGGTCTCGTCCCGCACCGCCCAGTCGGTGAGCTGGATGATGACCATCCCGGTCTGATCGCCGCCGCGCCCGAAGGCCGGGGTGCTGAAACTCATGGCCTGCACCACCCCCTTGCCGAGCAGCGGCATGATGGCGGCCTCCACCTGCTGCATGTTGCGCTTCATCCGCTCGATACTGGTGCCCTCGGCCCCTTTCACGAACACATAGATGACACCCCGGTCTTCGGTCGGGGTCAGGCTCGCGGGCAGCTTGCCAAACAGGGTGCCGATGCCGCCGAGGCAGAGCAGCAGCACCAGCGGCATCCAGACGGAGCGGCGCAGCACGGCGCCCAGCAGGCGGCGGTACTGTGTCTCCACCCGGCCAAGGCCACGATCCAGTAGCGCGGTCAGGGCATTGGGCTTGTCCACGGCGCGCATCAGCCAGGAGCCCATGGCCGGGGTCAGGGTGAGCGCCACCAGGGAGGAGAAGAGCACCGCCAGGGAGAGCAAAATGGCAAATTCGGTGAAGAGCCGTCCGACCATGCCATCCATGAAGGCGATGGGCACGAACACCATCACCAGCACCGCCGTGGTGGCCACCACGGCAAAGCCCACCTCACGGGTACCGTGCCAGGCCGCCATCAGGGGGGATTCGCCCCGTTGCAGGTGGTGGTGGATGTTCTCCACCACCACGATGGCGTCATCCACCACCAGACCGATGGTGAGGATGAGCGCCAGCAGGGTGATGAGGTTGATGGAGAACCCCAGATACCAGGCGCCGATGAAGGCGGAGATAAGCGACACCGGTACCGTGATGGCCGGGATCAGCGTGGTGCGCCCCTGGCCGAGGAAGAGGTAGAGCACGGCAACCACCAGCACGGCGCAGATGGCGAGCGTCTCGTACACCTCGTCGATGGCCTGCTTGATGAAGACGGTGGAGTCATAGTCCACCTCCAGGGTGGCCCCCGCTGGCAGGAAGCGCTGCATCTCTGTCATCTTGCGCTCTATGCCCTGGGCCACCGCCAGGGGGTTGGCGGTGGATTGCGCGACTATGCCAATGCCTAAGCTCTCGCGGCCGTTGCGCTGATAGGCGCTGTCTTCATTCTTGGCCCCCACCTCAACATCGGCGATGTCCGCCAGGTAGATGCTCTGACCATTGACGGCCGTCTTCACCGGCAGGCCGCGAAAATCCTCGGCGCTGTGGTAGAGGCGGGCTATCTGCACCGCCATCGTCATGCTGTTGTTGCGGATCTCCCCCCCGGGCAGCTCTATGTTCTCCCGCTTGAGGGCATCCTGCACATCGGCGACCGTGATGCCGCGGGCCGCCATGTCGGCGGGGCGCAGCCTCACATACATCACCTGAGTCAGGTCACCGGAGAGGGACACCTCGCTCACCCCGTCCACCAGGCTCAAGGAGTCGACCAGCATGCGGTTGACGTAGTCTGTCATGGCGGTGCGGTCCATCTGGGTGCTGCTGAAGTTGAGCCAGATAGCCACGTCGCCGTTGCCGTTGTCCTTGGTGACCATGGGCTCGTCCGCCTCGTCCGGGAGCTTGGGCCGGGCGCGGGAGATGGCGTCACGCACATCCGAGGTGCCCTCCAGCATGTTCCAGCCGAGCTTGAACTCCACAGTGATGGAGGAGCGCCCCTTGCGGGTCACCGAGTTGATGTTCTTGATGCCGCTGATGCCGGAGAGCTGATCCTCGATGGGCTTGGTGACCTGGCTCTCCATCACCTCGGGGGCAGCCCCCTCATAGGTGGTGGTGATGGAGACGGACGGCGTCTGCACGTCCGGCATCTCCCGCACCGTCAGCTTGGCGAAGGCCACCAGGCCGAATACGGTGAGCAGGGCACTGATGACGACCGCCACCAGGGGGCGGCGCACTGACATATCGGAGAGCCACATCAGCCTTTTACCTCGGTCAGATCACGGACCAGGGCGCCGTCACGCAGGTTGACCAGCCCCTCCACCGCGATGCGATCGCCGACGTTCAGCCCCTTGAGCACCCACACTTCTTCCCCATGGGTATCGCCAAGCTCCACCGGAATGCGTTTCACCCGGCCGTCCGCCTCCAGGCGGTAGACGAAGCGAAGCTCCCCCGCATACTCCACCGACTGGGCGGGGATCAGGGTCATCTTCTGGGCAGGCAGGGAAAGATCTACATTCATCAGCATGCCGGGCCTCAGCTGGCCGCCGGGGTTGGGAAGTATGACCCGCGCCTTGATGTTCTGGGTTTCGTTGGAGATGCGGCTGTCGAGGGTCTCCAGCACGCCGGAGAAGGATTGATCCGGCCAGGCAGAGCTGGTGGCCGTCACCGTCATGCCGGGTTTGAGGAGGGAGAGGTAGCGCTCCGGCACCGCCAGATCGAGCCGCAATCTGGCCAGCTCGTCCAGGTGAAGCAGCACGTCGCCGCTGTTGACCAGGGCCCCTTCGCTGAGATCGATCAGGCTGACGGTGCCGTCGAAGGGGGCAGCCAGGGTACGCAATGACAACTCATAGCGCGCCGCGTCGACCCTGGCCTGGGCCTGGGCCACTGTCGCCTCCTGCCCTTCCAGCTCCGAGGTGGTGATGGCACCGCGCGCCACCAGGCGGCGCATGTCCCGCAGCTTGCGGCTCTCGTCGCGCACGCTGGCGCTCTGCTCGGCAAGTTCAGCCTGCTGCTTGCCCGCATCCAGGGCGATCAGGGTCTCCCCCTGCTTGACCCGCTGACCGGATCGCACCGCAATCCTGACGATGCGCCCCGTGACCTCGGGGCTGACCACCACGGAGCGATTGGCCGCCAGCTTGCTGACCAGCTTGATGGAGGGCTCTGCCAGGCTCTGCCTGACCGTTTCCGCCCTGATGTTGACCTGTCTGGGTTCGGGCTTGCTGACCGGTTTGGCCTGCCGGAAATACCAGGTGCCGGCCCCCAGCAGCAGGAGAAGAGGAACAAGCCACAGCCATACGCGCATTTTCATCAAACAATCCATGCAAGGTAAGAGATAAGGAGAAGAGGGAACATCATCAATGATGGCATCATGTTACCCCCTGACTATGCCGTGACTATGTATAAATGTGACAAAACGTAACAGCCCGGGGGATAGATCATCAAAATCACATCCAGTTGAGACTGCGGTTTTTTTCTGCCTTACACTGATGTGCCGCTCCCGTCATCTTCCCGGTGCCCCATGCCCACATTGCCCCATGCCTTTGCCAAATATCGGTTGCAGTGGCTGCTGCTGGGACTGAGCATGCTGTTGCTGCTGCTCGCCCTGCAGCACGCCTTGCGCCAGATCACCGAGCTGAACAGGCGTGACGTCATCAATGCCGCGGCCCAGCTCAGCAGCCAGCACCAGAGAATGGAGGCCTTTCTCGAGGCCATGCGCGGCCAGGCCGAAGAGCGGCTGCGCAGCAACCCCCAGTCGGCCCTCTCTCGCCAGCTTTATCCGGCGCTGCAAGCCGATTCGAGCGGCAACCTCAGCCTGGATCGCATCCCCGTCGATCTGCCCCCCGCCCTCATCGGCAACCTGACCGGGCTGGGCCCCTTGCCCGCCCCGGGCAGCGAACGGGAGGCCCGAATACACCTGGCGCTCAGCCTCTCTCCCCTGCTCGCGACCGCCAGCAAGCTGCTGGACAAGGCCGTGGCCTGGATCTATTTCACCAGCACCGACAACTTCATCTATCTCTACCCCTGGGTGCCCTCCAATCAATTTCGTTTCGACCCCGGCATCTACCACAAGTCTTACTGGCAGGAGGCACTGACCCGCCACCCGCCCGCCGAGCACGCCACGTTGTCGCGGCCCTATCAGGATTTTGCCGGCAAAGGGCAGATGATCACCCTGTCCCAGCCCATCACCCAGGTCGGGCAGATCATAGGCCTGCTCAGCATCGACATAGAGATAGCGACCCTGGAGCAGACCCTGCGCCGACTCTCCCCCCAGAGCGGCACCCTGTTTCTGGTCAATCAGCACCGGCAGATCCTGGCCAGCAGCCAGTCCGGCACGGCGCCGCCCCTGAAACAGGAGGCATCACGGGCGGATTATCACTGGCAGCAGGGCGCCTTCCAGCTCGTCCATCCCGTCCCGGACACGCCGCTTATCCTGATCCACCGCATCGCGCTGCTGCCCCTGCTCGAGATGCTGCTGTGGCAATCGGCGACGGCGCTGCTCACCCTGCTCTGTCTGGTGGTGGCCATCTTCTCCAGCCTGCGATCCCGCCGTCTCAATCGTCGGCTGAACTACCTCTCCAGCCATGACGCGCTGACCGGCGCCTTCAACCGCCACCACTTCGATGCCTTCGAGCGCCGCCACATACTGGCGGGCAGCCGCCACATAGGCGCCATCATGTTCGACTGCGATCACTTCAAGCTGGTCAACGATCGCTTCGGTCACGGGGTGGGGGATCAGGTGCTGATCCGTCTGGTTCAGCTCTGCCAGCCTCTGCAGGACCTGGGCTGCACCCTGATCCGCTGGGGCGGCGAGGAGTTTCTGCTGCTGGTCACAGGCAAGGATCTCCCCCTGGCTCAGCTTGCCGAACAGCTGCGGCGGCGCATTGCGGAACACGACTGGACCGAGATAGCCCCCGAACTGAGGGTGACCGTCAGCCTGGGCCATTGCCGCCAGGGCCCCGACGTTCGCCTGCAGGAAGTCATTCGCCGTGCCGATATTGCCCTCTATCAGGCCAAGGCCAATGGCCGCAATCGCAGCGAAGGCTGGCAGGGTGACGCACAGGAGAAGCAGGAGTAAGCTGGAACCCCAACTCACAACAGGAGACGCACAGTGGCACGAAAACCCCGCCTGGGCCTGGCCCTTGGCAGCGGCGCCGCCCGCGGATGGGCGCACATCGGCATCATACGGGCGCTGGAGCGCCTCGGTGTCAAACCGGATCTGGTGGCCGGCTGCTCCATCGGCAGTTTCGTCGGTGCCGCCTATGCCGCCGGCGAGCTGGACAAACTGGAGTCCTGGGTGCGCGGCTTCAGCCGCTTGCAGGTGATGGGGTTGCTCGACCCCGCCCTCTCCGGCGGCCTGTTCCGCGGTGACAAGGTGTTTGGCATCGCCGCCAACCACCTCGGCGATCCCGCCATCGAGAGCCTGCCGCTGCCCTTCGCCTGCGTCGCCACCGAGCTCGATACCGGCCGCGAGATCTGGCTGCAAGAGGGGCCCCTGCGCCAGTGCGTGCGCGCCTCCTGCGGCATGCCCGGCATTCTGACCCCGACCCGGGTTGATGAGCGCTGGCTGGTGGATGGCGCCGTTGTCAACCCTGTCCCCATCTCCCTGGCCCGGGCCATGGGGGCAGAGGTGGTGATCGCCGTCAACCTCAACACCGACCTGCATCAGCCCTGGACAGACGAGCCGGACGAACCCGCCCCGGGAGGCCTCTTTAGCCAGTGGCTGGGTCGGGGAGAACCCAGCACACCCGGCATGTGGGGGGTGATGACGGGATCCATCAACATCATGCAGGAGCGTATCACCCGTGCCCGCATGGCCGGGGATCCCCCCGAGATCCAGCTATGTCCGCGCCTTGGCAGCCTCTCCATCATGGACTTCCACCGCGCCAGCGATGCCATCAACGAGGGGGAGGCTTGCGTCGAGCGCAACCTGGACCAGCTCAAGGAGGAGCTCTCCCGACTCGGCCTACTCTGACGGCGCCATCGGGACACGCCAATGAAAAAGAGCGCCATAAGGCGCTCTTTTTTTGTCCGGACCCCGGGGTCAGAACAGCCCCAGTCCCTTGAGCATGACGATCAGGATGAGCGGCGGCGACACGTAACGGATGATGAAGAACAGCGGCTTGAGGATGGCCAGCTCCAGCTCGCCC
Source organism: Aeromonas sp. R4-3 (assembly GCF_040908275.1). NCBI lineage: Bacteria > Pseudomonadati > Pseudomonadota > Gammaproteobacteria > Aeromonadales > Aeromonadaceae > Aeromonas > Aeromonas sp. R4-3. The sequence goes on from NZ_JBFODK010000055.1 coordinate 228,061, forward strand.
CCATTGGTCAGCGCCGTCTTCATCCGCTCGAAGCCCCAGACCCAGCCCACGAACAGGCAAAGGAAGATACCGCCAAGGGGCATCAACACATTGGAAGAGACGAAGTCGAACAGATCGAAGAAGGTCTTGCCCGCTATCTGCACGTCCGCCAACGTGCTGTTGGAGAGCGCACAGGTCGATCCGACCGCCCCCAGCACCAGCAGGTTGATCAGGGTCGCCCTTCTTCGGCTCATGTGGAAACGCTCGGAGAGCACCGAGACCGGCACTTCCAGAATGGAGAGCATGGCCCCCGTCGCCGCTATGGCGGAGAGCACGAAGAAGAGCACCATGAAGAGGTGACCGAACGGTATGCTGGCAAACACCGCCGGAATGGTGATGAACAGCAGGGAAGGGCCGGCGGTCGGCTCGAAGCCGAAGGCAAACACCGCCGGGAAGATGGCGATCCCCGCCAGCATGGAGACGAAGAGGTCGGCGCACATCACCCGGACCGTGGTGAGCGGTATGTGCTGATCGTCCCGAAAATAGCTGCCATAGGTCATCATGCAGCCCATGCCGATGGAGAGCTTGAAGAAGGCCAGCCCCATGGCCGTCAGCACCACGCCGGCGGTGACCTTGGAAAAATCAAGGGAGAACAGGAAATTCAGCCCCTCGCTCGCCCCGGGCAGGGTCAGACTGCGCACCCCGATCACCAGCAGCAGGATGAAGAGCACCGGCATCAGCCGCTTGGTGACCGCTTCGATCCCCTTCGACACCCCCATCAGCAATATGCCCCCCATCAGGGCCAGCACCAGCCACTGCCACAGCAGGCTCTGCAAGGGATCCGTGATGAGCGAATTGAAGGCCGCCCCCGTGACGGCGGGATCGGTCGAGAGGATCTCGCCGCTGGCCGCCTTGAAGATGTAGGCAAACACCCAGGCCGCCACTTCGGAGTAAAACGACATGATGAGGAAGGCCGCCGTCACCCCCATGGCCGCGATCAGCCACCAGGGTTGCCCCTTGGGCGCCAGCTTGATGAGCCCGCTCACCGCATCGGATTTTGCCTGACGGCCCAGCATGATCTCCGAGATCATCACCGGCAGCCCCACCAGCAGGGTGGCGATGACATAGACCAGCAGAAAACCGGCGCCCCCGTTTTCCCCGGTCAGATAGGGAAACTTCCAGATGTTGCCAAGGCCGACCGCCGAGCCCAGGGTCGCGGCAAGCACGCCGAAGGTGCTGGTAAAGCCATCTCTGGCTTTGGGAAGGGTATTGCTCATGCGTGTCTCGCTCTGTGGATCAGGGGCCTGAAATTAAAGGGTCGGAATTTTCCGGGGATTAATCCAGCTTGCCAAGATGATTTGGTTGAAATCGCCACATGAAGCACACAACACATTACTTATTTAAATAACTGTCTGTTTTGACAAATAAAAAATGCCGCCTCGCGGGCGGCATTTTTATCAAGGCTCAGGCAATCAAGCCTTGGCAATATCGTCCGGACCGATCTGGCCGATTTCGGCGACTTTCTTGTCGGCCAGCAACCAGAGGGTGAACTTGTGCAGTTCCGGGTGATGAGCCAGGGCGACCAGGAAGGCGCCTCCAACTTCACGGTAACCCAGTTCATAGTTCTTCAGGGTAGTCGGGGGGACGCCCAGCAGATCGGCAAACTTGGGACGGCTCAGGCCAACCGCTTCGCGGATCTGACGGATCTTCTTGCCAACAGTTACGATATTTGAATTCATGTGTTCCATACTCCGTTCGGCGGATTCACTCCACCTTTATTTTTCGCGACGACTCGTAGTCAAGTGTATCAGTTTTGAACGGACTCGTTATGGTCGAGCCTCTATCTTTAATAAGCGTCTTTCGACGACAACCCTAACAAACCTCGGGGATGGTAATCGCAGAGTCGCCTCAGGTAAACAGTCTCGAAGAGAAACCTTTATTGTTGCCACGGCCATAACTCGTATAATTCGCCAGTTATCCCTTAAAGAGTATTCAGCATGGCATTCCCCGGCATCATCTCGCGACTTCACCCGGATTCAGACCCGGATTCCCTCCCCCGCCAGCTCCATCAGGGTCAGCAAACCCGGGCCGAGGCATTCTTGCTACCCGCCGTCATGCAGAGCGAGGCCGCTCCCGTGCTGGCTTCCCTCCCGGACAAGTGCAGCCTCTATCTCGAGCACCCCGCCACGCTGTCCCTGCGCAGCCACGATGGGGTCTTTCTGGAAGATGGCTCCCTGCTGCTTGGCAATGGTAACCGCATGACACTGTCGACGGAAAAGGGGGATGGTGGACTGGTGCCCGAACAGGGCCTGTGCGAGATGGCCCAGTGGCTGGACGCCGGTCATCAACATTTCATCTGTTCAGCCGCGATTCAGCCGGTCGCCAGGGCCATCCTCAATATCTGGCCCCTGGACCCCTATCTCGCCCGCCATTATTTACTCAGCTTCACACCCTTGCTGTGCGAAGCAACTGAGGCCGACTATCTCGCGGTTTTCGCGACCAGGGCCGCCATCGCCACCCCGCAGCACGCTTGGGCTGAGGCCTATATGAAGCTTGAGAGAAAGCTGCATCGCGCCTACTTGGATCACTAATAAATCCAGATAAACAGCCAGTTATCCATACGACACAATCTGCCCCACAGATTATCTGTGAGCTTGATCATGTTTTGAAATGAGCATAAAGTGCGCCACGTCATCGGAATGACATCGGCTGTTCGTGGAGGGGTGAACGCATTGTGACAATGCAACCCGTTCACTTGTGCGCTCATCTTGGGTGCCTCCTGGAGGGATCCAGGATCCCTGCCCGACGCAACGATCGTTGTTCGGCAGAGCCTGCAGCTTACATAAATTAAAAACTGCGAAGCACGTGAACAACGTGCCATCTCAACGAGGATTTTTTTATGATGAAAATGGCTCCTTCCCTGATCGCCATCGCTATGGCTGCCTTGGGTACAACTACTGCACACGCCGCTGACGACATCTACTTCGGTGCCGGTGTGGGTGCTGCTCACTTCAACGGCCTGAACAACGTCGAAGGCGTTGAGCATGGTACCGAAGACGCATTCGCTGGCAACGCCTTCGCCGGTTACAACTTCAACGAGAACTTCGGCGCCGAACTGGGTTACCAGTACGCTGGCCGTGGCAACTCTAACAGCAACGCTTACGAGAACCAGGGTGCCACCCTGTCCGGTATCGCTCGTCTGCCGCTGGGCAACGATTTCTCCCTGTTCGGTGAAGCAGGCGCCTACTGGGCCCATACTCACGGCCTGGGTATCACCGATAGCAAAGTCTCCCCGCTGGCTGGCGTAGGCGTGACCTACAAGGTGAACGACGCGCTGGATCTGCAAGCTCGCTACCGCTACATGTGGGACGTGGCTGATCTGACCACCGACGCTGGTGTGAACTACAAGTCCAACCAGAGCGTTGCGACCCTGGAAGCCGTTTACCACCCGTTCCGTACTTCCTACGTAGCACCGGCTCCGGCTCCGGTTGTTGAAGAAGCTCCGGCTCCTGCTCCGCAAGTCGTTGAGAAGAACTTCGCCCTGAACTCCGACGTGCTGTTTGCCTTTGGCAAAGACAGCCTGAAGGCCGAAGGCGTGGAAGCCCTGAACGCTCTGTACCAGCAGATCGTCGAGTTCCAGCCGAAAGACGGTAACGCCGTTGTCGTTGGTTACACCGACCGCATCGGTTCCGACGCTTACAACCAGAAGCTGTCCGAAGCCCGTGCCCGCACCGTTGCCAACTTCCTGGTCAGCAAGGGTATGGCTGCCAGCAAGGTTGCCATCGAAGGTCGTGGCGAAGCCAACCCGGTTACCGGCACCAAGTGCAACGGCGTAACCGCCAAGGCTCAGCTGATCTCCTGCCTGGCCCCGGACCGTCGCGTAGAAGTGCGCGTATCCGGCGTACAGGAAGTTCAGCAGTAATCTGATTCGCTCAGATAACGCGAAAAGGGGATGCCACGGCATCCCCTTTTGCATGTCTGTCACCGCAAACGTCACCTCTTGTCTCACCACCTTGTCTCCCCCTCCCTCTCTGGTCAGTCCGCATCCTCGTCGCACCAACCCCATCGCTGCATATCTGTGCAGAAACTTGATCAAGCCGATTCAAAAGAATACAGTAGCAACGCTTGTAAGACATTGGATGAACTATTAAAAGTGCCCATTGCCCGGTTAGTTGTCCATGGAGAAACAGCTTCATGAGAATCCAGGTTACCATCCATTTTTTATTCAAGCCGTCCGTGACCAGGTCACGGAATCGCATCATGAAATGTCATCTGCGATCGGTATAACAAAGAGTGCGCAGTACGCCCGTAGCACGGCAACTCAACGAGGATAAAATGATGAAAATGAAAATGGCTCCAACCCTGATTGCTCTGGCTATTGCAGCCATGGGAACGTCCACCGCCCAGGCGGCCGATGACTGGTACACAGGTATGGGTGCAGGTTGGGCTTATGGCCATGACCTGGACTCCTTCGGTCTGGATGCCGACAAGGACGCCACCGCGATCTCCCTGTTCGGCGGTTACAACTTCAATGATTACTACGCGGCCGAGCTCGGCTATCTCTATGCCGGCAAGGGTGGCGTCGACGGCGTCGACTTCAAGACCCAAGGGGGGACCCTGTCCGGTATCGCCCGCCTGCCCATGAACGACATCTTCTCCGTGTTCGCAGAAGGCGGTGCCTACTTCAACCACGTCAACGGCAACGGTGACAGCGACAACGGCACCTCGCCGCTGGCCGGTCTGGGCCTGAGCGCCAAGCTCACCGATCTGCTCGACCTGCAGGCTCGCTATCGCTACATCTGGGATCTGGGTGACGATCAGAAGACCTGGAAGACCGACATGAGCGTCACCACCCTGGAACTGGTGATGCACCCGAACCGCAAAGCCTATGTGGCACCTGTAGCCGCACCGGCTCCCGAGCCGGCCCCCGAGCCCGTCATGGTCGACAAGAACTTCTCCCTGAGCTCTGACGTGTTGTTTGCCTTCGGCAAGTCCACCCTGAAGCCGGAAGGCACTGCCGCCCTCAACACCCTGTATCAGCAGATCGTCGACGTCCAGCCAAAAGATGGCAGCGCCGTGGTGGTGGGTTACACCGACCGTATCGGTTCTGACGCCTACAACCAGAAGCTGTCCGAAGCCCGTGCTCGCACCGTGGCCGACTTCCTGGTTGGCAAGGGTCTGCCGGCGGGCAAGGTCTCCATCGAGGGCCGTGGTGAAGCCAACCCGGTCACCGGCACCCAGTGTGACGGCGTCAAGGGCAAGAACCAGCTGATCTCCTGCCTGGCGCCGGATCGCCGCGTCGAAGTGCGCGTCACCGGCGTGCAGGAAGTGCAACAGTAAGCGGTCAACCCGCAGCAAAACAAGGGGCCACTCGGCCCCTTTTTTTATTCGTTGCACCGCCCTCCACACCCTCTCACGGGGACCAAATAGTTGTCATCCTCCTCACAGATTTTCCATACAGGGTCGCCACTTAAGTGGTTAAACGTCTCATATGGCCTATACATAATGTTGGTTATACATAACAAAGGGCTGGGAGCCCTATAACACCCAACATCGACGAGGAAACGCGATGAACATAAGACTGAAACCGGTATGGATTGCACTGGTATTGGCGACGGGAGCGGCACAGGCGGCACCTGTTCATGACTGGTATATAGGCGCGGGGGCAGGCTGGGCATGGGCCCATGATCTCGATGACTTCAGCAAGGATGTCAGCAACGACGACACCGCGTACAACGCCTTCGCCGGCTACAACTTCACCGAAAACCTGGGGGCCGAACTGGGTTATCTCTCGGGCGGGGACTGGGACGTCAATGGTCACGAATTCAGCAACCAGGGGGCGACCCTGTCGATCCTGGGCCGCCTGCCATTGAACGACATCTTCTCGGTGTTTGCCGAGGGTGGTGGCTACCTCTACAGCGTCAAGTCCATCAACGGCAGCGAGGACAACCTGGCGCCGCTGGCCGGACTCGGCATGACCGCCAGGCTGCACGACTGGATCGACATCCAGGCCCGCTATCGCTACATGGTGCGGGTGGGGGATGACTCGGACAACGACAAGGTGGGCAGCGGTACCCAGCGCTGGGTTAGCGACATCAGCACCGCCACCATAGAGCTGGTGCTGCACCCCAACCGCACCGTGGCCGCCGTGCCGGTGGCGGCCCCCCTGGTGGTGACCCCGCCGCCGCCCGAGCCGGTGGATCAGACCTTCAACCTGAGCTCTGACGTGCTGTTTGCCTTCGGCAAGGCGGAGCTCAAGCCGGAAGGCATGGCCGCGCTGGACGACCTCTACCAGCAGATCGTCGACGTCAAGCCCAAGGACGGCAACGCCATGGTGATGGGCTATACCGACCGCATCGGCTCGGACGCCAACAACCAGGCGCTGTCCGAAGCCCGTGCACGCACCGTGGCCAACTTCCTCATCGGCAAGGGGCTGCCCGCCGACAAGGTGAGCATCCAGGGCAATGGCGAGAGCAATCCGGTCACCGGCACACAGTGCGATGACGTCAAGGCGAGAGCCGCCCTCATCGACTGCCTGGCCCCGGATCGCCGGGTCGAGATCCGGGTGACCGGCGTGCAGGAAGCCGCACCAGCGGCCACCGAGCCCGTGGCCGAATCCGCTGCCGAACAACCGGCACAATAACCCCTCATCCGCCTCTGCCGTGCACAAAAAAAGGGATGCTTGCGCATCCCTTCTGCTTTTTGCGGCCTCTTCGCTCAGAACGAAGTGCGACGATAACGGCGGTATTCCGGGCGCCAGAAGTTCGCTTCGATGGCCTGGTCTATCACATCATTCGGGGTCTGCACCGCCTTGCCCTGCAGCATGGCGGTCTTGGCCACCATCTTGGCAATGTAGCGGGACACCCGATGGATATCCGCCAGATCCGGCAGCAAGGAGCCCTCCTCTCCTTTCACCAGGGGAGAGCACTCCGCCAGCGCCCGGCTGGCGGACATCAGCATGGCGTCGGTCACCCGGGTGGCGCCGGAGGCGATGACGCCAAGGCCTATCCCCGGGAAGATGAAGGAGTTGTTGCACTGGGCGATGACGTAGCGCTTGCCCTTGTACTCCACCGGCGCGAACGGGCTGCCGGTGGCCACCAGCACCTGGCCGTCGGTCCAGCGAATGAGATCGGCCGGCGTCGCCTCCACCCGGGAGGTGGGGTTGGAGAGCGGGAAGATGATGGGGCGGGAGCAATGCTTGTGCATGGTCTTGACCACCTCTTCGGTGAACAGGCCCGGCTGGCCGGAGACCCCGATCAGGATGTCGGGACGACCGTGCTCCATCACCTCCAGCAGGGAGATGTTGTCCCCCACCGGCCACTCCTTGATCCGCTCGAGCGGCTGGGACAGCTTGCGCTGGAAGTCGAGCTGGTTGGGGATCTTGTCGGTGATGAGGCCGAAACGGTCCACCATGAACACCCGGCCACGGGCCTCCGCATCATTCAGCCCTTCGGCCTTCATCTGCGCCACTATCTGCTCGGCGATGCCGCAACCGGCGCTGCCCGCGCCGAGGAAGGCGACCCGTTTCTCGGAGAGCTTGGCCCCCGAGGCCTTGCAGGCGGCGATCAGGCTGCCGAGGGTCACGGCGGCCGTGCCCTGGATGTCGTCGTTGAAGCAGCACAGCTCGTCCTTGTAGCGGTTGAGCAGCGGCGTGGCATTGCCCTGGGCGAAGTCTTCGAACTGCAACAGGATCTCGGGCCAGCGGCGCTTGACCGCCTGAATGAAGGCATCGACGAACTCGTCGTACTCCTCGCCCGAGATGCGCGGATGACGCCAGCCCATATAGAAGGGGTCATTGAGCAGTTGCTGGTTGTTGGTGCCCACGTCCAGCACCACCGGCAGGCAGTAGGCGGGGGAGATGCCGCCGCAGGCGGTGTAGAGCGACAGCTTGCCGATGGGGATGCCCATGCCGCCGATGCCCTGGTCACCGAGGCCCAGGATCCGCTCGCCGTCGGTGACCACGATCACCTTGACGTTCTGCTTGGTGGCGTTCTGCAGCATGTCATCGATCCTGTCCTTGTCCGGATAGGAGATGAAGAGGCCGCGGGCACGGCGGTAGATGTTGGAGAACTCCTCGCACGCCTTGCCCACGGTCGGGGTGTAGATGACCGGCAGCATCTCGGTCAGATGGTTGGTCAGCAGGCGATAGAACAGGGTCTCGTTGGTGTCCTGGATGTTGCGCAGATAGATGTGCTTGTCCATGTCGTTGCCAAACGCCATGAACTGGCGATAGGCGCGTTCGGCCTGCTCTTCGATGGTCTCGATGTTCTGGGGCAGCAGGCCTTCCAGATTGAAGCTGCTGCGCTCCTCGCTGGTGAAGGCGCTGCCCTTGTTGAGCAGCGGGGTCTCCAGCAGGGCCGGACCGGCGTAGGGAATATAGAGGGGGCGTTTCTGATTATTATCTTCAAACATGGATCTGTACCTTGACTGTGTGGCCCGTCGATCCTATGGGCTTGGACCAACAATTTCAAAGGGTTTGCACATCAGTGGCAACAGGTTTGCGACCCAGGCGACGAAAGGCGCCGGGGGTCTGACCAGTGAGGCGGCGAAAGCGGTTCGCAAAGTTCGCGCCGTCGCTGTAACCGACCCGGCTGGCCAGCTCACCGAGGGGCCAATTGGTATAGAGCAGCAACTGACGCGCCTTGTTCATTCTGAGCTCGGTCACCTTCGCCATGGGTCCCATGCCAAACAGCTGCTGGCAGAGTCGATGCAGATGGGGCACAGAGCAAGCCATCTGGCTGGCGAGCAGGACCACGCTCCAGGGCTCATCGAGGCGCGCCTCCACCCGGCGAAACAGCGCCTGCAAGCGCAGCTCCGGAGTGCCGCGCACCTCCCCTTGCAGGGTCCTGTCCAGCAAGGCCAGCAGCAGGCTCAGCAACTGCGGCTGCAAGGGGGATCTCACCCCCTCCCCCTGCATCAGGCTGAGCAGATGATAGAGCTGATCCCCCTCCTCCCCCTGCCAGATGCGATGGCCAAGCCGGTGCAGGTGCTGCCAACGCGGCACGTCGTCCAGCAAAATCCAGCTGATCTGCCAGTGCTCGCCGGTGAGCCGCAAGCCACCGGGCACGGCGGCGGGCAGGAAAATCAGCGACCCGGCCGGAATGGCTTGCTCCCCCTCGTCGGTGAGCAGCGCTCCCCCTTCGTCATGACTCACCATCAGGATGTGAAACTCGGGGCGATTGCGGCGGATCAGGTAGTGATCGCGGATCTTCGAAAGCCCGCTAAGGAAGATCCCCGCCTCGCCGAGCAGGGGCAGCCCTTCACGTCCCAGCATCTGCTCTTCACAGGCTGGTGCTATCTCCAGACACTCGCTGGCAAATGGCATAACACCTCAACAGGATAGTTTTGCACAAGAAAACCGAGAGGCACTCACAGTGAGAACGCCCCGACATGCCCCTATCATACCCATGACAAACCTTGCTTTTCTCAAACCCGGTTAACACTAATGAATTATTGGCAAGCGATTTTAAAACAAACCACCGATCGTGAGTTCATGACCCGACTGTGGCGACTGGCCCTGCCGGTGTCGCTGCAATCCATGATGTTCTCCCTGCTCGGTCTCATCGACATCATGATGGTGAGCCAGCTTGGCACCACGGCTGTGGCGGCGGTCGGCTTGGGTAACCGGGTCTTCTTCTTCAATCTGCTGGTGATAGCGGGGCTCTCTGGCGGGGTCTCGGTGTTGGCGGCCCAATACTATGGCCGGGGCGAGCTGGCCGGGGTGCGCCGCTCCCTGGCGCTGGCCCTGGTGGGTGCCCTGCTGGTGAGCCTGCCGTTTGCCCTCATCTATGTGCTCTCGCCGGGCAGCGTGCTCGGCTTTGCCAGCCAGGATCCCGCACTGCGCCTGCTGGCCGACGAGTTTTTGATGATCACTGGTGCCACCATCCTCTGCACCGCCATAGTCGTGCCCCTGGAGGCGGCCCTGCGCTCCGTGGGCAACGCGGCGGCGCCGACCCGGATCGGCATCATTGCCATCATCGCCAACGTCATCCTCAACTACGCCCTCATTTTCGGCAACTTCGGCTTCGAGGCCATGGGAGTCGCAGGCTCGGCCTGGGGCACCACGATTTCACGACTGCTGCAGACGGCGCTGCTGCTTGCCTATGTGTGGCGCCAGGAGCCCCGGCTGGTGCCGCGTAAACAGGACTGGTGGGACGCCTTCAGACGCAAGGAGGTGGTGCGCTTCACCCTGATCGCCCTGCCGCTCTTGTTCCACGACGGGCTCTGGGCCTTCGGCATGCTGCTCTACGGCTTCCTCTATGCCCACCTCGGCACGGATTCCCTGGCCATCATGACCACGCTTGGCACCCTGGAGAGCATCCTTATCTCCCTCTTCTTCGGGCTGGCGGTGGCCTGCTCCACCCTGCTCGGCCACCGGCTCGGGGCCGAGGAGTACGAGGCGGCCTGGCAGCACTCCCAGCTGTTTCTGCTGCTCGCCCCCATAGGCGCCCTGCTGGTGGGGATAGCCGTCTGGCTGCTGCAGGCCAACCTGCTGCAGTGGGTCGGCAACCTGCCGGGCGAACTGATGGGAGAAGCGGGCCAGGTGCTTGCCATCATGTGCCTCGGCATGTTGCTCAAGGTGTTCAACATGGTGGGCATAGTCGGGGTGCTGCGCTCGGGGGGGGATGTGAACTACAGCATCTTCATCGACATGGTCGCCATGTGGTGCATAGGCCTGCCGCTCGCCTGGGCGGCGGTCAGCCTGCTGGGCTGGCCCCTCTCCTGGGTGGTGGCCGTGGTGCTGCTGGAGGAGCTGTGCAAGGTGCTGCTGGTGCAGCGCAGGATCCGCCAGCGTCACTGGCTCAAGAATCTGGTGATGGGGTGACGGCTGCCCGCAGCCGGGCAAAAAGCGGGGTCATATCAATGACAGAAAATCCCCCCTTGCAGTATGCTAACCGCCTCTTCAATCAGCGGCGGGGCACACCACGCCCTGCCAGTAGTCGTTTAAGGAGACGCACATGCAACCACAAAAAGAGCTGATCACCGAGACTGCCCTGCTGGAGATGGCCAACGGCATCATCAAGAGCCACGAAGACTTCATCCACGGCATGCGTGCCGATTCGGTGGAGCAGAAGGGGGAGATCCTGGTGTTCAAGGGGGAGTTCTTCCTGGCCGAGGATGGCACCCCGACCGGCAAGACAATGGCGGTGTTCAACATGTTCAAGCTGCTGGCCCAGCAGTTGTCAGGCAAGTACCGGCTGAACTGATATAGCCCTTCAGACAAGATGCCGCCCTCAGGCGGCATCCGTCTTTGTGGGCCCGGGCTTGCCCGGCGTCTTCGCCAGCTCACCCACCACGCAGTTGCGCCCCGCCATCTTGGCCATGTAGAGACACTCGTCCGCCCGGTTGAGCAGCTCCTCGACGCTCTCCCCGCGCAGGGACAGGGTCAGGCCTATGCTCACAGTCACCTCCAGCAGTTCATCCGACGTCGGGCTCTTCACCAGCCGCGCCTCCACCGCCACCCTAAGTCGCTCTGCGACCCGTTTCGCCTGGGCCAGATCGGCGCAGTTGGGCAGCAGAATGGCAAACTCCTCGCCACCGTAGCGACCGAGCACCATGCCAGGCTCCAGCTGCTCCGCCAGGGTCGCCGCCACCTCTTTGAGCACGGCGTCCCCCGCCAGATGGCCGAAGCTGTCATTGATGCGCTTGAACCTGTCCAGATCCAGCAGCAGCACGGCAAAGGATGCCTGCTTGCGGATCATGGTGACCCTGGCCTTCTCGAGCTGTTTCATCAGCAGGCGGCGGTTCATCATGCCGGTCAGCTCGTCCGTGGTGGACTCCCGATAGAGCTGCAGCAGCATGTTGAGCTGACCGCACTGCACCCAGGCACTCGCCACCGTGAAGAGCCCCAGCAGCCAGACCTGGTTGAGGGTCTGCACGCTCAGCAGCGGCTGGCCCACCAGCAGCCAGTTGCCCGCCAGCATGGTGATCAGAATGCCCCCCGCCAGTTGCAGGCTGAGGGAGAGCGGTATGGGGAAGATGGCAAACAGGCTGATGAGCAGATAGGGGAAGGCCATGTAGCCCGCCTGCAGCTCCTGATCCGTCCCGAAGCTGTGCAGACAGATGAGGGAGAACAGCATCATCACCGCCATCAGGTAGCCCAGTGCCAGCCTCATGCGTTCGCGCTTGAAATGGATGAGATACGAAAGAGGGATCAGGGGAGAGAGGGCCAGCAGGCAGAAGATCCTGACCTGAAACAGTTCGTCAAACTGGGTGGCGGGCAGGGTCAGCCAATCCACCAGCGCCCAGGCGGGCAGCCCCACCATCAACAGGCAGGTGAGCAGGCGCAGACGCACCGTCATAAAGCCCATGCGGGTCAGGGTGAAATCTTCGGAGTGGGCACGGGCACTCCAGAACTCCGACAGCTTCAGCATCCAGAGCCTCCATTTTACAACTGAGGGCTCATTCTACACCGTCCCTCCCTGGATGCATCAGCATGTCCCCTATTTATAACGAGAACTGCCTCACACAAACCGGCGGATCATAATCGCCGCGCGCAAACGTTTCAACCCATCGAAAAATAAACCCTTTATTGCTCCAATTAGCGCTGGTCAGCCCAGGCTAAGCCACTAGAATAGCGCCCAATTTTCTCCCCCTCCCCACACTTAGAGGTATTTATGGAACAGGCTGCCGCCGTGCGTGCGACCCCAGAGACCCACCCCCCCAGGCGAGCCCACAGCGAACTCATCTACGGCATCGACGAAGTCCCCCCCCTGCCCCAGACCCTGTTCGCCGCCCTTCAGCACATGCTCGCCATGTTTGTCGCCATCATCACCCCTCCCCTCATCATCGCCAATGCCCTGGGCCTCCCGGCCGCCGACACTCGCTACATAGTCTCCATGTCCCTGGTCATGTCCGGCATCGCCTCCTTCATCCAGACCCGCCGCTTCGGCCCCCTCGGCTCGGGCCTACTCTCGGTGCAGGGCACCAGCTTCAACTTCCTCGGCCCCATCATCGCCTCCGGTCTCGCCCTCAAGCAGGCCGCCATGCCCACCGAGGATCTGCTGGGCACCCTGTTTGGCACCATGCTGGCGGCAGCCCTCACCATAGTGGTGATGAGCCGCTTCCTCCATCTGGTCAAGCGCATCATTACCCCCCTGGTGACCGGCATAGTGGTGCTGCTCATCGGCCTGACCCTGATCAAGGTGGGCCTCATCAGCATGGGGGGCGGTTATGCGGCCCTCTCTGACGGCAGCTTCGCCAGCCACAGCAACCTCTTCCTCTCCATGCTGGTGCTCGGCCTCATCGTACTGCTGCAGCGCAGCCGCAACCCCTGGCTGCGCCTCTCCGCCATCATGATTGCCATGCTGGCGGGCTACGCCGTCGCCCTGCTGCTGGGCAAGGTCAGCCCTCCCACCTTCGAGGGCCCCCTGGTGATGGTGCCCATTCCGCTTCACTACGGCATCGGCTTTGACTGGCAGCTGTTCGTGCCGCTCGCCATCATCTTCGTGGTGACGGCGCTGGAGGCCATAGGCGACATGACAGCCACCTCGGACATCTCGGGCGAGCCGCTGGACGGACCCGTCTACATGGCGCGGATCAAGGGGGGCGTGCTGGCCGATGGCGCCAACTCCATGCTGGCGGCTCTCTTCTCCACCTTCCCCATGTCCACCTTCGCCCAGAACAATGGCGTCATCCAGCTGACCGGGGTCGCCAGCCGCCACGTCGGCCTCTTCATCGCAGCCATGCTGGCCCTGCTCGGCCTCTTCCCGGCGGTCGCCAGCCTGGTGCAGCAGATCCCCGAACCCGTGCTGGGCGGTGCCACCATCGTCATGTTCGGCACCATAGCCGCCGCCGGGGTGCGCATCATCTCCCGCGAGGAGCTCGACCGCCGCGCCCTGATGATACTGGCGGTGTCGCTGGCCATGGGGCTGGGGGTCGCCCAGGTGCCCGAGGTGCTGCAGCACCTGCCGGAGCTGGCCAGAAGCGTGCTCTCCTACGGCGTCGCCACCGGCGGTATCACCGCCATAGTGATGAACCTGCTGCTGCCCAAGCGCGGCGGCGTACAGGCCTGACTCTCTCGTCAACAAACAGGTAGCGCCCCGCCGTGCGGGGCTTTACCTTGTTTACCGCCCCGGGTACTGTGCAGGGCAGCCTCTGCTCAGGATGCCCTTGATGCCCTATACCCTGCTTCCCCCCCTGCCCACCCGCCACACCCCGGATCAGATACTGGCCGAGGAGCAGCGCTGGCTGCGGGACTGTGCCCATGACGGCCTGCCCCGCGCCCACCTCTGGCAGGCGCCCCAATGCCTGATTGTCACCCGCAAGGACATGCGTCTGCCCCGCTATCAGGTGGCCTGCGAGCAGCTCGCCAGCGAAGGCTGGCCCGTCCATGTGCGCGACAGCGGCGGCACCGCAGTGCCCCACGGGGCCGGCGTCCTCAATCTCTCCCTGCTGCTGCCCCGCACCACCACGGATCTGGCTCACTACTACCGACTGCTGGGGGCGCCGCTGCTGGCCCTGCTGGAGGAGCATGGCCTAGAGGGGAGCTATGACTTCGTGCCCGGATCCTTTTGCGACGGCCAGTACAATCTGGTGATCGGGGGTCGCAAGATCACCGGCACAGCCCAGCGCTGGCTGGCGCCGGGCCAGGATCATGGCGGCGCCGTGCTGGCGCAAGCCATGCTGCTGGTGGCGGGTGATGTGGACGAGGGCACCCGGATGGCGAGCCGCTTCTACGAGCTGGCGGGCGGGGAGCTGCGTTTCATGGCAGGAACCTCCACCACGCTGGCAAGCTGCATTGGCTGGCTCGGTGGTGACCAGGCCTTGGTGGACAAGGTGCGAGCACGTCTGGATAGCCTGCTGAGCGAGGGGCCATCTCCCTCACCCTGACCCTCTCCCGGAGGGAGAGGGAAAACGCCCGTCCATGGAAATAACGCCGCGCACAAAAAAGCCACGACCCGAGTCGTGGCTTGTTCTTTTCAAGGCGAACGTGAAACGAGCTGAGGAGTTCAGGCCGTCTGCGGCTCCGGCTCGGCTTCACTATCCAGATCCCGGCTGAAGTAGGCCCGGGTCTCGGCGATCACCACGTGGCGCAGGCCGATGAGGCCGATGAGGTTGGGCACCACCATCAGGCCGTTGACGATATCTGCCAGGAGCCAAATCATGTCCAGATGGAGGAAGGCACCGCTCGCTACCAGCACCAGATAGATGAGGCGGTAGGGCTTGATCGCCTTGACCCCGAACAGATACTCGGTGCAGCGCTCGCCGTAGTAGTTCCAGCCGAGGATGGTGGTAAAGGCGAAGAACAGCAGCCCTATGCTCACCAGATACTGACCTATGTGGGCATCCAGCCCCTGGGCAAAGGCCTGGCTGGTCATGGCGGCGCCGCTCAAGTCCCCGCTCCACACCCCTGTCACCACCAGGGTCAGGCCTGTCATGGTGCAGATGATGATGGTGTCGATGAAGGTGCCTGTCATGGAGACCAGCCCCTGCTCCACGCACGAATCCGTCTTGGCCGCCGCCGCGGCTATGGGGGCCGAGCCCAGCCCGGACTCGTTGGAGAAGACCCCGCGCGCCACCCCGGACTGGATCGCCAGCATGATGCCGGCCCCGACGAAGCCGCCGGTGGCCGCATGGCCGGTAAAGGCGCTCTCGATCACCAGCATGACGGCATCGGGCAGCGCGCTGGCATTGTTCACCAGCACACCGGCACAGGCGAGTATGTAGAAGATGGCCATGAAGGGCACCACCTTGCTCGACACGCTGGAGATGGACTGGATACCCCCCAGGGTCACCAGGGCCACTATCAGGGTCAGCACCACGGCGGTCGCCTCACGGGGCACCGAGAAGGAGAGGCTCATGGCGTCTGAGATGGCGTTGACCTGGGGGAAGGTACCGATGCCGAAGAAGGCCACGCCTATGCCAAACAAGGCAAACAGCTTGGCCAGCGGCTTGGAGCCGAGCCCCTTCTCCAGATAGTACATGGGGCCGCCCGCCATCTGGCCGTTGGCATCCTGCTCGCGATACTTGACCGCCAGCAGACACTCGGCGTACTTGGTGGCCATGCCGAACAGGGCCGCCATCCACATCCAGAACAGGGCCCCGGGGCCGCCGAGCTTGATGGCGGTGGCAACCCCGACAATGTTGCCGGTACCAATAGTGGCGGAGAGAGCGGTGCAGAGGGCGGCGAAGCTGGAGACATCCCCCTGCTTGCCCTGGCCCTGATCGCGGCCAAAGACCAGCTTGAGGGCGAGCGGCAAGCGCACCACCTGAAGCAGACCCAGACGCAGGGTGAGATAGATACCGGTCCCGACCAGCAGGATCAGCAGGGGCGGCCCCCAGACAAAGCTATCGATGGCGGCGAGCGCCGATTGAATTGATGACATGCATCCTCCTTAAAAAACAACGATTAAGGAGGAGAAGGATGATCTTCCCATAGGTGTCGCGATCCCCAGAGGCGATCGGATGCGGGCCAAGAACGTGTTCACACTCTTACTGCGAGGCCGTGATCAAGGCTCATGCGCTGCTCGGAATCCTCACGTATGTCTATACGCTCCGGTTCCTGCGCTGCTCTTTACCTTGCTGACGACCTCTCGTTACAGATCGTGAACAGTTCCAAGCTCAGGTACAACCATCCCATCCCCTCTGTCCTTTTGCCTGAGAGTTTCCGGCGCCAGCCAGCCCTTGCGGGTCGTCATGGTGCCTTGCTCCTTCGGCGCCCGATCTAACGGGTCTCTCCAGAGTATCGTCCAGTAGCAGTCCACACCGGTTGCCCGGTACCTGAAAGATTCACTTCTTCGGTGGATGGTCCCCCATCGCTCTCCTGCTACCTTCATCCGAACTAGTTTGGATTAGGAAGCGGGCATGTTAATCCAAAAAATGTGAGCTGTCTCCCACTCGGCCGGCCTCAGCGCCGCTTTTTTCTGCCCCGGCCATGAGCGGAACACATGTTAAATGTTCGTTAACTATCAATAGCTTATGAGGACATCTCTGCCAATGGCGCGCACAAGCAGGGACAGACTTCTCCATATCAAGATGATGTTTCGTCTCGACCAGAAATACTTGCCAACATATCCAATCAAAATGCTTGCACACAAACTCAATAAGTCGATAATCCCGCGCATAACTAAGCACTTTGCAAGGGAGTTATGCATTGTGCCTGGTCGGTCCCTCCGGACCACTCGCCTGAGCCGGCCGTCGCCGGTTCAATCGCATATGGCTTGGGCATATCACGCCCCCTAAGGATGATCAAAAGAGAATGAACGAGACCCTGGTCGCACAAGATTACCGTCAGCTGGTTGAACAATTTGGCTCCCCCCTGCTGCTGCTCGACAAGGCAGCCGTCCGCAAACAGTATCGGGCCCTGGCCGCCGCCCTGCCCGATGTGCGCTTGCATTATGCACTCAAGCCCCTGCCCCATGAGGCCGTGGTCTCTGTCTTGAAGGAAGAGGGGGCCTGTTTCGATCTGGCCACCAATGGCGAAGTGGATCTGGTGCGCAGCCAAGGGGTTCGCCCGGGACGCTGCATTCACACCCATCCCATCAAGCGCGACAGCGACATCCGTTATGCGCTGGAATTCGGCTGCACAGTGTTCGTCTATGACAACCCGCTGGAGCTGGAGAAGTTCCTGCCCTACAAGGATGAGGTCAAGCTGCTGCTGCGCGTCAGCTTCCCGAATCCCGAGACCAAGGTCGATCTCTCCAAGAAGTTCGGCTGCACCCCGGAGCAGGCACTGCCGCTGCTGCAACTGGCCCAGGCCAAGGGGATCAAGGTGATGGGGCTGTCGTTCCACGTCGGCTCCCAGGTGCCGCACGCCCGTCGCCACGTGCAGGCCATCGACGCCTGCCGCGAGATCATGGAGCAGGCCTGGGATCTGGGGCTCAAGCCCTGGGTGCTGGACATCGGCGGCGGTTTCCCGGTGGATTATGATGGCGGCGAGTTCGACATCGACGGCTTCTGTGCGCCGATCCGCGCCGCGCTGGCCAAGCTGCCCGCCACAGTGCAGAAGATTGCCGAACCGGGCCGCTTCATCAGCGCGCCAGCCATGACCTCGGTGTCCAGCGTGATGGGCAAGGCCCACCGCGGCGACAAGATCTGGTACTACCTGGATGACGGCCTCTACGGCAGCTACAACGGTCAGCTCTATGACCACGTCACCTACCCGGTGAGCACTCCCTACGCCCAAGGCCCGCTGCACAATGCCGTGCTCTCCGGCCCCACCTGCGACAGCGTGGATGTCATTCGCGACGGCATCATGCTGCCGGATCTGGCCATCGGCGAGCTGGTCATAGGCCGGGTGATGGGGGCCTACACCTGGGCGTCGGCCTCCACCTTCAACTTCTTCCCCAAGGCGAGCATCCTCATTCTGGACAGCGCCCAGAAGCAGAAACTGGTGGCGGTGGCCTGAACGCTTTGACCACGCCAGCAGCATAGAGAAGGGGAGCCATTGGCTCCCCTTCTTGTGTGCATGGTCGTGCCTGCATCAGAACTGGCTGGTCAACAGCCAACCTGTATAGGCGACGAAGATGCAGAGCAAGATGCCCCCTTCCACCCTGTTGATGCGGCCCTGTCCCTTGCGCCCCAGGCACATCACCAGCAGCAGCAGGGTCAGCCCCATCATCAGGCTCCAATCGCGGGAGAGCACCGCAGGATCCACATCCAGGGGCGCTATGCCGGCGGCTATGCCGACCACCGCCAGGGTGTTGAACAGGTTGGAGCCGAGCACGTTGCCGAGGGCCAGATCGTGCTCCTTCTTCTTGATGGCCATCAGGGAGGAGGCGAGCTCAGGCAGCGAGGTGCCCACCGCCACTATGGTCAGACCGATGACCAGGTCGCTGATGCCGAATGCCTGGGCTATGGTCACCGCGCCCCACACCAGCAGGCGTGAAGCGCCGACCAGGAGTACCAGGCCCACGATCAACCAGAAGATGGCTTTCTTGAGCGGCATGGCTTCGCTGTCGATCTCCACGTTCACATCTTCGTCCAGGGCGTCTCCCTTGCCCTTGATCCCGGTCCAGATGGACCAGCCCAGCAGTACGATAAAGACGCCACCCAAAATGAGCGCATCGCCACGCCCCAGGTGACCATCGATGAGCAAGGCACCGGTCAGCAGGGTGATGCCGAGCAGTATGGGGATCTCCTTGCGCACCACCTGGGAAGAGACGGCAATGGGGCTGATGAGGGCTGTCAGACCGAGAATGAGGGCGATGTTGGTGATGTTGGAACCATAAGCATTGCCCAGGGCCAGGCCCGGGTTACCCTGCATGGATGCCAGGGCCGAGACCACCATCTCGGGGGCCGAGGTACCAAAACCGATGATCACCATGCCGATCAAGAGCGGCGGCATGCCGGCATAACGGGCGGTGGCGGCGGCGCCGTCCACAAATTTATCCGCACTCCAGACCAGCAACGCCAGTCCGGCAATCAGGGCAACAAATGCCAGGGTCATATTCTTCCATCTCATCGGCTGCAAACACGAGAGCCAGGGGTCAGCCTGGCTCCATCCAAAGGTGGCTCAGTGTAGCGAGCCGCCTTGCTATTTCAAGCTGAAATCAAACGATGATTAACAATTCACAAGGCGGCCAGCAGACTCTGCGCATCAGACACCTCGAACTTGCCGGGAGCCTCCACGAACAGCTGCTCGACCACGCCGTCATTGGCGATCAGGGCAAAGCGCTGGGCACGCAGACCGCCGAAGGCGCCTGTCTCCTTGGCAAGGCCCAGTGCCCGGGTCCAGCTGCCGCCGCCATCCGCCAGCATGGTGATGGCGTCGGCATTCTGGGCAGCCTGCCACGCCTTCATCACGAAGGCATCGTTGACCGAGAGACAATAGAGGGCATCGACGCCCTTGGCCTTGAACTGATCCGCCAGCACCACATAGCCCGGCAGATGGGCGTTGGAGCAGGTGGGGGTGAAGGCCCCCGGCACCGCGAACAACACCACCTTATTGCCCGCAAACAGGGCCTGGCTGTCTTGTACCTGCTTGCCCTCGGCGGTGATAAAGGTAAATTCCCCCGCAGGCAGGGATTGTCCGACCGTGATCATGTTGTCTCGTCCTTAAGTGACTGAAAGAGGCCCAGTCTACTCCAACCCGGAAAGAGACGACACCGGCTCTCCTGTCGCCGCCCGCACCTCGCCCTTATTGCGAGCGCCGTGCCTGCCAGGTGGCCATAACGAACAGGGAGTTCAACCTGCATTCGGCGGCCCGCACCTCGCCTTTACTGCAAGCGCCGCGCCTGCCAGGTGGCGATGGCGAGCAGGAAACCCAGGGGGAACTCGACGTCTCACGTCGCTCCCTCACCCGTGCCGCCGTGCCTGCCAAGTTGCGATGGCGAGGAGGGAATCCGGCGTGAACTCGGCGGCCCGTTCGGCTATCTCGGCCAGGCTCATCCAGTGCACCTCGCTCACCTCCTCAGCCTGGAGTTGCAGCGGCCCCTGATATTGGCAACTGAACAGACCGCCCCAGACCCGATAGCTTCCCCCGCTCGCCTCCCCCTCGGCGTAGAAGGTGCCGAAGTCGTGCAGGGGCACATCAAAGATACCCAGCTCCTCGGCCAGCTCGCGCCGGGCGGAAGGCTCCATCGCCTCCCCAGTGGTCACCACGCCACCGGCGCAGGCGTCCAGCATGCCGGGGCAAAAATCCTTGCTCGGGGTGCGCCGCTGCACCAGGATTCGACCGGCCTCATCGAGCACCAGGATGTAACTGGCGCGATGGCGCAAATTTTCCTGACGCACCCGGGCGCGCTCGGCCACCCCGATCACCCTGTCCTGCTCGTCTACTACGTCCACCCACTCCACGTGCGGTCCCTTTGTCCATACAGCGATGGCCGCAGTATATCGGGGCCGGGGCCAGGGACGGCACTACTTTTTCAACGCCGGGAACAGGACGCCAGCCCGCCATAACAAGGATTCATACAAACCTTTATAAAATGTCACATCAGTGTCACGGTGAGGCGGCATAGTGTGCCCTGTCCAAACAACAGGGTGTCTTGCCATGAAGGTGTTCAAGCAGTTGTCTCCTCGTCGAATTGCCCGCTATATCAAAAGCTTCCATCACGGCAGCTTCATGGTCGAGGCACTGGGACGATTCGAGTTTCAAGGGGGAGTCATCGATGTGAAGACGCTGGACTGCCGTCAGGCGCTGAGCCTGGCCCGGCAGATCAATCTGGCCGTGCGCGATCTGCGCACTACCACCCTGTTGCCGGGCTGACATACTCCTTTCCGTTTGTAGTCTGCTTTCATGCATGTCTTTGCCCGCCGCTCACCGAGCGTGCGGGCTATTTTCCATGGGACGGGCCGCGTCTTATCCTCATCAGTGCTGCAGGATCTGGGAGAGAAACAGCTTGGTCCGCTCCGACTGGGGATGGTCGAAGAACTGGTCCGGTACGTTCTCCTCGATGATCTGGCCGCGGTCCATGAAGATCACCCTGTCCGCCACCTGCTTGGCAAAGCCCATCTCGTGGGTGACGCAGAGCATGGTCATCCCCTCGTGGGCCAGCTCCACCATGACATCCAGCACCTCGCGCACCATCTCGGGATCCAGCGCTGAGGTCGGCTCGTCAAACAGCATCACCTGGGGATTCATGCAGAGACTGCGGGCGATGGCGACCCGTTGCTGCTGGCCACCAGAGAGCTGGCCCGGGTACTTGAGGGCCTGCTCCGGGATCCTGACCCGGCGCAGAAAGGTCATGGCGATCTCCTCGGCTTCCTTGCGCGGCAACTGCTTGACCCAGATGGGGGCCAGGCAGCAGTTCTCCAGCACCGTCAGGTGGGGGAAGAGGTTGAAGTGCTGGAACACCATGCCCACCTCGCGGCGCACCGTCTCTATGTTCTTGAGATCCGAGGTCAGGGCCGTGCCCTTGACCAGGATGTCCCCGCTCTGATGCTCCTCCAGCCGGTTGATGCAGCGGATCATGGTGGACTTGCCCGAGCCCGATGGCCCGCAGATGACGATCTTCTCCCCCCTGCCAACCTGCAGATTGATGTTGCGCAGCACATGAAACTCACCGTACCACTTGTTGACGTCCTTGAGTTCTACCACAGCGTCCGTTTTCATCTCGAAACTACTCCTAATGCTTGTGACCGGTGTTGAGTTTGCGCTCCAGATAGATGGAGTAGCGGGACATGCCAAAACAGAACATCCAGAAGATCATGGCGATAAACACATAGGCCTCGGTGGAGAAGCCCAGCCAGGCCGGATCCGCCAGCGCCACCTTGGAGATGGCCAGCAGATCGAACAGCCCTATGATCAGCACCAGGCTGGTGTCCTTGAACAGGGAGATAAAGGTGTTCACCAGGGAGGGAATGGTGATCTTGAGGGCCTGGGGCATGATGACCAGTCCCATCACCTTCCAGTAGGAGAGCCCCAGCGCCTCACCCGCCTCGTACTGCCCCTTGGGGATCGCCTGCAGCCCCCCTCTGACCACCTCGGCCACATAGGCCGCCTGGAACAGAATGATGCCGATGAGCGCCCTCAGCAGCTTGTCGAGCTCCACCTCGCTGGTCATGAACAGCGGCAGCATGACGGAGGCCATGAAGAGCACTGTGATGAGCGGCACAGCCCGCCAGAACTCGATGTAGACAGTGGAGAGACTGGAGATGACCGGCATGTGGGAGCGGCGCCCCAGCGCCAGCAGGATCCCGAATGGCAGGGCAACCACTATGCCCACCACCGCCAGCACCAGGGTCAGCATCAGGCCGCCCCAGCGGTTGGTTTCCACCACCTCGAGACCCGCCCCGCCGTGGATCAGCACGAAGGCGATGACAGGGAACACCAGCAGGGTGAAGAGCGCCAGCCAGCCCTTGCGCGGAGTACGCGGCCAGATCAGCAGCGCCAGCAGCACGGCCAGACCGGCGAAGGCCAGATTGATGCGCCAATACTGGTCGGCCGGGTAAAAGCCGTAGAGGTATTGCCCCAGGCGGCTCTCGATAAAGACCCAGCAGGCACCACCCTGCACGCAGTCGGCACGGCTGCTCCCCTGCCAGTTGGCGGAGAAGATAGCCCAGTCCAGCGCCGACCAGAGCAGTGGCAGCAGCAGATAGGCCAGCACCAGGGTCAGCAGGCCGTTCCACCAGTTGGGGAAGAGGTTCTGCCTGATCCAGGCGACCAGCCCCCGGCGATGATTGGGAGGCGGCAACGCCTCCTGCAACTCGTTCACAAACATGACAGCTCCCTAGCGCTCGACCAGCGTCATCCTGCGGTTGTAGATGTTCATCAGGACTGAGGTGGTGATACTGATGATGAGATAGACCCCCATGGTCATGGCGATCACCTCGATGGCCTGCCCGGTCTGGTTGAGGGTGGTGCCCATGAACACAGAGACCAGATCCGGATAACCTATGGCGGTGGCCAGCGAGGAGTTCTTGGTGAGGTTCAGATACTGGCTGGTCAACGGGGGAATGATGACCCGCATCGCCTGGGGAATGACCACCAGCCGCAGCGTCTTGGTGGGCGAGAGCCCGAGGGCGGAAGCGGCCTCGGTCTGCCCCTTGCTGATGGCCAGTATGCCGGATCTCACTATCTCGGCGATGAAGGCCGCCGTATAGATGGTGAGCGCCAGCAGCAGCGCCGCGAGTTCGGGCAGTACCGTCAAGCCGCCCCGGAAGTTGAAGCCTTGCAGTATGGGCACACTCCAGGAGAGCGGGCTGCCTGCCAGCAGGAAGGCGATGGCGGGGAGCAGGATCACCAGAGCGGCCACACAGCGCCAGAACGGGAAGATCCTGCCGGTCAGCGCCTGACGGCGCCTTGCCCAACGGCTCAGCCCCCAGCTCAGGACGACTGCCAGCAGCAGGGCACAGATCACATAGCCAAATCCCTCTTCAAACAAGGGTTTGGGCAGATAGAAGCCCCGCACGTTCAAGAAGGCGAGCCCTCCCAGCTCCACGCTCTCACGGGGAGACGGCAGGGTGCGCAGCACCGAGAAGTACCAGAAGAAGATCTGCAGCAGCAGCGGAATGTTGCGAAAGGTCTCTATGTAGACGGTGGCTATCTTGGCCACCAGCCAGTTGCGGGACAGGCGCGCTATCCCGAGCACGAAACCGAGCAGGGTGGCAAACAGGATGCCGAGCACCGAGACCAGCAGGGTATTGAGCAGGCCGACCACGAAGGTGCGACCGAAGGTATAGGTCTCGTCGTAGGGGATCAGGCTCTGCAAGATGCCGAACCCGGCGGTGTTGCCCAGAAAATCGAAACCTGTGGTGATGCCACGGGTTGCCAGATTGGTCAGGGCATTGTTGATGATGTAGAACAGAAACGCGAGAACGGCCGCAATGGCCAGGCACTGGAAGATCTGCGCCCGCACCTTAGCGTCATACCACCAGCGGCCCTGTTCTTTCCTATGGTTTGATGCTTGTATCGCCATGAGGATGACTCCGACAAAGCCAGGGCAAGGGGGAAATGGGGGGCCAGGCCCCCCGACTGCAGTCTATTTAGCGGATGGGCGGGGCATACATCAGGCCACCCTTGTTCCAGAGCGCGTTGATGCCGCGGTCGATCTTGAGGGGGGAGCCGGCGCCGACGTTGCGATCGAAGGACTCGCCGTAGTTGCCGACCTGTTTGACTATGTTGTAAGCCCACTTGTCATCCAGCCCCAGCACGGCGCCCTTGGGCTCTTCCAGCCCCAGCAGGCGACGGATGTCCGGGTTGGTGGATTTGAGCATCTCGTCCACGTTGGCGCTGGTCACACCGGCCTCTTCGGCGTTGAGCATGGCGTAAAGACTCCATCGCACCACCTTGAACCACTGCTCGTCACCCTGGCGCACAGCCGGGCCCAGCGGCTCCTTGGAGATGACCTCGGGCAGCACCACGGCATCCTCCGGCTTGGTCAGCTTGATCTTGAGGGAGTAGAGCTGGGATTGATCCGAGGTCAGCACGTCGCAACGCCCCGCCTCGAAGCCCTTGACGGTCTGATCCGAGGTGTCGAACACCACTGGGGTATATTTCATGGCGCCATTGGCGCGGAAGTAATCCGCCAGGTTGAGCTCGGTGGTGGTGCCGGACTGGATGCAGACGGCGGCCCCGTCCAGCTCCTTGGCGCTCTTGACGCCCAGAGACTTGTTGACCAGGAAGCCCTGACCATCGTAGTAGTTCACCCCGGCGAAGGTCAGGCCCAGCGAGCCGTCCCGGGTCAGGGTCCAGGTGGTGTTGCGCGACAGCAAGTCCACTTCGCCGGATTGCAGGGCGGTGAAACGCTCCTTGGCGGTGAGGGAGACATACTTGACCTTGCCGGCATCCCCGAGCACGGCCGCGGCGACGGCCCGGCACACGTCCAC
The DNA here is from genome assembly GCF_040908275.1 of Aeromonas sp. R4-3. NCBI lineage: Bacteria > Pseudomonadati > Pseudomonadota > Gammaproteobacteria > Aeromonadales > Aeromonadaceae > Aeromonas > Aeromonas sp. R4-3. The sequence goes on from NZ_JBFODK010000055.1 coordinate 253,252, forward strand.
GTCCAGCCCGGTCCAGGTGCCTTTGGCGTCCGGGTTGGAGAACCCGGGCAGGCCATCACCGACCCCGCACTGCACGAACCCCTTCTTCTTCACGGCATCCAGAGTACCCTCTGCCCAGACATTGGCTGCCGCCAGCGACAGCACTATCACCATACCCGCCTTGTGTATCTGCTTCATGTCACTCTTCCCTGTGGTTTGATTCGAATTGGCACCCAAACCGAGCAAGATGCCATCGTTTCCCTGCTTTTTTGCAGCTTATCCAGCGCCTTAAAAACCTGTCAATCGGTGCAACCCGGCACAACAGTGGTGCAACAGCACAAAATGTTCGCGCGGGGCGATATGCACTCTCAGAATCAAAAGTAGACCCTTATTCACCAAATAGCCTGCTGTTAAAAGCCATTCCCACTGTGAGGATTATTTTCACAAAAAAATGGGACGCACCGGGATGGGGCAGCGAAATCGGACTCCAACTGACTCATCAGGCTCACTTTTCTCTCGGCAAGCCCCAACACGGGTGGAAGTGAACAAATATTGGGCGGCGTCGATCTGGTGCTATGGCGGGGGGATAATCAGGTACCAAGAGGAGCCTTCTGGCGGGAAGCGAGGCCGGGATAAGGGGCCTCAAGTTCGGGGCACCGACCCGAGGTCGGTACGCGGCTCAACCGCCGCGGGGACCGTCTTCAATCTCGGTGATGACGCCGTTTTCGACGGTGACGAACTGCATGAATTCGCTCCTGCCAAAGTTGTAGGTCCAGCGCTCGGCATACTTGACCGTCATCCGCGCCCCGAAGCCGTTTTCCTCGTAGCGGGTCAGATCCTCCTTGAGCATCGGCTGACCGCAGCGGATCAGCAGCTCGGCCGTGGTGTCCCCCTCGGTGAGCAGGGCACTCTTGCAGCGCAGGGTGCCGGCATCCACCGGCAGCGTCGCCACCAGCAGCAACCACAGTATTGGCTTCATTTTGCGCTCCATTTGAATAATGCCGCCCCTAGCGTGATGCACACCAGGGCAAACACCATGACCTGGGCCAGCATCCCCGCCACCGCCTGCCAGCCCGCCCCTTCCAGCATGACGGCGCGGGCCGCCTCTATGATCTGGCTAAGGGGCAAGCGGGCTGCCACGGCCTGCAACCAGGGGGGAGACCCTTCCAGCGAGAACCAGACGCCGGATAAGAACATCATGGGCAAGCTGATGAGATTGAGCAAACCGCTCGCCAGCTCCTCGTTCTGAATGCGGGCGGCGATGAGCAACCCGAGGGAGGCCATGGCGGTCCCGCCGACCAGGGCGATGAAGAGCAGCAGCCAGCCGGAGCCGAGCAGGGGCACATCCAGCAGCCAGTAAGCCACCAGGAAGACCAGCAGGCTCACCACCAGGGTGATCAGCACCCGCGACAGCAACTGGGCACAGAGAAACTCGGCCGCCGACAGCGGGGTCGCTCGCAAGCGCTTGAGCACACCGTTCTTGCGATAGCGCACTATGACGAACCCGACCCCGAACAGGCCGGAAAACATCAGGTTCATGCCGATCACCCCGGGCAGCAACCAGTCGCCATAGCGGATGGCCCGTCCGCTCTGGGCCTCTCTTTGCAAGGGCTCCTGCACCGCCTGGCGCAGCAGGTATTCGGCCATGGCCCCCTGGGGGGCGTCCGGGTTGACCCAGTAGTGGCCGCGCGCCGGTGACAGCAGCAAGTCCAGCTGATGGTGGCGCACCTTGAGGACGCCTCTCGCCTCGTCGTCATAGGGGATGAGCTTGAGCAGCGGGATATGGGTCAGGGGCTGATAGGCCGTCGTCAGCTCCCCCACCACCCCTATCTGCACCAGCGGCTTGGGAGGGCCGGAGAAGATGAGGGAGAAGCCGATCACCAGCAAGAGCGGAAAAAGCAGGTTCCAGACCAGGGCCGCCCTGTCGCGCACGAATTCCAGGGTGCGGGCGTAAAAGAGCGCACCTATGCGCTTGAATGCTCCCTTCATGTTCCCCTCCTCGGGCTCGAACCCCGTCGAGATAACAAGGCTTGCGGGTAACAGAGCGCGACGACACTGCGCTTGATGGGATTTTTCATGCGCCGCTCCGGAGGCTGTGGCCGGTCAGGTGCAGGAAGAGATCTTCCAGATTGGGGGAGCGCACCTGCATGCCGGTCAGCGGTACCCCCAGGCTCAGCAGCCGTGGCAGCAAGGCCGCCACGTCGGGGCAGTTCAGCTCCACCTGGTCCCCGTGGGGCAGCAGCGGATAACCCAGGCTGGCGAGGGCCGGGTGATCGGCCAGGCGCACCAGCACGCCGTCGAAGTGCCTCGCCAGCAGGGCCGCCGGCGTGTCCAGGCTGAGCAGATGACCGTGATCCACTATGGCGATGCGGTCGCACAGTTGCTGCGCCTCGTCCATGTAGTGGGTGGTGAGCACCACCGTCTTGCCCTGGGCCTTGATCGCCTCGATCCGCTGCCAGAAGTGGTGACGGGCCTGGGGATCCAGCCCTGTAGTGGGTTCGTCCAGAAACAGCAGTTCGGGGTCGCCGAGCAGGGCCAGGGCCAGCAGCAGGCGCTGACGCTGGCCGCCGGAGAGCTTGCGGCTGTCCCTGTCGATGAACTCGCCAAGGGCGCACAGCTCGATGAGCAGCTCCCGTGGCAGGGGGTTGGGATAGAGGCTGGCGAACAGGCGCAGGGTGTCGCGCACCGTCAGAAAATCCTGCAGCGCCGTGTGCTGGAACTGGATGCCGATGCGGGAGCGATAGTCGGGGCCGCGGGGGGCGCCATGAAACAGGATCTGGCCGCTGTCCGGGGTGAGGATCCCCTCGAGCAGCTCTATGGTGGTGGTCTTGCCCGCCCCGTTCGGACCAAGCAGGCCGAAACAGCTACCGGCGGGAATGGCAAAGCTGAGTCCGTCCACCGCCCTGACACCGGGAAAGTGCTTGATGAGATCGACGACTTCAATGATGGCAGCCATGGCCTGTCTCCCTGGGTGGCCGAGAGTGCGACGTCCTGACTATATCCAAATCTCCCGAGAAGACCATGGCTCATCCACCAGGGCGTGGCGGCGCGCAAAAACAAACGGCGACCCAGGGGTCGCCGTTTGCATCACGCCAGCCGGATCACAGGATGTCCAGCAGCTCCACTTCGAATACCAGTGCGGAGTAGGGCGGGATGGAGCCGGCGCCACGGGCACCGTAGGCCAGATCCTGCGGAATGTAGAGCTTCCACTTGGAGCCAACCGGCATCATCTGCAGCGCTTCCACCCAACCGGCGATGACGCCGGTGACCGGGAACTCGGCAGGCTGGCCGCGAGCGACCGAGCTGTCGAACACGCCACCGTGGGTGAAGGTACCGTGGTAGTGCACGCGCACGGACTGACCGGCCACCGGCACGGCGCCGTTGCCTTCTACCATGACTTCGTATTGCAGACCGGAGTCGGTCACTTTCACCTCGGCACGCTTGGCGTTGTCGGCCAGGAAGGCTTCGCCATCGGCGGCGGCGGCCTTGGCAACGGCTTCCTGCTCTTCCTGCATGCGGGCGGTGATGACCTGGAAGGCATCATTGATATCGTCACGGCTGACCGCGAACTCCAGGCCATTCAGGGCATCTGCCAGACCTTGTTGCAGGGCAGGGATATCCAGACCGGCGAAGGCTTGTTGCGCCAGCTGATCACCCATGTTGCGGCCGATGCCATAGCTGGCCTTCTGTTCGATAGAGTCGTATTGGGACATTGAGATGTTGCTCCGGGTCCTGAGAGTAAAAGAGTCGAGATAATATCAGACTTTTTGGCGAGGTGCTGCCGGCTGCCGTCCTGATTTCCCCGCCCGTGGGAGAGACTTCACATCCCCCTCATCCCCGGCCCTTCTCCCGCGAGGGGAGAAGGGAGAGGAGACGACCCAACAACACCCTGACTCAGGCGCGATCCAGCAGAGCCCGCACCGCTGCCACCTTGGCGCCGTCGGTGATATTGACCCGGCCGTCGTCCGAGGTGCCCATGTTCACTCCGTGGGGCACCATGCCGCCGCGCCAGCCCATGCCGGACATGTGCACCTCGCTCACCCCGGTGAACTCGAGTATGGTGCGCACGTTGTCCGCATTGACCCCGGCGCCGGGCATCAGGCTGGCGCGGCCCGCCAGGGTCTGTTGCATCGCCTGCAGTGTCTCCAGACCCGCCAGTGCGGTCGGGGCATGGCCGGAGCTCAGAATACGCTCACAGCCGGCTGCCACTATGGTCTCCAGATCGGCGCGCCAGTTGGAGCTGAGATCGATGGCGCGATGGAAGGTGACCCCCAGGGGACCGGCCGCCTCGACCAGTTGTTGCAACTGGGCGGCAGGCACCCTGCCCCCCTCGTCCAGCAAACCCACCACCACACCTTGCAAGCCTGCTGCCCGGGCTGCGGCGATGTCCAGCAACATGAGTTCGAACTCGGCGGCACTGAAGCAGAAATCCCCGGCACGGGGGCGGATCATGGCGTAGACGGGAATGGTGGCGTGGCGCGCCACCTGCTGCATGAAACCATAGGAGGGGGTGAGACCGCCCAGCCCCAGCGCAGAGCAGAGCTCGATGCGATCCGCCCCGGCTTGCTGGGCGGTGAACAGGGATTCCAGGTTGTCGATGCAGATTTCAAGACGGGTCATGATGACTCCTTATCCGGGGAGATCAGACCCAGTGCCTGATCTCATAAATTCAGCAGGGCGGCGCCACGCACGCCACCGGCGCCGCCGAAGCGGGCCTGGCGGATCGCCGGCAGGGCGACGCCGGGCAGCAGGTGGCCGGGCAGACGCTTGGGCAGCTCTTCATACAGGGCGGGCAGAGCGCTGAGGCCCCCCCCCAGCACAACCACCTCGGGGTCTATCACCGAGATGGCGGTGGCGAGCCCGGCGGCCAGGATCTCCAGCCAGCAGTCGATGGCCGAGAGCGCCGCGGATTCCCGGGCCTCGGCACGGGCGACTATCTGGTGACCACTGGCGCGCTCGCCGTTGAAGTGGTGATAGAGCCGTTCCAGGCCGGTGCCCGAGGCATAGGTTTCGAAACAGACCAGGCGGCCGCAGCCGCAGCGGGGACGGGGCAGGTCGGGATACTTCATCAATATGGTGGCCGGCAGCGGGTAATGGCCTATCTCCCCCGCCAGCCAGTTGCGGCCCTGGATGAGCTTGCCCGCCAGATAGACGGCGCCACCTATGCCGGTGCCAATGGTCACTCCCAGCGCACTCTCGGCCTCGGCGGCGGCCCCCTGGTGCACTTCGGACCAGAGGAAGCAGTTGGCGTCGTTGTCGACGCTGACGGTGCGTGCCAGTCGTGCGGCCAGATCCGCTCCCAGATGACGACCATGAATGGCGGGCAGGTTTGCCGCCACTATGCTCCCATCCAGGCGATTGATGATGCCGGGAAACCCGATGCCGACGGCGCCTTTCGCGCCGAAGCGGGCGTCCGCCGCCTCGACCCGCGTCAGGATCAGCTGCAACAGCCCCTCGTAATCATTGCCGGGGGTGCTCATGCGCTCTTCGTGACAGAGGTTCAGGCCACCGTCATACACCGCGAAGGCAACCTTGGTGCCACCAATATCAAATCCGTAATACATGCCACACTCCCTTGCCGGTGAATCGGGTCACCTCAGTCTGTCCAGATGGGGCACATTGTATTAATTCGCCAAAAAAATAAAGTGACCATGGGCGAAAAACGGGAGCCAGCTCAAAGCAAACGGAACATTTGCCGCTGCAGACAGGGTTGTCCCAGGCTCGTCAGGGTGCGCTCCTGGCCGTCAAACACGAAGCCGCGACGCAGGTAGAACCCCTCGCCGATATGATTGCCATTGAGCAGCCATAGCCTGACGCACTCGCAACCGGCACGGCGCATCTGCACCGCCACCGCCTGCCACAGCCGCTTGCCATGGCCCCGACGCCAGTGATCCGGGTGCAGATAGAGCGCCCGGATGCGCGCCGTCATCAGCCCCTCCTCATGGACAGGGTGCCAATAGAGCAGGCCGATGACGACCTCGTCCTGACAGAGCAGCATGGGGATGGGGGCCGGTTCGGCGAGCCGGCGGCGCCAGATCTGCAGATGCTCGGTGACCGCCAGCTGGGCCAGCAGATCCTCACCAAGCACGCCGCCATAGGCCGCCAGCCAGCTGGCCCGCTGCATCACCGTCATGGCGGCAGCATCGGCGGGACGGGCCAGACGCAGTGTTATGCCTTGCACTGGGGAGTCAACCCAGCGGCACGGGCCTGCCGATACAGGGGCTCTGCCTGAGCCTGTTGGGCCTGCAACTCGGTAATGCGGTTCTCATCGCTCGGGTGAGTAGAGAGCAGCTGGGGCGGTGCCTTGCCCCCGGCTGCGGCACTCATGTTCTGCCACAGGGGAATCGCCTCGGCCGGATTGAAGCCGGCGCGAGCCATCAGATCCAGCCCCAACCTATCGGCCTCGCTCTCCTGAGCCCGGCCATAGGGCAGGGCGATCCCCACCTGAACCCCGAGCCCGAGCGCCGCCATGGTGGCCCCCCCCCCCTGGCTGCTGCCGATGGCGGCATCGGCCACCGCCAGCCCTATGCCGGTCAGCTGATCCCGGGAGAGGCGTTCGTTGGAATGCTGTGCCAGCACGTGGGTCAGCTCGTGGCCGATGACGGTGGCGAGCTGATCCTGATTCTTGGCGACCTTGAGCAGGCCGCTGTAGACGCCGATCTTGCCCCCGGGCAGGGCGAAGGCGTTGACCTCCTTGGAGTCAAACACCACCACCTCCCAGCTGGTGATGCCATAGCTGGCAGGCACCTGGGCGGTGACCGCCTTGGCCACGCAGGAGACATAGGCATTCACCTTGGCATCCTTGCTTACCTTCTCCTGCTTCTTCATCTGCTCGAAGGAGTCGGCCCCCAGCTGGTTCATCTGCTGGGGGGAGAAGAGCAGCATCTGGCTGCGGCCGGTCGGCGACTGGGCACAACTGGCCAGCAGGGCGCTACACAAGGCCGCCAGGCCGAATTTGGACAGGGAAGATGCACGCATGAGAGGGTCCTTTACCGTGAAGTTGCCCTATTCTCGGGAATGCCGCCGTCCGGTGCAAGCCAGGCGCCACCCCATGCGACCAAAAAGATCCCGTGGCGCCAAAATAAAAACGAGCCCGCTTGGGCTCGTTTTGGAGGCTCGTCTGTATAGAGTGCGAAAGCGGGATTACATGATACCCAGCTTCTTCAGGTCGGCCTGAACAATCTTGGCGGGAACCGGCACATAGCCATCCTTCGCCACTATGGTCTGACCGGCCTTGGAGAGCATCATCTTCACAAACTCTTGCTCCATCGGGGAGAGCGGCTTGTTCGGAGCCTTGTTCACGTAAACGTACAGGAAGCGCGACAGCGGGTACTTGCCGGTCAAGGCGTTCTCTGCGGTCGCTTCAACGAAGGTCTTGCCATCCTTGGAAAGCGGTACGGCACGCACGCCTGAGGTGACGTAGCCGATGCCGGAGTAACCTATGCCGTTCAGGGAAGCGGAGACGGATTGCACCACTGAGGCGGAGCCCGGCTGCTCGTTCACGCCGCTCTTGAAGTCACCGTTGCACAGGGCGTGCTCCTTGAAGTAGCCATAGGTACCGGAGACCGAGTTGCGACCGAACAGTTGCAGATCCTTGCTGGACCAGTTGCCATCCAGACCCAGATCGGACCATTTGGTGGCGGCCTTGGCTTCGCCGCACTTGAGGGTGCTGGAGAAGACAGAGTCAACCTGCTCCATGGTCAGCCCCTTGATGGGGTTGTCCTTGTTCACGAACACCGCCAGGGCATCGACCGCGACGCGGATGGCGGTCGGCTTGTAGCCGTAGCGCTTCTCGAATGCTTCCTCTTCACCGGCCTTCATGGCACGGCTCATGGGGCCAAACTGGGCGACGCCCTCGGTCAGTGCGGTCGGGGCAGTGGAAGAACCGGCGGCCTGGATCTGCACGTTGACGTTGGGGTAGACGCGCTTAAATTCTTCGGCCCACAGGGTCATCATGTTGGCCAGGGTGTCCGAGCCGACAGAGGACAGGTTGCCCGAGATGCCACTGGTCGGGGTGTAATCCGGCAGATCTTTATCCACACCGGCAGCCAGGGCGCTGACAGAAAACAGGGTTGCTGCGGTGAATCCGATTACACCAGCCAGTTTGTTGAGTTTCATCCAATCTCTCCAAAGTTACAGAAGGCAATTGCCAATACATGGCGCCGATTAACACTGTCTTGCGGTGATCAAGCTGACTGCGTCAGTCAGCTTGTTGAGTTTTATCCGTCCCCTCTTTCCCAAGGTGACGCTGGGTCTGTTCTTAAGACGGCGCCAGTATCTGACCTGGCAGTGACAAATTTATGGAATTTATATGACACTTTGATGACATGGGCCCAGCGCGGAACAAATGCCAAGGGGGCCGCTCTCGCCGCCCCCTTTTTTATTGCTAACCATTTGTCAATAAAGACTATTTTACCACCACCATCCTGGCAGGAATGAGGAAGCTGAAACGGCTGCCCTGGCCGACCCGGCTCTCTATCTCGAGCTGGGCATCGTGATGGCTCAGGGCATGCTTGACGATGGCGAGGCCAAGGCCGGAGCCGCCGGTGTGGCGGGATCTCGCCTTGTCGACCCGATAGAAGCGTTCGGTGAGCCGCGCCAGGTGCTCCGGGGCTATCCCCTCCCCCTGGTCCTGCACCACAAAGAGCGCCATGGCCCCCTGCTTGCGCCACTCCACAGTGATCTTGCGACCGGCCGGGGTGTAGTGAATGGCGTTGTAGACCAGGTTGGAGACGGCGCTGCGCAGCTGGTCCCTGTCACCCTTCACGAACAGATTGGACTGCACCTGAAACTCGATCTGATGGGCACTCTCTCCCGACAGGGCCCGCGCCTCCTGCTCCAGCAGCCCCAGCATGGCGGGCATGTCCACCAGATGGGAGAGATCCACGGTCGGGGCCGCCTCGATGCGCGACAGGGTGAGCAGCTGGTTGACCAGGTTGTCCATGCGAATGGTCTGCTCCATCATCACCTTGTGCGCCTTGGCCCACATGGCGGGGGGCGGCGGCTCCTCGGTCATCTCCAGGTACCCCTTGAGCACGGTAAGCGGGGTGCGCAGCTCGTGGGAGACGTTGGAGACGAAGTGCTTGCGGGTCTTCTCGAGGCTGCGCAGCCGGGTCACGTCCCGCACCACCAGCATGGCCTGATCCTCGGCATAGGGCATGATGCGAAACTCGAGAAACTTCTCCTCGTTGATGGGGGAGCTCATCTCGAACGGCTCGTCATACTGCCCCTTGCCGAGGTAGGCGACGAAGCCGGGGTGACGGATGAGGTTGCCGATGTGCTGGCCGGCATCCTCGGGCCAGCGAAAACCGAGCAGCTGCTCCGCCAGCCGGTTGCACCAGAGGATGCTGCCGTCGGTGCGAAACACCACGGCGGCGTCGGGCAGGGCCTCTGCCCCCTCCCGAAACCGGCGGATGAGGCCCGCCAGCTCGCGGCGCCGGGCACGGTGGCGCTGCTGCAACTTGTAAATGCCATTGAAGATGTATTCCCAACTGCCGCTGCCATGGGGCGGTACCAGGCTGCGATCGTGCCACAGCCAGTCCGACAGCCGCTTCTGGAAGCGGTAGTGCCAGCCCAGATGCAGCACGGTCGCCACCAGCAGGCAGAGGGAGAGGTGTTCTATCAACCAACCTACCAAGACGAAGGGGGCGTAGAAGAACGCCATTCGCCACAACTGTCGCCGCCAGGCGTAAGGTTGCAACATGTTATCCCCTAGAGACGGGTTGAGAAGCGGTATCCGGCTCCACGCACCGTCTGGATCAATCTGTCGTGCCCGGTCTCTTCGATCGCCTTGCGCAGGCGACGGATGTGCACGTCCACCGTCCTGTCTTCCACATACACATTGGTGCCCCAGACGTTGTTGAGCAGTTGCTCGCGGCTGTAGACCCGCTCGGGATGGGTCATGAAGAAGTGCAGCAGCTTGAACTCGGTCGGCCCCATGTCCAGCGCCTTCTCCTCGGCGCTGACCCTGTGGGAGACAGGATCCAGTTTGAGCCCCTGCACCTCGATCACCTCGTCCACCGAGGTGGGGGAGACCCGGCGCATCACGGCGTGCAGACGGGCGGTCAGCTCCTTGGGAGAGAACGGCTTGGTGATGTAGTCGTCGGCGCCCGCCTCGAGGCCGCGCACCTTGTCCTCTTCCTCACCACGGGCGGTCAGCATCACCACGGGGATCTGGCGGGTCACCTCGTCCTGCTTGAGCTGCTTGATGAACTGGATGCCACTGCCGCCTGGCATCATCCAGTCCAGTACGATGAGCTCGGGGTAAGGTTCACGCACCTTCGCCAGTCCATCGGCATAATCTTCTGCCTCAACCGTCTCATATCCTTTTTGCTCGAGCACGAAGCAGAGCATCTCGCGGATTGGTGCCTCGTCCTCGACCACCAGAATTCGCTTAGCCATATCCCTTCTCTCTCCTCTGTGAAGATGGGTGCGCCAATTATTAGAACTTTCTGTGACACTTTTATGACTTTATGACAGGCGGGATGATAAACGTTTTCAGATTCAGTTGGCAGCAATGCATTGCAGCAGGTCCCAGCGGTTGCCACTGATGTCCTCGAACACCACCACAGTGCCATAGGGCTCGTGGCGGGGCTGTTCACAAAAATGCACGCCGTACTGCTGCATGCGCTGGTAGTCGCCCCAGAAATCGTCGGTCTCGAGAAACAGGAAGACCCGGCCGCCCCCCTGCTGGCCGATGGCGGCCTGCTGCTGCGCATTGGCGGCCCGGGCCAGCAGCAGGGCCGACCCTGGGGCACCTTTAGGGGCAACCCGCACCCAGCGCTTGCCCGGTTTGCCCGGCTCGTCGAGGGGCGTGTCTTCCAGCAGCTCAAATCCGAGCCCCTCGGTAAAAAAGCGAATGGCCTGATCGTAGTCGGCCACCAGCAGGGTCAGGGCACCTAGGTGTTGGGACATGGGAAACTCCTTGACTGATGAGGGGGCCCGCGCCCCGGCTGGCGCGCATCATAACGGCTGGGAGGCCGGGGCTCCAGCCGCAATCACCTTAGCGAAGGCAAGGCCCTTAGTCGGTGGGCAGGGCTGCACCCTAGCCCACCTCGACCCGGTTGCGACCCCGTTCCTTGGCCTGATAGAGCGCCTCGTCCGCTCGCTTGAGGGTCAGCTCAAGGGAGTCCCCGCGCCGCTCCGCCACCCCGAAGGAGGCGGTGATCCTGAGCCCGAGGGGCCACTCCCTGTAGGCCTCCAGCCCCCCCCTCAGCCGCTCGGCCAGCCGCTCTGCCCTCGCCTGCTCATGGTGCAGGCAGACCAGCACGAACTCCTCTCCTCCCCAGCGCACCAGGCGGCACAGGCTGTCACAATGGCGCAGCAGCTCGCTCACCATGTGCTTGAGCACCTCGTCCCCCATGGGGTGGCCGTGGGTGTCGTTGACCCCCTTGAAGTGGTCTATGTCGATATAGATGAAGGAGAGCGGCATCTCCCCCAGTTCGCTCAAGAGCTTCTCGCCACCGAGCCGGTTGAGGGCCCCGGTCAGGGGATCGTAGCGGGCCTCCTCCTCGGTGCGGCGGTACTGCTCGGACAGGCTCTGGCTGAGCGCCTCCGCCGCCAGCCGCGCCTCGCGAGCCTTGCGCAGCTTGTCCCCCATCAGCAGGTACTGGGTCAGAAACAGCAGTATTCCGTATATCAGCCAGCCCAGCAGCAGCTGGCGGTAGAAGTCCCCCGGCTTGCCCCAGCGGCCATAGAACTCCAGCTTTTCCAGGATCAACCTGTAGTCCCCCGGCTGCATCCTGTCGTCGGTGGCAAGCTCGATGGCATAGACATGGTGTAGATCCGCCCCCTGCTGCGCCAGCGGGATCCGGTACTGCTGCACCCACCAGGAGCTGGGGGCGAACACCTTGAGGGGGACGTCCTGGATGCGGCCGTAATCGTCGGGACGAAAGAGCACCTCGTTGAACTTGTGGGAGATCTCGTCCCCGGCTATCGAGTAGGCGGGATCATAGTTGCGCAGATAGAGGCGCCAGCTCTGCGGCTCGCTCCCCTCCACCCTCAGCTTGACCCGCACGCCGTTGAAGTGGGAGAGATCCAGCCCCCACTCCGGGGCTGACAGGGTCAGGATCAGTTCACAGAAGGGGGAGCTGTGGCCCGCACGCAGCTTGCAGTCGATGGCGGGCTTGTCGCCCCCAGGGATCAGTGTGGTGACTGATTGGCCGCCATGGGCGCGATCATCCTGGGCCCTGGCGGCCAGGCTGGCCTGGCTCAGGATGTCCAGCCGCCGCTCTGGCCCGAACTCGAACACCAGTATGGCCAGCAGACTGCCGAGCAGCAGGCTCCAGAACAACATATTGGTCACGCGGGAATAGGATGGGGTCATGGCGATCACACCTGAAAAAGAGCTTTTACTCTACACCTTGTAATTCTGCACCGTGCTGATCCAGATCCAAGGTTATTACACGCGCCCTCATGGGCGCCGGGGCATTGGTCGGATCAGCCCGTGTACAGGGCGTCGCCTGCCATCCGCCGGGCTGTATCCTGTCGGCATTGCACCGCAAGAGGCGGACGCCAGCTCCTGGGGAAACGGGTTCCCGATGTCATCATTCCTTTCACCACTGAGCGCTCCATGCCATGGAAAAATAAAGAAAAATCATCGCAGAGCCCCAGTCTACACAAGCAAGCGGTGCGGCAACACCCCTATCCCTCTTCCCGCAGCGCCCGGTAGAGGGTGGTGCGGCTGATGCCAAGGCGGCGCGCCGCCTCGCTCACGTTGCCGCCACACTCCGTCAGGGTCTGCTGCACCCGCAGCCGGCTCTGTTCGCGCAAGGTGGTGGCGCCCCGGGGAGCCGGCATGGCGGCCACCTCGGGCAGATGCAGGTGGGCGGGTTCAATCCAGCCCTGCCCTTCCGCCAGCACGCAGGCCACCTCCAGCGCCTGCTTGAGCTGGCGCACGTTGCCGGGCAGGGGATGGGCCAGCAGTTGCCGCTCCGCCTGCGGCGTCAGTTGCAGGGCCGGGTCCATCTCCGAGAGCAGGCGCCGGATCACCCCCAGGCGCTCGCCCTGGGGCCAGGCCCGCAGCGGCGCAAGCTGCTGGCGCCAGCCACAGATGCGGTAATAGAGGTCTTCGCGAAAGCCGCCATCCTGCACCATGGCCGTAAGATCCCGGTGGCTGGCGCTGACCAGCCAGAAGTCCACCGGCTCTGGTTTGTGGCTGCCAACCGGCGTCACGCTGCGCTCCTGCAGCACCCGCAGCAGCCGGGTCTGGGCCAGCAGCGGCAGCTCGCCGATCTCGTCCAGCATCAGGATGCCGCCGTGGGCGGCGCGCAGATAACCCTGGCTGCCCTGGCTGCGGGCGCCGCTGAAGGCCCCGCCCACGTAGCCAAACAGCTCGGCCTCCACCAGCTCGGCGGGCAGGGCGCCGCAGTTGACGCACACCAGGGGCTTGTCCCGTCGGCTCGACTGACTGTGCAGGGCACGCACCAGGTGCTCCTTGCCGCTGCCGGTCTCCCCCTCGATGAGCAGGGAGATGCCCCGCTCCAGCATCTTGAGGGGCACCCCGGCGGTAACGGCTGGCTGGGGCTGGTTTTCGGGTTGAATCACCACAGGTTCGGGCTCCAGCCGCAGGCCGCGGCGATCCCGCAGCAGCTGCTTGCCGTCAAACGGGTGCTGGCCGAGCCAGAGCCGTCCGGCCCGGTTGGCCCCGAGCAGCTCGCCCCCCTCTCCCAGCAGCAGGCGGGCGGACCAGAGACTCTGGGGATCGAGATCCACCAGCCAGCCCGGCTGACGCGCCAGCAGGGCGTTTTCCAGGGTCATCGCCAGGAGCCGCACAGTGCCCAGCATGTCGCCGTCGTGGTGGGCCGCATCGGTGGAGATGTCGAGCACCCCGAGCAATTGCCCGTCCGGCCCGAGCAGGGGGCAGGCGCTGCAACTGAGGAAGCTGTGCTGGGCGAAGAAGTGCTGGGCCCCCAGCACCTGCACCTCGCTCTGCTCGGCGAGCGCTGTGCCTATGGCATTGGTGCCCTTGCTCGCCTCCCCCCAGCGGGCACCGCTGCGCAAGAAGATCCGCTCGGCGTGGCGGGCGAAGCCATCGTCACCGCTGGCGGCCAAAATGGCCCCCTCACCGTCACACAGCAGCAGGCGACAGGGCCTGCCCGCCAGCAACTGGGCAAACAGCGGCAACACGAAGCGCTGGAAGCAGGTGATAAGGGTTCTGTGCTGCTCCTGGCGGGCCGACAGCTCCCCCTGGGGCAGCAAGTCCAGCTCGGCGCTCTGCTGGCGCAGCAGGCCCTGATGCAGGCAGCGCTGCCAGGAGCGCTGGATCGGGCTGGGACTGGACTGAGGTAACTCGCTCATCACGCCTCCTGTTCACAAAGGGCACAGTGTCACGACCACTGTCCAGAAACGGCACAGTCTCATCGCCACGACCGGGGTCACTGGTTAATCAAGATACGCCGCCGCACCCCGTTTGATAACGTTTTATTAACTTTCGTCCCTCTGGTCAGACCCTCTGGCACGGCCCTTGCGATAGCAGCTGGTCACCGGCCCCGGCCGGTCAGGACCACACACATAAGGATGATGAGATGATTTACACCGCTCCCGGTCAGGCAGGCGCCCTGGTCAGCTTCAAGTCCCGTTACGACAACTTCATCGGTGGCGACTGGGTGGCCCCCCGCGCCGGCCGCTATTTCGAGAACGTCTCGCCGGTGGATGGCCGGGTGTTCTGCGAGGTGGCCAGATCCGACGCCGCCGACATAGAGCTGGCGCTGGATGCCGCCCACAAGGCCTTTGCCAGCTGGAGCAAGACCAGCGTCACCGAGCGCAGCAACCTGCTGCTGCGCATCGCCGATCGCATCGAGCAGAACATAGAGGTGCTCGCCGTCGCCGAGACCTGGGAGAACGGCAAGGCGGTGCGCGAGACCCTGGCCGCCGACCTGCCGCTGGTGGTGGATCATTTCCGCTACTTCGCCGGCTGCATCCGCGCCCAGGAGGGCTCGGCCGCCGAGCTGGATCAGCACACCGTCAGCTACCACTTCAAGGAGCCCATAGGCGTGGTCGGCCAGATCATCCCCTGGAACTTCCCGCTGTTGATGGCAGCCTGGAAGCTGGCTCCTGTGTTGGCGGCCGGTTGCTGCAGCGTGCTCAAGCCCGCCGAACAGACCCCGGTCACCATCATGCTGATGATGGATCTCATCAAGGACATACTGCCCCCCGGCGTGGTCAACGTGGTCAATGGCTTCGGCGCCGAGGCGGGTCAGGCGCTGGCTACCAGCGACAGGATCCAGAAGCTGGCCTTTACCGGTTCGACCGAAGTCGGCGCCCATATACTGCGCTGCGCCGCCGACAAGCTGATCCCCTCCACCGTCGAGCTCGGCGGCAAGTCCCCCAACATCTACTTTGCCGATGTGATGCAGCATGAGAGCAGCTACATCGACAAGGCGGTGGAAGGCATGCTGATGACCTTCTTCAACCAGGGCGAAGTGTGCACCTGCCCCTCCCGCGCCTTGGTGCAAGCCAGCATCTATGACGACTTCATGGACAGGGTGCTGGCCCGCGCCCGCACAATAGTGCAGGGCAACCCCCTGGACACCACGACCCAGGTGGGCGCCCAGGCGTCCCGGGAGCAGTTCGACAAGATACTGAGCTACATGGAGATTGGCCGCGGCGAGGGGGCCAAGATGCTGATAGGCGGCGGCCCGGCCAAAGTGAGCGGCCTTGAGGGGGGCTTCTACATCCAGCCCACCATCTTCTCGGGTCAGAACAAGATGCGGGTGTTCCAGGAGGAGATCTTCGGGCCGGCCCTCGGGGTCACCACCTTCAAGGACGAGGCGGATGCCCTGGCCATTGCCAACGACACCCAGTATGGCCTGGGGGCGGGTCTCTGGACCCGGGACAGCAACCTGGCCTGGCGCATGGGGCGCGGCATCCAGGCTGGCCGGGTCTGGGTCAACTGCTACCACGCCTACCCGGCCCACGCCGCCTTCGGCGGCTACAAGAAGTCAGGCATAGGCCGCGAGACCCACAAGATGATGCTGGATCACTACCAGAACACCAAGAACCTGCTGGTGAGCCACGACATCAACCCCCTCGGCTTCTTCTGAACCTGCCACCTCTGATGACAAGGGCGCCCATGGGCGCCCTCTCTTTTTCCACCAGGCTCATCAACCCCCTGGCTGGCCCAGCTGCTGGCGATAACGCTGGGGGGAGCAGCCCAGCTCCCGGTTGAACATGGCGATAAAGGCCGAGGTCGAGGTGTAACCGAGGCGCCAGGCTATCTCCTGCACCGGCATCTCCCCCCGCAGCCAGTCCAGCGCCTTGACCATGCGCAGCCGGGTGCGCCACTGGCCGAGGCTCATGCCCAGCTCCTTCTGGCAGCGCCGCGCCAGAGTGCGCTCGGTGCTGTGCAAGACCTTGGCCCATTCAGCCAGGGTGCGGTTGTCCTCGGGAGCTGCGTGCAGGGCGGCCAGCAGCGGGGCCAGCAGGCGATCGCGACTCTGGGGCAGGTAGCTCGGCTGGCAGCGGGTGCGGGCCAGCTTCTCGATGAAGAGCTCCCCTTGGCGCGCGTCCCACTCGTCCTCCAGATGGCCGACCCGGCGCTGGGTAAAGTCCTCCAGCAGGGCCCGCAGCAAGGGGGTCAATTCCAGCAGCTGGGGTTCCCTTGGCAGGCGCGGCGCCAGCGCGTGGCTCACGTAGATGGAGGTGTAATCCAGGGTCTGCTCGTTGAAGGCGCTGTGGGGCAGGTTGGCCGGCACCCAGATGAGGTAGTCGGCCGGCGCCACCAGTCGCTCTCCCTCGACCTCCACCACCATGACCCCCAGGCTGATGAGGCTGAGCTGGCCCCAGGGGTGGGTATGCTCGGCGCAGGCGTTGCCCCCCTGAATCTGGCGGTAGCGAAAATAGAGGGGGTTGGGGTCGGCCAGCAGGCGATCCTGCTCGGCCAGGGTGAGGCTGCCCATGAAGATTGTCCCAAAGCGGTTATGACATGTCTTATTTACGCTACTTGCATCGTTCAAGACAAGGCTAGACTCTCGTCATCGTATCAAGGAGTGCCTATGCCCTTTCTCTTCCCCCTGCTCGCCATCCTGATCTGGGCCGCCAATACCGTGGTCTCCAAGGCCGCCGCCGGTGTGCTGGATCCCGCCGCCATCTCCTTCTACCGCTGGGTGATCGCCGCCCTGGCGCTCTCCCCCTTCTGCCTGCCGCAACTGTGGCGCCGCCGCGCCGAGATCCGCCCCTGGCTCGGCAAGCTGCTGGTGCTGGCGGCCCTTGGCATGGTGCTCTATCAGTGCCTGGCCTACTACGCCGCCCACAGCACCTCGGCCACCAACATGGGGGTCATCGGCTCCCTCATACCGCTGCTGACCCTGCTGCAGAGCGCCCTCTTCTTCGGCCAACGTCCGGGCAAGCAGGCGCTGCTCGGCATGAGCCTCTCCCTGTTCGGGGTGTTCTGGCTGCTGGGTCAGGGCAACCCCCTGGCCCTGCTGCACGACGGCATCAATCCGGGGGATGGCCTCATGCTGCTGGGCTCCGCCAGCTATGCGCTCTATGGCCTGCTGATCCGCCGCTGGCAACTGCCGTTCGGCCCCTGGCTCAACCTCTATCTGCAGATCCTGCTGGCGGTGCTGCTGCTGATCCCGGTCGCCCTCAGTGCTGACTCCCTGGCGGTGCCCGCCGAAGGCTGGGGTCTGGTGCTGTTCGCCGGGCTCGCCTCCTCCCTGCTGGCGGCCTACTGCTGGATGCGCGGCCTCGCCGCCATGGGGGCGGAGCGCACCTCTGTGTTCATGAACCTGATGCCCCTGTGCACGGCGCTGATCGCCGTCATCTCCCTGGGGGAGCCCATCCATGGCCATCACCTGATAGGCGGCGGCCTGATCCTGACCGGCGTCATGATCTCCCAGTTCAAGCCGAGGGCACGCCCCGCCCTGGTGGAAGGGGCATAAGCTGGCGAACGCCGTTGCTGCGCAATGAAAGAAGGGAGCCTCGGGCTCCCTTCTTTCATCAGCGGGTTAGAGCGGCCTCAGCTGCTCCGGCGCCAGTGGTAGCGCCGCTCTGGGCGACCGCGCTGGCCGTAGTTGAGATCCACGTCCAGCTTGTCTTCGGACTCCAGAAACTCCAGGTAGCGGCGCGCCGTGGTGCGGCTGAGTGACAGGCGCAGCGCCACCGTATCGGTGGAGAAGGCGGTGTCCGGCTCCCCCGCCAGCAGCTCCAGCACCTGGCGCAAGGTGATGGCGTCTATGCCCTTGGGGGTGTCGCGCACCTCCCTCGGCTGAATCCGCCCCTTGCCCATCAGGCGATCGAGATCGCTCTGCTCCAGCAGGCCGCGCTCGCACAGGCGGCGATGCAGGGTCAGGATCTCGTCCAGGCTCTGCTGGATGCGAAACAGCCGCAGCGGCTTGATGATGTAGTCCTGCACTCCGAGATTCAGGGCCTGCTGTATGGTCTCCACGTCGCAGGAGGCGGTCACCATGACCACGAAGACCTCCCGATTGTGGCTGCGCAGCCGGTTCACCCACTCGAGACCCGAGCCGTCCGGCAGGGAGATGTCCACCACCAGCAACTGGGGTTCGGTGGCACGCATCATGAGATCGGCCTGGGCCAGGCTCTCGGCCCGCCCCAGCAGGGAGTAGCCCGGAGTCGAGGAGATAAGCTCCGCCAGGATGGCGCCGATCCGCTCGTCGTCCTCGATAACAAGAGTGAAAATTGGCTTCATGACTCACACCAATTGGTTTTTATTCAAATAGATACCGAACAAGGTGGTCTGCTCGGCGGTGCGGCGCCATTCTATCACACCCCCACGGCGGGCCACCGTCTTCTTGACCAGGAAGAGACCTACGCCATGATCGCCGGTCTGGCGACTGATCCCATAGTCGAACAGGTGATCCGCCAGCGCCTCGTCCACCCCTTCGCCGCTGTCCTCCACCTCGATCACCAGCCGACGCCCGAAGTCATCCACCGAGATGAGCACCCGGGGCGCGCACCGCTGGCGGTTCGCCCAGGCGGCCCTGATACCGTTGTCCAGCAGATTGCCGATGCAGGTGATGAGATCCGCCGACACCTCGGCCGGGTACTCCCCGAGGGCCGAGCCGGGATCCAGCACCAGCTCGACCCCCAGCTCCCGCGCCCGGCTGAACTTGCCGAGGATAAGGCCGGCCACCGGCTTGTTCTCGATGGAGCGCAGCAGATCCTGCAACATGGTCTGGCAGGCCTCGTTCTCCTGCTGGATCAGCTCCACCGCCTGATCCACGTGACCGAGCTGCAGCAGGCCGGAGAGGCTGCTCAGCTTGTTGGCGAACTCGTGGGTCTGGATCCGCAGCATCTCGGCATACTGGCGCAAGTGAGTCACCTGCATCCCGAGGCTGCCGGTGCCATCCGGTCGGCTGAAGATCAGCATGCGGCCCGGCTCGCGGCCGCTGAGATCCTGCCAGTGACCGACGAAGGCCTCCCCCTGCACGGTGAAGTTCACCCCCCCCTGCTGGTTCAGGGCGGGCAACAGGCTGGGGGCCAGTTCGGCCAGGGATTGCCCCAGCAGGGCGTGGCGACCGGTGCCCGGTAGCCGCAGCTGATAGAAGGCCGCGCTGTTGAGCATCTTGATGCGATGGTTGCCATCGAGGGCCACTATCCCCTCCGAGATGCCCTCCAGCACCAGATCCTGCTGGGCGAAGCGGTTGACTATGGTCTCCGGCTCCAGATCCAGCAGGGTGCGACGCAGCCGGTGCTGCAACCAGAGCGCCAGCAGCAGGCCGCAGCCCAGCACGGCACCGATGGCGCTGATGAGCAGGGCTATCCGCTCCAGATAGATACCCTCCACAGTCCGCATCAGATAGCCCACCGCCACCGCCCCTATGGCGCGTCCGTCCGCCCCTATCACGGGCGAGAAGCAGCGGATGGCCGGGCCGAGCGTGCCTTTGTCCCTGGAGCAGTAACTGCGCCGCTCCTGGATCGCCGGCCAGATGTCATCGCCACGGAAGGTCGCACCGACCAGCTCGGGCGACGGATGGCTCAGGCGGCGGGCATGCTCGTCGGTCACCACCATGTAGGCGGCATCGGTGCGGCTGCAGATCCCCTGCACATAGTCCCGCAGGCCGGGATCATTGCCCTGCTGCAGGGCCTCCACCACCCGGCTGTCCGCCGCCAGCACCCGGGCCAGATCGCTCCCCTTCTCCTCCAGATTGCTCTCCAGCAGGTGGCGGATGAAGAGGGCGAGCAGGCCACCCAGGATCAGGATCAGCAGCAGTGACAGCCCGAGGGAGAGGGTGACCAGTTGGTGGCGCAGTTTCATCGATTAACCTTGCAAGCTCAGGAGGCGGACCAATAGTGCGGGCGCCACCAGGTCTGGTCAATGAGCGGCGCGGGATCACCGTCAAAATCCGCCAACCCCTCCTCACGGGCGGTCAGGGCCACGGCCCTGGCCACGGCGCGGGCCACCTCTCCCACCTGTTCGATAGGGGGCAGCAACCGACCCGTCACCAGCGGATAGGCACCCACAGCCCGCACCGCGGCCAGCAACATGCCATCGCTGATGCGCCGCGCCTTGACCGCGCAGGCCCCGAGGCCAATGCCCGGGAAGACATAGACGTTGTTGCACTGGGAGACCACCCGCGCCTCCCCAGCCACCTCGACCGGGGCGAAGGGGCTGCCGGTGGCGAGCAGGGCGCGCCCGCCCGTGGCCCGCCACACCTGCTCCGGGGTCGCCTCGGCGCTGCGGGTCGGGTTGGAGAGCGGCAGTATGACGGGGCGCTCGCACGCCTCCCCCATGGCGCCAAGTACCTGCTCGGTGAAGAGTCCGCCCTGGCCGCTCACCCCGATCAGCACCCCGGGCCTCAGCCGGGCGATGAGCTCGGGCAGGGAGCCGCAGGCCTCCTCTGCCGGGCGGGCGAAGGGCTGCTGGGAGGGGGTCAGGTTGGCCCTGTCCAGGCAGACCAGGCCGTCCTGATCGAACAACTGCACCTGCTCTGGACTGCCCGCCAGCCGGGCCAGCATGGCGGCGATGCCGCAGCCCGCCGAGCCCGCGCCGACGATGAGCACCGGCGTGTCGGCAAGGGTGCTTCCCGCCTGTTGCAACCCCGCCAGCACGCAGGCGGAGGCGACCGCCGCCGTGCCCTGGATGTCGTCGTTGAACATGCAGAGCTCGTCCCGGTAGCGGGCCAGCAGGTTGGCGGCATGCTTGCCGGCGAAGTCCTCGAACTGCAGCACCACCTGGGGCCAGCGCATGCGAATGGCCGCCACTACCTTGTCCATGAAGTGGTAGTAGGTCTCGCCGTCGATGCGCGGGGCCTGCCAGCCGAGGTAGGAGTCATCCTCCAGCAGGGCCGGGTTGTTGGTGCCCACGTCCACGCACAGGGGCAGGGTGCGGGCCGGGTTGATGCCACCGGCGGCGCTGTAGAGCGCCAGCTTGCCGATGCAGATCCCCATGCCGCCGATGCCGAGATCGCCGAGCCCCAGCACCCGCTCCCCGTCGGAGATGACGATGACGTCCACCTCCTGCTCCACCGCCGCGAAGATGGCGTCCAGCTCGTCCCTGTCGTGCCAGGAGAGGTAGAGACCGTGGCTGCGCAGGTAGAGATCGCTGTGGCGCTGGCAGGCCTCGCCCACCACTGGGGTGTAGATGATGGGCAGCAGCTCCGGCAGGTGGTGGCGCACCAGATCGTAAAACAGCACAGGGTTGTCCTCCTGCAACTGGCGCAGCAGCAGGTGCTGATCGAAGGGGCTCTGCATGGCCGAGACCAGGCGGTAGATGCGGCGGCGCTGCTGGGAGAGGGACTCCTCCTTGTGGGGCATGCGCCCCATCAGCCCCTGACGCTTGCGTTCGGCATAGGGCAGGCTGGTGCCCATCATGATGTCGTTCATGTCGTTTTCCTGTATCCGGTCGTCACGCGAGCAGAGAGATGAGGGCGGTGGCCAGGATCAGCATCACTGCCCCGCCGAGGCGAGAAGAGATCTGGGCGAAGGGCATCAGCTTCATGCGCTGGGCTGCCGACAGCACGGCCACGTCGCCGGTGCCCCCCATGTTGGCCATGCACAGGCCGCCGGTGATGGCCGCCTCTATGGGATAAAAACCTATCATGCGCCCCACCAGGGCCGCCCCCAGGGCGCCGCCGACCACAGTGGTCAGCACCATGATGAAGTAGTTGACCGAGAAGGCGCCGATGAGCTCGGGGATACTGGTGTAGGCCACCCCTATGCCCACCAGCAGGGAGGGGGTGAGGTTGCTCACCACGAACTGATACCAGTCGGCGGCCGCCTGTTCATAACGACGGGGCAATACACCACTCACCTTGATAAAGGCCACCGCCAGTATCATCAGGGCGAAGGGGTGCATGGGGATGAAGTTGCCGAGCAGGGAGCCCAGCACGAACATGCTGGAGCTGATGAAGAGCCCGAGACCCAGGCTCTGCAAGGTCGGCGCCTCGGCCTGCTCGTCGGCCACGCTCTGGCTGTTTTCCTTGACCATCAGCTTGCCGTTGCCGGTCAGGGAGGGGTAACGACGACCGAGGCGCGCCAGCAGGGAGCCCACCAGTATGGCCAGGGTGTTGGCGATCACCACGGCGGGCACCATGCGCGACAGCAGGTCGGCGCTGGACATCTGCAAGGGGCCGGAGAGGATCTCCACCAGGGGCACGGCGCCGGCGCCCATGCCGCCACCCATGATGGGCAGACCGATGAGCAGCACCGCATTCTTGAAGCCGTACCCCATCAGGGAGCCGACCAGGCCGACGCTCAGCAGCGCCAGGGCCACGCCCCCCAGGATCACCGGCAGGTAACGCATGGCGGCGTTTTTCAGCAGGGCGCCGCTCATGCCGAACACAGATCCGGTCACCAGGCTGGCGATGAAGAAGTTCAGAAAGCCCCCCTCCTTCATGAAGCGGGTGATCACCTCACCGGCCTCGACCGGCAGAATCCGGTACTCGAACAGCGCGGCGCCGCCGAAGATGGCGAGTATGGTGCCGCCCCCCAGGTATTCCCTTATGGGGGGGATCCGCTCGCCCAGCTCGCTCAGCAGGGTGCCGAGCACGAACATCAGCGCCAGGGCGCCGACCATGCCGAGCGGCAGGGAGCCGTTCCAGCCGGCGTAGAGGACGCAGGTGGCAAGCCCCAGGAAGATCATCATGGGCATGCCGGCGATCTGCTGGTCGCTCCAGGCGCCCTTCATCTGTACTTCGGGGGTAGAGAGGTTTTTCATTGTTATGCTCCAGCTTGTGGTGTGGCGCCACTCTACGTATCCCCTCCTGCGCTGTCGGTTAGCGGGCCTGCAAAGCCATATAAAAACATTGAAACCTTAAGCACCATTGCCCTCCCCGCGTCCCCAGCCCCCGAAACTGAATGTGAGCTGAATCACACTTTACTTAGCCTGCGAAATAAATATAATGCTTAGCAGGCTAAGTATGTGAGGTATCTGCCATGAAAAAGGATCTGGAGATGTTGCGCGAGCTCTCCCTCGCCGAACAGCTGGGGCGACTGCACCGGCTGTGGCGCACCGTGGCCGATATCGAGCTGGCCCCCTTGGGTTTGACCCATCCGCGCTGGACCGCGCTCTGGAAGCTGAGCCGCCTCGGCGGCCACCTCAGCCAGAAGACCCTGGCCGAGGCGCTGGAGATAGAGCTGCCCTCCCTGATGCGCACCCTGGGTCAGCTGGAAGAGCTGGCGCTGATCGAGCGCCACTGCTGCAGCCAGGACAAGCGCGCCCGCATCGTCACCCTGACCCCGGCCGGCAAGGCGCTGCTCGACAAGATCGAGGATCGCATCATGGAGGTCCGCCGGGATCTGTTGGCAGGCATCAGCCAGCAGGAGCTGGCCCAGTTTGAAGAGATAGTGCACCGCATCTCCGCCAATGCCCTCGGCAAGATCGGTGCCCAGCATGAAGAGAGAGAATAAGATGACCCCGGATCAACAATTCAAACGCTGGATCAAGTGGGCCATGGCCTGCTTCATCCTGGTGTTCGGCTACTTCCTGCTGGCCGACATCAAGATGCCCCTCACCCCCCAGGCCATGGCCACCCGGGTCGTCACCAAGATGGCGCCCCAGGTCAGCGGCAAGGTGGTCGAGGTTGCCGTGGTGAACAACCAGCACGTCAAACAGGGGGATCTGCTGTTCATGCTGGATCCGGCCCCCTTCGAGCTCGCGGTCGAGCAGGCCAGACTCGCCCTGGATCAGGCCGAGCAACAGAATCGCCAGCTGGATGCGACCCTGAACGCCGCCGCCGCCGACTTCAGCTCGCTGCAGACCCAGACCGCCCAGAAACAGCGGGAGGCCGAGCGCATCGATACCCTCTATCGCCGCCACATGGTGTCTGAGCAGCAGAAAGATGACGCAGACAGCGCCGCCCGCACCGCCCGTGCCAACCTGCTGGCCAGCCAGGCCCGCATGGAGCAGGCTCGCGTCAACCGTGGCCTGGCCGGTGATGACAACCTGCTGCTGCGCCAGGCGCGCAACCGCCTCGCCCAGGCAGAGCTCAACCTCACCTACAGCCAGGTCCATGCGAGCCAGGATGGCATCATCACCAACCTGCAGCTCAAGCCTGGCAGCGTGGCCACGGCGGGCTCTCCCCTGCTGGCCCTGGTCTCGGAGCAGGTGGACGTGATCGCCGATTTTCGCGAGAAGAGCCTGCGCAACATCACCCCGGAAAGCCGCGCGCTGGTCGCCTTCGACGGCGAGCCCGGCCGCCTCTATGCCGCCCGGGTCGCCAGCCTGGACGCCGGGGTCAGCGCCGGCCAGTTCGACGCCAACGGCCTCTTGGCCAACCCCATCGAGTCCGATCGCTGGGTGCGGGATGCCCAGCGACTGCGCCTGCACCTGACCCTGGATCAGTTGCCCGCCCATCTGCCGGCCGGGGCCCGCGCCACCGTCCAGCTGCTGCCGGACAACGCCCTGAGCGCGCTCTTTGCCCGCGGCCAGATCCGCCTGCTCAGCCTGCTGCACTACATCTACTGAGATGACGACCATGAACCTGTGGCACAGACCCCTCACCGCCAACGAGCTGCGCCAGTGTCTGCGCATCGCCTTCGGCTGCACCCTGGGGTTTGTACTGTGCAAGATCTTCGGCTGGAGCAACGGGGTCTTCTTCACCGTCACCCCGGTATTGCTGCTCGGCATGATCCCGGTGATGAACGGCCACGCCGCCCGCCAGCTTATCGCCTCCGCCGCCATGTGCGGGCTGGAGGTCGGCCTGCTGGGCGGCCTGTTCGGCGGTCATCCCGGGCTGATGACCCCCCTGGTCTTTTTGCTGTTCCTCTACCGCTTCGCCGCCATGTCCCGGGGCAGCCTCTTCCTGTTTGGCGCCAACGGCGTGCTCAGCCTCAGCATCATGCTGCACTTTGCCAGCTATCCCGGAACCGATCTGAACGATCTCATCTTCAGCAACCTCTGGGCCAGCATACTGTCGGTGCTCATCGCCTACCTGATGACGGCCCTGATCCCGGATGTGGAGGCGCGGCCCGCCCCCGCCCCCTCTCCCAAGGCGCCCCACCGGATGCGCCACGAGGCCCTGCTAGGTGCCAGCATCGCCACCCTGTCGTTCCTGGTATTCCAGCTGTTCGATCTGCGCGACTCCATGTCCGCCCAGGCGACCACACTGCTGGTGCTCTTCCCCATGCACTGGGACGGGGCCCTGAGCTACGCCCGCAAGCGCGCCATGGGCACATTGCTGGGGGTAAGTTTCGGTATCCTGGGCCAGCTGGTGCTCTACGACTGGTCTGGTCTGCTGCTGCTGGTCACCCCCCTGCTCTGGCTCGGGGCCATGCTGTTCAGCCATGCCCATGTGAAGGAGGCGAGCGGCTCCGGGGTCGGCTTCGGCGCCCTCACCACCCTCGGCATACTGTTTGGCCAGTACCTGACCCCGGGCAACGATCTGGTGTTCAGCGCCCTCTACCGGGTGAGCAGCATCATGTTCGCCATCGTCGCCACCCTGCTGGCCTGCTACCTCATCCACCGTCTGCTCAACCGCTTCGAGGCGACCCGATTCGGTTATTGATCCCCTTTCCAATGGCCAAGGATGTGCTGTCTTTCGCCCCGCAACCCTGCGGGGCGTTTTTTTGTGGCAAAGGTGCTGGCCTATGAGACTGCGGTGAATATGGAGAGCTGATCTTGGCTCCATTGAGTGAGGATTTTGCCGCACAGGCGATAAATGCCGAACCTGGCCGGAACCGTGCTACTGTGGCCCCTCACTCACCGGCCGATTGCGCTCTGCACCTGATGACAGGCTTGTCATGCAAAAGAGTCGCCAGCCAGGGCAGCCCTTGCCCACCTCTCACCCTCAACCTGATGTCGCCAGACCCGCTGTATCGACCCGATGCCATAAGGCGCATCCCTCCCTGTCGCAGCCGGCTCTCACTGTTGTTATCTGCATCCATCCGTTTTCTGCGACAGCGGCCAGACCACGAGAACCGGCATCAAGCCTGCGGCCTGAGGCTGTGTTCTGGTTGGCGCCGCCCTGCCGCCCACACAGGACACATAGACATGATTGCCTACCTCATTCTGGTTCATCGCTATCCCGATCAGTTCAAGCGCCTGTTCAAGGCGATTTACCACCACAGCAACCACTACCTGATCCACGTGGACAAGCGCTCTGGCCCCGAGCTGCAGCAGGAGATAGCCGACTTTCTGGCCGATTACCCCAACGCCGCCATGCTGCCCAGCAAGAATGCGCTCTGGGGCGGTTACAGCCTGGTGGATGCGGAGCTGCGCGGCATAGCGGCGCTGCTGGAGCAGAACCAGGAGTGGGAGTTCTTCATCAACCTGAGCGCCCAGGACTTCCCGCTGAGATCCCAGCGCGACATTCACGACTTCCTGCGCGAGCACAGGGGCAAGGATTTCCTCAAGGTCGCGGATCAGCGCCAGCACAGGCCCGACACCCTGCACCGCATCGATCACTATGTGACCGAAACCGCCCAGGAGCTGCTGTGCGAGCCGGTGAAGACCCGCCCCTATCTGGACAATGTGACCCCCTATATTGGCAACCAGTGGATGATACTGAGCCGGGCCTTCTGTGAGTTCGTCAGCCACAGCCCGGAGGTCGATCGCTTCAAGGCCTTCTACCGCCACACCCTGATCGCCGACGAGGGCTTCTTCCAGACGGTGATCATGAACACCAGCTATCAGGGCCAGATAGTCAACGATGACAAACGCGCCATCGACTGGATCCCCATGGGTGACATCAAGCTGCGCCCGCGCGACTACACGGTGGATGACGCTGACGCCCTGCAGCAAAGCGAGCACCTGTTCGCCCGCAAGTTTGACGAGACCATAGACAGCGACATCCTGGATATACTGGAGCGCGCCATGATGTGCCCCCTCGCCACACCGGACATCCGCCAGCCCGTACCGGCCTGACTCATAGATGCATCCGGACACTTACCGACGCGGCCAGCACTCATCAAGATTGCGACGCTGGCCCAAACTGTTAGGCTCAATGCCATATGACGCCGATTAAGGAGACAACATGAAACAGGCCAATTTGGCACTACTGGGTCTGGGTACCCTGACCCTGCTGAGCGGCTGCGATCTGGGCGCTGGCAAGCTGGGGGTCACAGGGGGCGATCCTGTCACCTATCTGTGCGAGCAGAACCAGAAGGTGCAGGTGCGCTACTTCTCCCTCTCGGACGAGAGCCTGAACTTCGTCAAGCTCTCCCTGCCCGATGGCAAGGACTACACCCTGCCTCAGGCTGTCTCCGCCTCCGGGGCCCGCTACACCGACGATCACGAGGTGGTCTGGTGGAACAAGGGGAAGGAAGGCTTCGTGGAGATGCGCGATGAAGCCGGGGAATGGCAGAGCCGCTACAACGACTGCAAGGAGCAATAAGCCCCGACAGCAACAGCTCCCCCGCACAATGACAAAGACCCCGGCCAAGGCCGGGGTCTTTGTCATTGGGGCGTCCCCTTGAGCCGGAAGCGCTGCACCACCTGGACGGGGATAGCCTCCGGATTCTGCTCGGCGACCCGATAGCGCATCTTTGACAGTGCCGTCAGGGCGGCCAGCTCCAGCATCCCAGCCGGCTCCGCCGCCAGTATCTCGGGGCTGAACAGATTGCCATTGGAGTCGATGAGGTAGCGAATATCCACGAACCCCTCAACCGGCGCCTTCATAGGCCGTTTGAGGGGCAGGTTGAACTGCGTCACCTCCCCTTCCTGCACCCAGTAGAGACACAGCTCCTCCTCCGAGACCTCCCGTGGCGGCTGATTCAGCTTCACGGTGGGACTGGGGCTGGCGCAGCCACCCAGCATCAGGGCGGCCCCCAGCAGCGCTATCTTCAAACCCATGCAACACTCCTTGTCTTGTGACCGCTCGGCTCCTTGAACGGTCGGCTTGACCAGGGGGCAGTGTCAACCAATCAGCCTCATTCAGGAATCCCCCATCTGGCAGACGAGTCTCGCACGCAATAAAAAGGCCAACCCTGGGGTTGGCCTTGTTCGCATGGGGATGACTCAGGCGCGCTTGTCGCTGACCACCAGCCAGAGCGCGTGGACCATGCCGGGCAGGCCGCCGAGCAGGGTCAGCACTATGTTGATGAAGAAGTGCAGGCTGAGCCCCACCTGGATAAAGGCACAGACCGGCGGCAGGAAGATGGCCAGCAGGATCTTGAGCAGATTGTTCATCTCATGGTTCCTCATGAAAGATGTCATGTGATTCGGATGGGCTAACCATAAACAGCCTTGCCCACAACTGCAAACCACAGCGGACACCTTTCGCGCCTTTCTCACCCGGGATTGAGCCAGGGTTCAGCTGACGGAGGTCGGCGCACCCAGGAAGCGCAATCATCAGGCCAGCAGCTGGCAGGGGATCCGGCTCTTGTGCTCCCGATCCCGCCAGGCGTCGAGGTCGTGGATGATCTGGTTGCCGCTATCGTCACGCCAGCAGCTGGCAGGGGATCCGGCTTTTGTACTCCTGCTCACGCCAGGCGTTGAGATCGTGGATGATCTGGTTGCTGCTACCGCGCCAGAGCAGGCCGGGGTCGGCCAGCTCCTTCTCGAACTTGCCGTCCACCAGCACATCCAGCAGGGCGACCAGCTCGCGCTGGGCCGGGATGAGCTCGCCAAGCAGGTAGCCGGTCCAGCACCAGATGTCCTTGCCGGGGCACTCTGCCCGCACCCGTTTCACCAGCGCCAGCACCTGGGGCACATTGGCAGGGTGAAGCGGATCGCCGCCGGAGAGCGACAGACCTCGCCGCTTGATGCGCGTGTCGTTGAGGTCGCTAATGACGCGATCGCTCATCGCCTCATCAAACGGCTTGCCTCCATCGAGGCGCCAGGTGCTCTGGTTGTAGCAACCCGGACACTGGTGCTCGCAGCCCGAGACAAACAGGGTAGCCCGGGTGCCGGGGCCGTTCACCACATCGACCGGGTAGTATTGGTGATAATTCATGATTGAAGGTTCTGGGTGTATTTGAGGTATTCCAGCAGATCACTCATAAAACGGACTCTTTCACTAGCAAGTGTCTGGAAATACTGATCTTCACTCCGGTTCAACATGAACAAGATCTTATCCCGCAGCAATTCTTCATCTAGTGCGTAGCCATGCTCTGACACATAGGCATGAATAAAACGATAGAAAAATTGGGTGTCATTAATATGCGCTTCATGCCAAGTGTCTCGCGCTACCCATTGCCTCAGCATTTTTTCCGACATCGGTTTTAGAAACATGAGCTCAACCTTCATAAAGTAAGACTCCCTGTATCACAGGGAGTCTTTAGCGATTTACATATGCTTGACCCGGCGCTTGACCTCTTCCTGCTTGCCCGCGTTGAAGGGGCGCGCATCCGGGCTGCCGAGGTAGCCGCAGACACGGCGGGTCACCGACACCTTGGCGGGGTCGTGGTTGCCGCAGCGGGGGCAGGTAAAGCCCTTGGAGGTACACTCGAACTCGCCGGTGAAGCCGCAGTCGTAGCACTCGTCGATGGGAGTGTTAGTGCCGTAGTAGGGCACCTTGTCATAGCTGTAGTCCCAGACGTTCTCGAGCGCTTCCAGATTGTGCTGGATGTTGGGGTACTCGCCGTAGCAGATGAAGCCGCCGCTGGCGATGGGCGGATAGGGCGCCTCGAATTCCAGCTTGTCGTAGGGGTTGACCTGCTTCTCCACATCGAGGTGGAAGCTGTTGGTGTAGTAACCCTTGTCGGTCACCCCGGCCACCACGCCGAACTCCTTGGCGTCGATGCGACAGAAGCGGGTGCAGAGGTTCTCGCTCGGGGTGGAGTAGAGGCTGAAGCCGTAGCCTGTCTCCTCCTTCCACTCGTCGGTGGCCGCCTTGAGCCGCGCTATGATGGCGATGGCCTTCTCCCGCAGCACATCGCTATCGAACAGATGAGTCTGCGTGCCGAACAGGGCGTTGATGGTCTCGTGCACCCCGATATAGCCCAGGGAAATGGAAGCGCGGCCATTTTTAAAGATCTCGCTGACGTTGTCGTCGGCCTTGAGCCGCACGCCGCAGGCACCTTCCATATAGAGGATGGGGGCGACCCGCGCCTTGACGCCATCCAGTCGCTCGATGCGGTACATCAGCGCCTGCTTGGCCACTCGCAGGGCCGCATCCAGCTTGTCCCAGAAATCCGCCTCGTCACGGGATTTGAGGGCGATGCGCGGCAGGTTGAGGCTGACCACCCCTATGTTGTTGCGCCCTTCATGAATGAGCTCGCCATTCTCCTCATAAGCGCCGAGGAAGGAGCGGCAGCCCATGGGGGTCTTGAAGGAGCCGGTCACCTTCACTACCTGGTCATGGTTGAGTATGTCCGGGTACATCCGCTTGGAGGCACACTCCAGCGCCAGCTGCTTGATGTCGTAGTTGGGATCCCCCGGCTTGTGGTTGAGGCCATCCTTGATGGCGAACACCAGTTTCGGGAAGACGGCGGTCTTCTTGTTCTTGCCAAGGCCGGCGATGCGGTTGCCGAGGATGGCCCCCTGGATCATCCGCGACTCCCAACTGTCACCTAGGCCGAAACCGAAAGTAACGAAGGGGGTCTGGCCGTTGGCGGTGTGCAGGGTGTTGACCTCGTACTCCAGGGACTGGAAGGCGTCGTAGCACTCCTTCTCGGTACGGGCCATGGCATAGGCGCCCACATCGGCAATACCCCACTCCTCGGCCACTTCACGGTGCTTCTGCCAGCTGATGGTCACATAGGGTGCCAGCACCTCGTCGATGCGGTTGATGGTGGTGCCGCCATAGATGTGGCTCGCCACCTGGGCGATGATCTGGGCGGTCACGGCGGTGGCCGTGCTGATGGATTTGGGGGTATCTATCTCCGCATTGCCCATCTTGAAGCCGTGGGTCAGCATCCCCTGCAAGTCAATCAGCATGCAGTTGAACATGGGGAAGAAGGGGGAGTAGTCGAGATCGTGGAAGTGCAGATCGCCGCTCTCGTGGGCCTGCACCACCTCGCGGGGCAGCATGTGGCTGATGGCGTAGTGCTTGGCGACTATGCCCGCCAGCAGGTCACGCTGGGTCGGGATCACCTTGGAGTCCTTGTTGGCGTTCTCGTTGAGCAAAGCCGCGTTGGTCTGCTCCACCAGGCCACGGATCTCCTGGGCCAGCCGGCCGCGGGCCTCGCGAGCCTGATCCCGGTCGTGACGGTATTCGATGTAGGCGCGGGCGATGGCCTTGTCGTCGGAAGCCATCAGGTGGTTCTCGACCCGGTTCTGGATCTCGTGGATATCCACCTCACCCCGCCCTTCCAGCTCCTGACTGACCGCGCTTGAGATACGCTCGGCCAGCGCCGGATTGGCCTGATTGACCGCTTCCGCCGCCCGGCTCACCGCCTCGGCGATCAGCTGGCCATTGAATGGTGCGCGACATCCATCACGTTTGATCACTACCGGTTTCATCGATTTTCCCCGCATTAAAGGCCTGGCAGCCACCCTGGGCTCACCCTTGTTGAGTCCCCTTCTCCACACCCTATCCCCGGCGCACATGCATTCAGCCGAGGCGTGAGAGGCCCGGGCTGACGCTGAGAGAGAGACGACTTATGCACAGCTTGATAACACTATATATGGGTGTTTTTTTTATGATAACCCCTATATGTGGTAGCTATTAGGCCCCAAAGCGATTGCCCGTTTCTTGATCCAGGACAGGTTTTGGAAGGAGTGGCGCAGTTCACAACCAGCGCCAAAAGAGGCTATTTTCGTGCATCCCAGACGGGGTGCGGGCTGGCGCCCGATGAGGGGTGCCAAGAAAGAATGGCACCATCTGACAACAATTGACTAAGGCATCAAGGAGCCGGAACGCACATAATGGGTGCAGTGTCCTGCCAATGGAAGATGAACGTGACCAAGGTGTTGCTCCTGATAGCCCTTTTCCCGCTCCAGTTGATGGCCGCCGAGATCCTGGTGATCAGCAGCTACCATCAGGCCAATCTGTGGGATCAGAGCTATAGCGCCGGCCTGAAGAAGCACCTCAAGGGCGAGCACCACATCAGCCACTTCTACCTGGATACCAAGCGTCAGCCTCACCAGACCCGTGAGCAGCTCGTCAGCCAGGGGATGGCGGCCTATCAGGCGCGCAAGCCGGCCCTGGTGGTGCTCGGCGATGACAACGCCATCAACGCCCTCGCCCGCCCCATCGCCGCCCTGGGCACCCCTGTGGTGTTTCTCGGCATGAACGAGAATCCCCGCCCCAAGGGGCTGGTCGGCCATCCCCAGATCACAGGCGTGCTGGAGCGGCCTCTGCTCAAGCGCAACATCAGCGAGATGAGCCAGCTGATGGGGGGGCTGGGCAAGGCGCTGGTGCTGTTCGATGCGAGCGAGGTGTCACGCACCGCCATCGAGGATGAGTTCACGACCCCCGACGAGCAGCGGGTCGGCCAGACCAGGGTCAACAACCAGCAGATCGATGACTACCGGCGCTGGCAGGAAGTGGTGCTCGCCAGTCGGCAGAACGGCTATGAAGCTATCTTCCTCGGCCTCTATCACACCCTCAAGGACGAGCAGGGACTCCATGTGAGCGAGCAGCAGGTGCTGGCCTGGACCAGCGCCAACAGCCCCGTTCCC
This sequence comes from Aeromonas sp. R4-3, assembly GCF_040908275.1. NCBI lineage: Bacteria > Pseudomonadati > Pseudomonadota > Gammaproteobacteria > Aeromonadales > Aeromonadaceae > Aeromonas > Aeromonas sp. R4-3. Next base: position 286,139 of record NZ_JBFODK010000055.1, read on the forward strand.
CTGTTCGGTTTCTGGGAGTTTGCGGTGGGGCCGCACCGCACCATAGGCGGCCTGGTGCTCGATGGCCACACCCAGGGGGAGAAGGCGGCCGAGCTGGCCAATGCCATACTGGCGGGCACGGCGCCACAGGCTCTTTCACCCCGCGCCGCCCAGCGTGGCGAATACCTGTTCAGCAAGAGCGAGCTGGCACGCTGGCAGCTTGAGGCGCCATCAAGATGGCAGGGGCGGGTGACCTATGTCGACTGAGCCCGAAAACGACAGACCCGGCCATCTGGCCGGGTCTGTTTTATTGTGTGCCTGCCGACTCAGGGCTGGAGTGCCGCCTGCAACTCGGCTTCGGTCCAGACTGTGATGCCGAGCTCCTGCGCCTTGGCAAGCTTGGAGCCAGCGGCTTCCCCTGCCACCAGCACATCGGTCTTGGCCGACACCGAGCCCGCCACCTTGGCCCCCAGGGCCTGCAGCGCCGCCTTGGCATCGTTGCGGGACAGGGTGGTGAGGGTACCGGTCAGCACGAAGGTCTTGCCGGCGAAGGGCTGATCGCTTGCCTCCTTCTTCTCGATGGCCGGCCAGTGGATACCGGCCGCCAGCAGGGCCTCCAGCACTTCGATGTTGTGGGGCTGGCGCAGGAAGTAGTAGACATGCTTGGCCACTATGTCGCCCACATCAGCCACCTCGAGCAACTGCTCCACAGAGGCGGCACGCAGGGCATCCAGGGTGAGGAAGTGGTTGGCGAGATTGAGGGCGGTCGCCTCCCCCACCTCGCGAATGCCCAAGGCAAACAGGAAGCGGGGCAAGGTGGTGCTGCGGGCCTTGTCGATGGCCGCCACCAGATTGAGGGCAGATTTTTGCCCCATCCGCTCGAGACCGGCCAGCTGGATGGCGTTGAGGCTGAACAGATCCGCCGGTGTCTTCACCAGCCCCTTGTCCACCAACTGCTCCACTATCTTGTCACCGAGGCCATCCACATCCATGGCGCGGCGAGCGGCGAAGTGCTTGATCGCCTCCTTGCGCTGCGCCTCGCAGAAGAGGCCGCCGGAGCAGCGGGTCACCGCCTCCCCCTCCAGCCGCTCCACCGCCGAGCCGCAGACAGGGCACTGGGTGGGGAAGAGGATGGCGCGAGCATCCGCGGGGCGCTGGGCCTCTACCACGGCCACTATCTGCGGGATCACGTCCCCCGCCCGGCGCACTATCACGGTGTCGCCGATCATGACGCCGAGGCGTTCAATCTCGTCGGCATTGTGCAGGGTGGCATTGGAGACGGTGACGCCGCCGACAAAGACGGGTTTGAGCTTGGCCACCGGGGTCACGGCGCCGGTACGGCCCACTTGGAACTCGACGTTCTCCAGCAGGGTCATCTCCTCTTCTGCCGGGAACTTGTGGGCCGTGGCCCAGCGCGGAGCCCGTGCCACGAAGCCCAGCTCCTGCTGCAGCCCTATGTCGTCCACCTTGTAGACAACGCCGTCGATCTCGTAGGGCAGCTCGCCACGGCGGGCCAGGATGTCATCGTGGAAGGCCTGGCAGCCGGCCGCCCCCTCCTTGAGCTTCACCTCGGGACTGAGTGGCAGGCCCCAGGCGTTGAGCTGAGTGAGGCGACGATAGTGGGAGTTCCCCAGCTCGTCGCCGCCTATGCCCACGCCATAGGCGTAGAAGCTCAGGGGACGGCTGGCGGTGATGCGGGAATCGAGCTGTCGCAGGCTGCCGGCGGCGGCGTTGCGCGGGTTGACGAACACCTTCTCCCCTGCCGCCAGCGCCTTGGCATTCATCGCCTCGAAGCCGGCCTTGGGCATGAAGACCTCCCCCCTCACCTCTAAACGGGCGGGCCAGCCCGTGCCCCGCAGGACGAGCGGAATGGCCTTGATGGTGCGCACGTTCTCGGTGATCTCCTCCCCCGTGGTGCCATCCCCCCGGGTGGCCGCCTGCACCAGCTGGCCGTCCACATAGAGCAGGCTGACCGCCAGACCATCCAGCTTGGGCTCGCAGCAGAAGGTGAAGTTCAGCTCGCGCTTGAGGCGGTCGCGCATGCGCTGCTCGAAGGCCTGCAGCTCTTCGGCGCTGAAGACGTTGTCCAGGCTCAGCATGGGGATCTCGTGGCGCACCTGGCTGAAGGCCGAGAGCGGCTGGCCGCCGACCCGCACACTGGGGGAGGCCGGGGTTTTCAGCTCGGGGTGCTCGGCCTCCAGCGCAATCAGCTCGCGCATCAGGCGATCGTATTCGGCGTCCGGCACGGTCGGCTCGTCCAGCACATAGTACTGATGGCCGTATTCGGTCAGCAGCTCACACAGTTGACGGTGGCGGGAGAGGGTGTCGCTCATGAAGAAGTCTCGAAGTGTGATGGAACAATCAGTCTGGGGCAGAAATGAAAATGCGGCACCGGGGTACCGCACTTTTCATTGCTGAGGCCCCACGGCACATCAGTCGCGGCTGGCCTCGTAGGCCGCCAGCTCATGGCGATAACGGGCAATGTCGTCGTCGCTCAGCGGGCTGCGCGAGGCATCGGTCAGCATGGCATCGAGATCGCTCGCCAGCTGATCCGCCGCCTGCAACATGTGCTCGAACGCAAAGGCCGCGTTGCTGCGCAGGGGCAGTTGCATGAAGAGGGACACACCCGGGGTGCTGAACTGCTCCATGCGGTAGGGATTGAAGGTGCCCGGCTTGACCATGTTGATCATGGAGAAGAGCACCTCACCCTTGCCGTTGAGATCTTCATGACGGTGGAAGATGTCCATCTCGCCAAACTTGAAGCCCAGCGCCAGCAGGGAGGAGAGCAGGGTAGCCCCTTGCAGATCGTGGCCAGGACGGGCCATCAGGTTGATGACATAGACGTCCTGCCAGATCTTCTCGACCGGCGGCAGCTCCTGGACGGGCTCGGCCACCTGGACCGGCTCTTCGTAGGCGGGCTCGTCATCATAATCGGGCTCTTCATACGCAGACACGGGCTGGGCATAGCGGGCTTGCTGCTGCGGCGCGGGCTCGCGGGCACCGAAGGTCGGCGCCTGGGCGTAGGCCGGCTCCACCAGCGGCTCGTCGTCCAGTGGCTGCATCATGGGTTCGCGCTGGGGGCGGGAGCGGTGCACCGGGGTACGGCGGATCACCTGGGCAGGCTTGCGTACAGGCGCGGCAGGCACCTCTTCGACAGGCTCGGCGCTCGGCTCCTCATACTCGTCTTCTTCTTCATAGACGGGCGGCGGCGTCACCGGACGAGGGGCTGGCTTGCGAACCACGGGCGGCGGCAGCTCGTCATCTTCGTCGTCATCGAAGGCGGGCACTGTGGCGGCACGGCGGGGTTCCGGTTGATGGGCCTCGTCGCTGCGCAGCTTGGGCTCGGCACGACGGCCACCGCTGACCACACGCACCTGGCCAATGCCATCGCTGTCAAACGCATCGCTGTCACGATCCCGTGACTTGGATTCCATCCGACCCAGGGGTTTTTCCTTGATCGGTGCCTGACGGTTCTTTCTGTTGCTCCACAACCCGTGAATGAGCAATGCCGCGATGGCAATACCGCCCAGGGCAACCAAGATGTAACGCAATTCCTGCATTAGCTGCTTCTCTTTCTAGTTTTGCTCAGCCAAAGCGACGGCTTCACCGATGTCAACCGACACGATGCGAGAAACCCCGGGCTCTTGCATCGTGACGCCTATCAGCTGCTCGGCCATCTCCATGGAGACCTTATTATGACTGATGTAAACGAACTGTACTGTGCTCGACATCTCTTTGACAAGAGAACAGAAGCGACCCACGTTCACTTCATCGAGCGGTGCATCCACCTCATCCAGCAGACAGAAGGGTGCTGGATTGAGTCTGAAGATGGCAAAAACCAGCGCAAGGGCGGTTAACGCCTTCTCCCCCCCGGAAAGCAGGGCAATGGTAGCATTCTTCTTGCCCGGAGGTCTTGCCATGATGCTCACTCCGGCTTCCAAAAGATCGTCCGAGGTCAGCTCAAGCCAGGCACTGCCCCCCCCGAACACTTTCGGGAACAGGGATTTTAAATCTTCGTTGACCTTATCGAAAGTGTCGCGGAAGCGTATTTGTGTTTCTTTATCAATTCTTTTAATGGCTTGGCTCAGGGTTTCCAGCGCCTGCTCCAGATCCTGGCACTGGTTTTCCAGGTAGCTTGCGCGGGTTTTCGCCTCTTCATACTCCTCCAGCGCCGCCAGGTTGATGGCGCCAAGTGCCTCCACCTGTGTCTCCAGGGTCTGGATCTCCTGGCGCAACTTGCCGCGATCGGCGGCGATCAGCACGGCCTGATCGAGATCCACCAGGCGCACTCCCAGCTCTTCGAACTGCTCGTGCAGCCCCTGTCGCCGGGTCAGGTTGCGCTCCCGCTCCAGTCTGAGCTGAGCCAGCTTCTCCTGCAGGGTCACCAGCTGCTTGTGGTCGGCGCTTCTGGCCTGCTCCAGCTCGGTCAGCTGACGCTCCAGCTCGGCGAGCCGCTGATGACAGGCGAGCTGCTGCGCCTCCAGGTTGCGTTGCTCCGCCAGCAGGGACGAGATGTCCTGCACCGCCTGGGCGTCCGGCCCCTTTAGCTCGGCCAGTTCCAGCCCGAGCCGGGCCAGCTCCTGCTCGCGCAGGGTGATGAGCTGCGCCAGATTTTGCTGCGCCAGTTGCCAGCGCTGGCAGCTGGCCTGCTGCTGCTCCCGGCGCGCACGCGCCTCCTCCAGCGCCCGCTCGGCACTTGTGACCCCTTCCTGGGCCAGCAAGAGTGCCTCGGCAAGGGGCTCTCCCTGCTCCTGCAGCTCGGCAAGGTGCGCCTCTTCCAGCTCGAGCTGCTGCTGGGCCGCAGCCAGTCGCTCGGCCTCCTCGGCCTGCTCCTTGTCCAGCCGGATCAGCTCTTCCCCAAGCTGGCCGAGGCGCAGCAATCGCTCCTGACGCTGACCCTGCTGCAGGCTCCAGGCTTCCCGCAGTTGCTGCCATTGCTGCTCCTGCTCGCGCAGGGTGCGCTGGCTCGCCTCAAAGGCGCTGTGCAAATGGGCACGATCGGCATCTGCTGCCTTCAACTGGGCATCCAGCTGAACCAGCGCCTGCTCCCCTGCGGTCAGTTCGGTGTGTAACCGCTCACGTTCACCGAGCAGCGCCAGGGTGCCGAGGGCGCCACCCTGGCCGAGATCGGCCCAGTTCGGGCCAAACCAGTCCCCCGCCGGGGTCAGCACAGACTCACCGGCCAAGAGGGATGACTGGCGGGCCAGCGCCGCCTCCCTGTCATCGGCCAGCCAGATGACGTTGAGGAAGGCGGGGATGTGATCCCCCTCGAGTCGGGCCGCCAGGGTGCCAGGCACCGCAGGGTGAGCCGGGCCTATCCAGAGCCCGCCCTGCTCGAGGTTGCATTGGTCCCCCGGCTGGGCGGTGAGCCAGCGCCCGAGCACCTTGTCCAGCGCCTGGGCCCACTCGGGGGCGACCTGCAACCGATCCGCCAGGGTGGCGCCCAGCATCTGCTCCCCCAGCATCTGATTAAGAGTGGTGAGGCGGGCGCCGAGCTCGCGCAGCAGGCCGCCCTGCCGATCCCGCTCTCCCTTGAGAGCCTCGTGGCTGGCCACGCTGGCCTGCCATTGCGCCTCCAGCTCCCCGTGGCGGGCCCGGGAGAGCGCCAGCTCGGCCGACAGGGCATCCAGCGCGGGTTGCAGACTCTCACCTTCCCCGCCGAGGGGGCCGGCCTGTTCATCCGCCAGCTTGAGTCGCGCCAGCCGGGTCTTGGCCTGCAGCTCCTGCAGGCCATTCACCTGGGTGCGGGTCTGGTTGAGCCTGCCCTGTGCCTGGCCGAGCTGCTGCTGCCACTGCTGCTGGCGTTGGCGGGCCAGCTCCAGCCGCTCGCCGGCCGCGAGGCGAACGGCCTGCTGATCGGCGAGTAACTGCTCACACTGCTCGAGGCGCGCCGACTCCACCTCTCCCTGGAGGACGCCCTCGGCCTGCTGCTCCTGCTGGCTGGCCAGCTGTGCCTTGATGCCGTCGATGCGCTCGCCGAGGGCCTGACGCCGCACCTGCCAGTCGCGACCGAGCTCGGTCTGGTGCAGCTGCTGTTGCTCGAGGCGGGCGATGGCCTGGCCACCGAGGAAGATCTGCTGCTGGCGGCTCGCCTGCTCGGCCTGAGCCTCCTGGCGGGCCACCGACAGGGTGACGTGGCGCCCCTCATCCTGGGTACGCTTGGCATCGAGCGCCGCCAGCGCCTGCTCTGCCTGGGCCAGCTCGCTCTTGGCTTCGCCGAGGCGAGTCTCCAGCGCCCACAACTCGGAGCCGATGAGTTCGGCCCTTGCGGCGCGCGAGCGGCCCTTGAGCTGCTTGTAGCGCTCGGCGGTTTCGGCCTGGGATTTGAGGTGCTCGAGGCGGGAGCCCAGCTCGCCACGAATGTCGCCGAGGCGCTCCAGGTTCTCCTGGGTGTGGCGGATGCGCTGCTCCGTCTCGCGGCGCCGCTCCTTGTAGCGGGAGACCCCCGCCGCCTCCTCCATGAAGAGCTTGAGGTCAGCCGGGCGCGACTCCACCAACCGGCTGACGGTGCCCTGCTCTATGATGGCGTAGCTGCGCGGACCCAGGCCGGTGCCGAGGAAGAGATCGGTCACGTCCTTGCGGCGGCACTTCTGGCCGTTGATCTGGTAGTGGTTGGAGCCGTCCCGCAGCACCTCGCGGCGCACCGAGATCTCGGTATAACGGCCAAATTCACCGGGCACCCGGTTGTGGGGATTATCGAACACCAGCTCCACCGAAGCGCGGCCATGGGGACTGCGGTTGATGGAGCCGTTAAAGATGACGTCCGTCATGTTCTCGCCGCGCAGGTGGCGGGCCGAGCTCTCCCCCAGCACCCAGCGCACCGCGTCGATGACGTTGGATTTGCCGCAGCCATTGGGGCCCACCACTGCGGTCATGTCGGCCGACAGTTCGATGCGGGTCGGCTCGACGAACGACTTGAAGCCGGCGAGTTTGATCAGTTTCAGACGCATGGCGGCCTATGTGGGTAGCGAAATAAAGAGGAGGCGGGCAGGCGACTTTACCAAATTGGAGGCTTGTTTGTAATATGCTGGCACCCTACCCCTTCATTGATGGAGCTCAGATGAGCCAATCCCCTCACATGGTCAAAGATTCGGTCAGCGGCGCAGACTACTTCCTGCGCGGCTTCTCACTCATCCGCCAGCCGGGCATCCGCACCTTCGTGCTGATCCCCTTGCTGGTCAACTTCGTGCTGTTCGCTGGCGCCTTCTATGCCCTGCTGCTGCAACTCGACGGCCTGTTCGCCTGGCTGCATCAGCAGATCCCGGCCTGGCTCTCCTGGCTCGACTACCTGCTGTGGCCCATCGCCCTCATCACCATACTGGTGGTGTTCTCCTTCATCTTCAGCTCGGTGATCAACTGGATAGCGGCCCCCTTCAACGGCCTGCTGGCGGAGAAGGTGGAGCAGATCCTCACCGGCGAGGCGGTGAGCGACACCGGCATGCTGGACGTGGTCAAGGATGTGCCGCGCACCTTCAGCCGGGAGTGGACCAAGCTGAAGTACTACCTGCCCAAGGCCATCGGCTGCCTGATCCTGTTCCTCATTCCCGTGGTGGGGCAGACCCTGGCCCCTGTGCTCTGGTTCCTGTTCAGCGCCTGGATGATGGCGATCCAGTACATCGACTATCCGTTCGACAACCACAAGATCAGCTTCATCACCATGCGCGATGCCTTGAAGCAGCGCCGCGGCAAGTGCCTGAGCTTTGGCGCCCTGGTCACCCTCTTCTCCGCCATCCCGGTGGTGAATCTGTTCGTGATGCCGGTGGCCATCTGTGGCGCCACCGCCATGTGGGTGGATCAGTATCGCAGCGAGCAGCTCCGCCACTGAGCCACGCAGTCATAACCAAAAACGGGGGCATAGGCCCCCTTTTCATTACTTAATCTAATGCAAAGATGAGAGTGCTTGTCGTGCCAGAACAGGCTTGTTAGGATGCGGGCCTTTCTCGCACCCTGGGATAACTCATGTTACATGCACTCTTCTTGCTCGGCCTGGTGGCCGAAGGGATGACTGGCGCGCTGGCGGCGGGCCGGCGGCGGATGGATCTGTTTGGTGTCGTCATCATCGCCTCGGCGACGGCCATAGGGGGAGGTACCATCCGGGATGTGCTGCTGGGCCACTATCCCCTGCTCTGGGTGGAGCACCCCGAATACGTGGTGCTGGTAGCGGGGGCGGCCATGGTGGGGGTCATCTCTGCCCCGCTGATGCGCTATCTCGGCAAGCTGTTCCTGGCGCTCGATGCCCTGGGGCTGGTGGTCTTCTCCATCTTTGGCGCCGCCCGGGCGCTCGAGATGGGACATGGGGCCGGCATCGCCTGCATCATGGCGGTGGTGACCGGCGTCTTTGGCGGTGTGCTGCGGGATCTCTTGTGCCAGCGCATCCCGCTGGTGTTCAAGCGCGAGCTCTACGCCGCCGTCTCCCTGGTGACGGCCGCCCTCTACTGCTTCGCGCTGGATCAGGGCCTGCCCAATGACTGGGCCGCCTTCGGGGCCATCGGCATCGGCTTCGTGCTGCGGCTGCTGGCGGTGCGCTTCAAGTGGGGACTCCCCACCTTCAATTACCAGTACGCCACCCATTGAGCGCGCCAGTTTCTGGCCAGATTGGCTGGATTGCACGCAACAAAAAAGCGCCGGATGGCGCTTTTTTGTTGCTGATGACAGTGAAAAACTGACTCAGTTGATCCCTTCCGAACTGAAGAAGGTGGCCTTGTCGGCGATGAAACGGATCTTGATGTTCTTGCCGTCCCCGCCCCAGACACAGCTGGTGGTGCCGAGCGCATCGTCGCAACGCTCCGCCTTGCCCAAGATGGCGCTCGCCTCGGCATAGCTGATCCCCATCTTCAGCTTGTCGTAGTTTTCCCGGTTCAGCTTGCTGCACCCGGTCAGCAGCAGGGCGATCAGCCCGCCAAGCAAAATATGCTTCATCTGTCTCTCCTCTGGATAGTGTCCAGAGCCTAGCAGCTCGGGGCCACCCTGTGCCAACCCGTTACCAGCTCCGTACCGGCCCGGTATCGAGGTGGACGAAGTTGTCGGAGGGGTAGTAACCCACGCCGCCGACCTTGAGGTTCAGGGCCGCCTTGCGCAGGTGCGCCAGCTGCACGCCGGGGATGCGCACATCCACCGCCTGCCCCAGGGTGTGGTAGCTGTGTTTGGCGACCCCACGGCTGCGCTGGCGCTTCTGGCGATTGGTGGCCGGGGAGCGATAGCCCGAGATGAGCTGAATTTCCCCCTTGCGGCCCAGCTTGTGCTGCAGCAGAAACAACTGATCGAACAGCTTCCTGTCGATGTTGAACACTTCGTTGCGGCGATAGTCGCGGAAGATATGGTTGAGCTCCGCCAGGCCATCGTTCAGATAACGGCCATTCTCCCAATAGCTGGCGTTGACCCGCTCGCCGGTATTGAGGTTGAAGAAGCTGAGTTCACGCCCTGTCGTGCTGCGGCTCGCCACGGCCGGGAACGACAGCAGGCTGGCCCCCATCAGGCAACCGGCCCCCAGCAGCAGACGGCGTCGGCTTATCTCTTGTTCCAGCATCCGTTGTCCGTCCATTCCAGAGTGAAGTAACAGTGGTGAATGAAAATGATACAGAGGCCGAAACTACCCGCCCGTAAAAGTCATGTCAAACCGCAAGCGCCCATGAAAAAGCCCGGCATGAGCCGGGCTCTTCACTCTGTGGCGGGGATCACAGCAAGCGGCTCTGGAAGCTCACTCGATCGAATCCGTAAATGTCATTGCGCAGTTGCTGGCGCCCCTCTTCGTCGATCCAGCTGCTCCAGTAGACGGTGAAGACAGGGATAGGAGTGGTCAACGGCAGCCACTTGGTCTGGGTCTCTTTCAGTATGCTGGCGACCTTGTCCGGCTGATAGCGGGAGTCGGCGAGCAGCAGCTCGGCCAGATCGTCCGCGTGCTCGACCCGGATGCAGCCGGAGCTGAAGGCGCGCGCCCCCTGCTCGAACAGGGCCTTGCGCGGCGTCGAGTGCAGGTAGATGGCGTCGTTGTTCGGCAGATAGAACTTGTAGCGCCCCAGGGCATTGTGATCCCCCGGCTTTTGCCGCAACCGATAAGGGAAGCCGGACGCCAGCGCATGGTGCCAGCCATCTTCGCTGAACTGCACCGGGTTGCCCTCGCCGTCGATCACCTCGAACTGCTCGCGATCCAGATAGGCGGGATCCCGACCCAGCTTGGGCAGAATGTCCTTGCTCAGGATGGAGCGCGGCACATGCCAGGCGGGGTTGAGCACTATGGAGCGGATCTCGCTGGCGAGGATGGGGGTGGCCCGCTGCTCCTTGCCGACGATGACCCGACTGGTGAAGACCTCGCTGCCGGACTCCACCACGCTCAGGCGGTAATCCGGGATGTTGACCAGCACGTAGCGACCGGCGAGGTGATCCACCAGGTCCCGTCGCCACAGGTTGCGCAGCAGCAGGCTGGCACGCACTTGCGGCCCGGTATTGAGCCAGGAGCGGGTCTGGCGACCTATGATGCCGTCTGCGGTCAGGCCGTGGCGGCGCTGGAACTGCTTGATGGCCTGCTCGGTGTCCGTGTCGTAGAGGCTGTCCTGATGGGTGGGGGCACCATCCCCCAGCTCGTTGAGGATGGAGCGGATCTGCCCGAGCTCGGTAGCGCTCTCCCCGGCTCTCAGGGTCGGCATGTCCAGGGTCGGCCAATGCTTGGCCATGGGCATGGCCAGCAGCTTGCGCACTTCGTCGCGCACGGCCTCGTATTCGGCGACCTGGGGCCTGAGCTGCTTGACCTGATCCAGCAGGTTGTCACCCAGGGGCTCATGGGCCAGGGGCTTGGTCAGATCCAGCTTGAGGGTCTGCATCTGCTCGCGGGCGACCAGGTCCATGGCGCGCCAAGCTTGCTGGAAACGCGCCAGCTTGCCGAAGGCTTCGTCATAGAGGGCACCGCGCCTGTCGGCCGGGGTCTTCTGCAACTGCTGCCAGAGCCGGTAGAAATCCGGGTGCAGCTGGGCAAGCACCGCCTCCTGCAGCTGCAGTTCGAGCTCATGGCGCGCCTGCTCTGCGGTGCTGTTCTGATACCAGTCATGCTGGATGCTGGGACTGGCCACCACCATCTGTTCTGTGCTGGCGTGGACCATGCCCGCCGGCCAGCAGCCCAGCCAGATAAGGTTTGCCAATGCCAACCAATACTTCTTACCCATGCTTCTTACCACGCTTACCTCATATCGGTTCACTTCGGCCTGTCAGGCGCCACGGTCAGGTGCCCATGATGCGTGAATGCTGGCGACTTTGCTAGCGGGCGGGCAGGTAACGGCGCCAGATGAGCGCATGCTCCTCGCTCTTGCCAACGGCCTCGAGCGCCTGGTTGAAACGCCGCACAAACTCCCCCGACAAGGTCTTCTTGCTCAGCATGAAGAAGGTCGGCGTCTCATAGACCCCCATGATATGGGGGACGACCTCCTCTGCCAGCCCCTCTCTCTTCAGACCCCAGGGGGTGGCCAGAATATCCCCAAGAAATCCGTCTATCCGTCCCAGCTGCAGCTTGCGATAGTTTTGCACGTCATTGACCTCGCTCACCTGGGCGCGGTAGCGCTGCAGCAGACGGGCTATCTCGGGGCCATAGTTGTAGTCTCTGGTCACCCCCAGCCTGTTGCCTTTGGCCAGCCAGCTCGCCAGATCCTGCTCCCCCTTGTCACCGGACTTGCGCACCCAGAGTGCCGTGCGCCCCGGGTTGTAGGCGTTGGAGAACCAGGCATAGCGCGCCCTGTCTTCAACAAAATAGGCTTCCATGGCGATGTCCAGCCGGCCCTGCTCCAGATCGTGCAGCCCCCGCTTCCAGGGACGCTCCAGATAGACGAGACGACAGCCCAGCCTGGCCGAGACGGCGTTGAGATAGTCGACCGCGAAGCCGCGCAGCTCCCGGTGGCCGTTCTCCTGCTGGTAATAGTGATAAGGGGGCCAGTCGTCGAAACCGACGCGCAGGGGAGAAGTACAGAGCGGTTGGGCCAACAGCGAGTGAAGGGGCAGGCAGCAGAGCAGGCACAGAACTAGCAGTCTCATGAGTCATCCTTGACGGCGGGACGGCCCATCTTAATTCTGCCAACGCGAAATGGCGACAGATCCTGCCACAGCAATGCGCAATATCAGCCATTTGCCTGATGAAACCATGGGCAGGACAGGGCCCCAGGCCGAGCTGCAAGCCCACCGCAAAGGCAGGATGCGCACGACCCCAAAGTCCCTTGGTCTGCAGGGGCATTGGGGGTTAATATGTGAGCAAATTTATTTTTGTGATCCACTATGCTTTTTTTGCAATTGGATTAGCATATGCGCGAATCCAGCCTACCTATCCGTCGGGCGTCGAGTGAGTAATATGACCTACAAAAAGTTCGGTTTTCTGGCTGCCATACTGGCATTGAGCGGTTTTTACCTTTACACCCTCTACCTGGCTGCTCACCCCAACGTGAGCCTGGCTTACAAGCTCTATTACCTGGAAGGCAAGACCCGCTTCTGGGAGCACAACTCCAGCATGACTTACCAGCCGGGCAACGAGCTCAACCTGACCAAACCGAGCCGCTTCCTCTCGAGCGAAGGCTGGGCCAAGAAGCCCAGTGCCGAAGGCACCCAGCTCAGTGGCAAGGGAGGCCTCTATTTCGTGCTGCCCAAGCAGCAGGCGCAACCTGAGCAGCTCACCATCCAGGCCAGGATCAACAGCCCGGAAGCAGGCACCCTGCTCAAGGTGGCCCTGGGTCATGATTTCACCACCACGGTCAAGCTGGCCAAGGCGGGCATCAACGAGATCCGGCTCAACCTGCCGGGCGACTCCCTGACGGCCGATCCCAAGCATCCCAACTTCCTGGCGCTCTCCGCTCCGACACCGCTCAACGTCCAGTCGGTACGTCTGACCGTCGCTCAGTGAAGCTGAAGATCCCAGCAGTCTTATAAAATAATTCTTTCAATAAGGAAGTTCCCATGTCCCGTGCCGATTTTCGACTCTCTCTGGTCGTGCCCGTTTACAACGAGGAAGAGAGCATAGACGCCTTCATCAGCGCGATAGATGCCGAACTGGCCCCCCTCAAAGACCGGCTTGAAATCGTGTTCGTCAACGACGGCAGCCGCGACCGCACCCGCGAAGTGGTTGAGCAGGCCATCGCCCGCGACCCGCGCGTGACCCTGGTCAACCTGGCCCGCAACTTCGGCAAGGAAGCGGCCATGACCGCAGGCCTGCATCAGGCCAAGGGCGATGCCATTGTCCCCATGGACGTGGATCTGCAAGATCCCCCCTCCCTCATCCTGGAGTTCGTCAAGCTGTGGCAGACAGGTGACTACGACACCGTCTACGGCATCCGGGTCGATCGCAGCGCCGACACCCCGATGAAGCGCCTCACCGCCGGCGGCTTCTACCGCTTCTTCAACGCCCTCTCCACCAGCACCAAGCTGCCGGAGAACGCCGGTGACTTCCGACTCATCGATCGCAAGGTGGTCGAGGCCCTCAAGCAACTGCCGGAGCGCAACCGCTTCATGAAGGGGCTCTTCGCCTGGGCCGGTTTCCGTGCCGTCGGCGTCCCCTACGAGCGTCCCGCCCGCCACGCCGGCGAGACCAAGTTCAACTACTGGAAGCTGTGGAACTTCGCCCTCGACGGCCTGATGAGCTTCTCCAGCTGGCCGCTGCGGGTCTGGAGCTACGTGGGGGTTGGCGTCTCCTTCATCGCCTTCCTCTATATCCTCAAGATCATCACCCAGGTGCTCTTCTTCGGCATAGACGTGCCGGGCTACGCCTCCCTGATGTCGGTGATGCTGTTCCTCGGCGGCATTCAGCTGCTGTCGCTCGGCATCATAGGCGAGTACATAGGCCGCATGTTCGTGGAAGTGAAGCAGCGCCCCGTCTACCTCATCGAGGGGATCTACGGCCAGTATGCCCAGCAGGACGCAGGCAAGCAGCCGGATGCGGCGGCAACCCAGAGTGAAAAAGCGCAGGATGCGGACAAGCAGGAGCCGGCGTCCCAATGATCTCCCGCGAGGAATTCTGGCGGCTGGTTCGCTTCGGTTTTGTCGGCGGGGGTGCCACCCTCGTCGATCTGGGCACCTCCATCGCCCTGTTCCACACCTGGCCTGCCATCTCGGAACATCTGGTCACGACCCTGGCCTTTGCCATCGCGTTCTGGTTCTCGTTTTTCGGCCATCGCTACATCACCTTCCAGAAGCAAGGTGCCGCCAGCAAGTTTCTGCTGGTCGCCCTCTTCTCCCTGGCGGTGCGTAACCTCATCCTGAGCGGCCTGCTGTTTGCGGGTCTCTCCGGGCTGCTGCCGGTGGTGATTGCCACCCTGACCGTTACCGTACTCACCTACATACTCTCTCGCGTCTGGGTTTTTGCCTGATGAATGACATGACCAATACTCCTCCCCTCGCCGGGGATGCACTCCCCTATCGCCCGTCACTGCGCATCAGCAGCCGCGACTGGCTGATGATCATCGCCGCCTTCGTGCTGAGCCGGGTGGCCCTGTACGGCATGGGCTATTTCGGTGTCCAGCTCTACGGCGCCCCCGACATAGGCCCGCTGCAAGCCTATTGCCAGTTCGACTGCGTCTGGTTCCAGCGCATCATAGAGAACGGCTACGACCTCTACCCGCGCTGGCTGAGCAAGGGCAACGCGGCGAACTGGGCCTTCATGCCGCTCTACCCCATGCTCGCTGGCGGGCTCTCCAGCCTGCTCAACATGGAGAGCCTGATCGGCCTGATGCTGGTGGCCAACATCGCCTTCTTCATCAGCCTGCCGCTGATGCTGCTGGTGCTGCGCCAGCTCAAGCTGGGGGATGAGACAGCCCGCTTCGGGGTCTGGCTGCTGGCCTTCTCCCCCTTCTCCGCCTACTTCGTGTCCGGCTACACGGAACCCATGTTCATGGCGCTGATGCTGGGCATGTTCCTGTTCGCCTACCGCGAGCAGTGGCTGATGGTCGCCTTCCTCGGCATCTTCATCTCAGGCACCCGCAACCTGGGGGTCATGATGGTGTTCCCCGTGCTGATCCTGGCGCTGCAGGCCTATGGCTGGCGCGAGTTCTTCCGCTTCACCGAGCGGGCCTTCAAGGTGGTGTTCACCCTCTGGCTCATCCCCCTCGGCCTCTTCTCCTACATGGTCTACCTCTATCACCTGACCGGGGATGCGCTCGCCTTCAAGCACATCCAGGTCGCCTGGGGTCGCTACATGGACAGCCCCCTGGACTGGTGGCTGAGCGGCTTCGAGCTGGGCGGTCGCAAGGCCTACCTCTCCATCATGGTGATCTTCGGCTGGTGCCTGAACGGCTACCTGTTCAGCCAGAAGCGCTGGGCCGAGGCGACCCTGATGTTCATCTGCTGCACCATACCGCTGATGACCGGCCTCAATGCCATGCCGCGCTACATGTTCGGCCTCTACCCGACCCTGCTGGCCATCATACTGCTGAGCCATCGCTGGCCCGCCATCCGCCCTGCGGTGCTCTGCGTCAGCGGCATGGTCGCCTCCTTCATCGCGGTGGCCTTCGTCAACTTCAAGTTCTTTACCGTCTGACGAACGCTCGCACGCAGGCGAACAGCCCCACCTGAACATGCCGGTCCATCGACCGGCATTTTTTATGGCCGCGACACCCGCTTCACACTTTTCCATTCTTGAAAACGTAACCATTTGAACTGACGTCACAAATCGGTGTTTTACCGGTCCAACCCCGGCCCTGCGCCCCCTAGAATGAGTGCCTCAACGGACCCCACTCAGTTCAAGGAATGGCCTATGCGTCCCTCGCCTCGTTTCGATCTCCGCCCCTCCTCCCTGTGGCTCGCCCTGCTGGTCACGCCACTGTTCGTCGGTCAGGCGCTGGCCGCCCCCGAAGTGCATCTCTATGTGGATGGCAAACCGGTGGCCGAGGCGCTGACGCTGGACAAGGGCACCATCACCCTGACCCACAAGCTGGACAAGGGCAGCCACCAGATCCGCATCGCCGATGCCGGCAACAACTGCGGCACCAGCTTCGGGCCACCTGAGGCCAGGCCGCTCCCCTTCGGCACCGCCCAGCCCATGGACAAGTGCAGCAAGGGGGCCAGCTTCAACCTGAGGGTGATGCTGGCGGGGGACTACGATTTCACCTTCAACCCAGACACCCCCAGCCTCAAGGTGCTGCGGGCGACCAAGAAGAGCGAGTTCAAGCGCCAGCCCCCGACAGAGCCCTGCATCGCCTGGGATGGCGGCCCGGTGACGGTATCGCTGAAGGGCGTCTGGCCCGACGGCACCCGGCTGCGGGATGCCTACTCCAGGCAGGAGGCCGTGGTCACCCAGGGCAAGCTGACCCTGACCCCGAGCAAGGAGAGCGGCGGCCTGCTGCTGCTCGAACCGGTCAAGGCGGCCAAGGCGGCCCCCTTCAGCTGGGATCAGGCGAGCGTCTATTTCCTCCTGACCGACCGCTTCCACAACGGCGATCCCGCCAACGATCACAGCTTCGGCCGCCAGAAAGATGGCCAGGACGAGGTCGCCACCTGGCATGGCGGCGACTTCAAGGGGCTGACCGAGAAGCTCGACTACATCAAGAGCCTCGGCATGAACGCAATCTGGATCACCCCCATGGTGGAGCAGGTGCACGGCTTCATCGGCGGTGGCGAGCAGGGCAACTTCCCCTTCTACGCCTACCACGGCTACTGGGCGCTGGACTTCACCAAAATTGATCCCAACTACGGCGACGAGGAGAGCCTGAAAACCCTGGTGGACGAGGCCCACAAGCGCGGCATGCGGATCATCCTGGACGTGGTGATGAACCACGCAGGTTACGCCACCCTGGCGGATCTGCAGGATCTGGGGCTCACCGACCTCACCCAGAACAGCGGCAAGTTGCCGACCACCTGGAACCAGTGGCGCCCGAGCGGTGGCCTCAACTGGCATGGCTACAACCAGTTTATCGACTACCAATCGAGCGATTGGAGCAGCAAATGGTGGGGCCCTGATTGGGTGCGCGCCGGCCTGCCCGGCTACCCGCAGCCCGGCACCGACGACGTCACCGGCTCGGTGGCGGGGCTGCCGGACTTCCTGACCGAGTCCACCAAGCCGGTGGGCCTGCCCCCTCTGCTCGCCGCCAAGCAGGATACCCGGGCCAAGGCGCTCCCCAACGCAAGCGTCAGCGATTACCTCATCGCCTGGCACACCGACTGGGTACGCCGCTTCGGCATCGACGGCTTCCGGGCCGACACCGTCAAGCACCTGGAGCCCGCGGTCTGGGCCAAGCTCAAGCAGGCGGGCACGGCCGCGCTCAAGGAGTGGAAGGCCGCCAACCCGGGCAAGGCCCTCGACGATCTGCCCTTCTACATGGTGGGCGAGGTGTGGGATCACGGGGTCGCCAAGGATTTCTGGTACCAGAACGGCTTCGATTCCCTGATCAACTTCGACTATCAGCGGGAGTTCGCCCTGCCCCAGGCCCAGTGCATGGCCGGCGCCGAGCCGACCTATGCCAGCTACGCCAGCCGCATCAACCAGGATCCCGAGTTCAATGTGCTGAGCTACATCAGCTCCCACGACACCAAGCTGTTCTTTGGCGACTATCAGGACGTGCCGCTGCAACGCAGAGTCGCCAACAGCTTCATGCTGCTGCCGGGGGGCATACAGCTCTACTACGGGGACGAGTCTGGCCGGGGGCTGGCCAAGGATGGCGGCGTGTTCGATCAGAGCGTGCGATCCGACATGAACTGGCAGGAGCTGGGGAGCGGCGAGAAGGCCGAGCTGGTCAAGCACTGGCAAAGGCTAGGCCAGTTCCGCGCCGCCCACCCGGCGGTGGCGGCAGGCAGCCACAAGAAGCTGTCCGATGCCCCCTACAGCTTCGTGCGGGAGAAGGGGGAGGACAAGGTGGTGGTGGTGTTCGCCGGCCGGCAGCCGTAACCCGGCCCGCACCAGACAAACGAGAGGGGAGCCAGTGGCTCCCCTCTCTCATTGCGCAGGCCCCTTACCTCATGCCGGCTGCCGGGCCATGGCCGGCCACTGCAGCCGCGCCTTGACCAGGGTCTCCTGCCACAGGGGCCAGGCCAGCAAGGCTTGCTGATAGGCCCCCGCCTGACCGGGCAAGCCTATGCCGTAGCTCGCCAGCCGATAGGCCATCACGGCATAGAAGGCATCGAGGATCCCCGCCTCCTCAAAGTAGAAGGGCCCCCTCGCCTGGGACCAGAGCGTCTGCAACCGGGCCAGCTCCCCCAGGGTCTCTACCGGGGGCTCGCTCTGGGTCGGCGCGCCGAGGAAGAAGGGCAAGCGACTGCGGATCTGGCCAAAGCCCGAGTGCAGCTCGGCGCAGAGGCTGCGGGCCAATGCACGCTCGGCCCTATCCACCGGATAGAGGTGGCGCGCCGGGCACAGCTCGTGGAGATACTCGGCGATGGCGAGGGAGTCGTGGATCCGCAGCTCGCCGTCGTCGAGCCAAGGCACCAGCCCGGCTGGCGCCGTGCGCTTGAGCCGCGCCAACGCCTTGGCATCCTCCAGATCGAACACCTGATCCTGCCACTCCAGCCCGCTCATGGCGAGCACCAGCGACGCCCGCATCGCCCAGGTGGAACCTGTGCCTACCGTCAATACCAAGGATCCCATTTATTGCCTCCTGCGTTGGGGTTGTTCATGACCCGGCATCGGCCCCGCGGGCACGACATCTCATGGTCGCCTCACATTTGCACACCTGCGAGTTTGACCCCCTTGGGGAGCAGTGCTAGTTTGATTTTTCAAAACAATCAGTTAGCAAAAATGTGAGCAATGGACAGCCAATTTACCATCGTCATCGCAGATGACCACCCCCTGTTTCGGGGCGCCCTCTATCAAGCGGTGCACATGGCCATCGACGAGGCCAGGCTGCTGGAGGCCGACTCCATCGACAGCCTGACCCACCTGCTCGCGGAGCACCCCGAAGTCGATCTGCTGCTGCTCGATCTCAAGATGCCGGGGGCCAACGGCTTCGAGGGGCTGGCCTATCTGCGCGGCCAGTACCCGGACCTGCCCATCGTAGTTGTCTCCGCCTCGGAAGATGCCGCCATCATCCAGCAGGTACTGCGCCTCGGGGCCCTGGGCTTCATTCCCAAGTCGGTTCCCATGAAGGAGCTGGTCAGCGCCCTCAATACGGTGATCGGGGGGGATAACTGGGTGCCGGAAGGGATCTCCCTTCACCCCGAGTCCGAGGATGGCCCCGATTTCGCCAGCAAGCTGGCCAGCCTCACCCCCCAGCAATACAAGGTGCTGATCATGTTGCGGGACGGCAGTCTCAACAAGCAGATCGCCTGGGAGCTCAACGTCTCCGAGGCCACCATCAAGGCACACATCACCGCCATCTTCCGCAAACTCGGCGTCAAGAATCGCACCCAGGCTGTCATCGCCCTGCAGCAGATGGATATCAAGGACAACTGAGATTCTTGTTACCCTCCGGGCCCATATCACTTCCACCTTCCGCAAACTCGGCGTCAAGAATCGCACCCAGGCTGTCATCGCCCTGCAGCAGATGGACATCAAGGACAACTAAGCGCCTTGTCTCCATCAGGGCCCATATCACTCCCACCTTCCGCAAACTCAGGGTCAAGCACCGCACCCAGGCGGTCATCGCTCTGCAGCAGATGGACATCAAGGACAACTGAGCGCCTTGTCTCCACCACAACAACGGTTTGTTGCTCGACAATTAGCACGATCGTACTTTATGCTGCAGGACCCAGAGAGGAGAGTGCGATGAGCAAGGGCCGCCTGACCCGCGACAACATTTTGCAGACAGCGTTCGAGCAGGCGAGCCAGCAGGGGCTGGAAAGCCTGACCATAGGCTCGCTGGCCAGTGCGTGCGAGATGTCCAAGAGCGGCCTGTTCGCCCATTTCCAGTCTCGCGACAACCTGCAGATCGCCGTGCTTACCCATTCCGCCGAGGTATTCCGGGAGCGGGTGATCCAGCCGGTGCGCCAGCAGCAGCACGGCACCCAGCAGGAGAAACTGCTGGCCCTGCTGCGGGCCTGGCTGGCCTGGAACCAGAGCTTTGCCGGACGCTGCATGTTCCTCGACGCCTGGACCTCGGCCCAGGAAGGGGAGGTGCAGCAGGCGGCCCGCCAGCTGGTGCGCTTCTGGCTCGACTACCTGGCTCGCCAGGTGGTGCAGGGCCAGGAGAAGGGAGAGTGGCGCGGGGACCTGGATCCCTGGCGCGCCGTCTACCGGCTCTATGGCCTCTATCTGGGAGATCAGGTGTTCAACGCGCTGGACTTGTGTCAGGATCCGGGCCGCCACTTCTGGCCCGAAGTGGAAGATCTGCTGACCAGCTGGCGCTGAGGTTTTGGCTCTTCTTTTTAAAAACAGATAAAAAAGCACGACCGTTCGCACATAAAAACCACAGGATGACCATGAGCAGCAAGATCTATTTCAACACCCGCCGCGTCAGCCCGAGCAAGTTGTTGCTGGGGCTTGGCACCCGGTTGCACCACGCGCTGGCCCCGGCCCACGCCAAACGCACCGCCAGCAAGTTGCTGCTCACCCCGCAGCGCCCCACCCGTGAGGTCGCCGCCCCCGCCGGGCTGGTGCAGCAGGCCATCCACACCGGCGAGGGCACCCTGATGAGCTATCGCCTCGGCCAGGGACCGGTCTGGCTGCTGATGCACGGCTGGTCCGGCAGTGCCAGCCAGTTCTACCCGCTGATGAGCCATATCGCCGCCCAGGGCTTCACGGCGCTGGCCTATGATCACCCCGCCCACGGCCAGAGCGAGGGCAGCACGGGTCACCTGCCCCGCTTCGTGCGCGCCTTCGACGAGATCCTCGCCCGCGTCGGCCCGGTTCAGGGGGTCATCACCCACAGCATGGGGGGCGCCGTCACCCTCAGCAGCCACCACCCCGCCCTAGACGCGCTGCCGCTGCTGCTCATCTCGCCCGTGCTCGACTACGTGCCCCAGCTCTATGGCATGGTGGCCCGCTCCGGCTACTCCATCCGGCTGTTCGATGCAGTGGTCAAGGAGATCGAGCACGAATACCAGCATCCCTTGAGCACTGTGGACCCCCTCGGCCGGCTCGCCAATCGCGCCGGCCATGCCCTCATCGTCCACGACGAGGAGGACAGGTTTGCCCCCCATAAAGACTCGTTGCGGGCGGCAGAGGACGGCCGTACCCGGCTGGTGAGTACCCGTGGGCTCGGCCATGGCCGCATCCTGGCAAGCCCGCCTGTTTTCGCCGCCTTCGATCAGCTGACCCAGCCCAGAGGCACGGCCTGATCCCGCCGCACCGGTCGCCTCAAAAAATGATGAGGCGGCCCATTTTTATCCGGGATACAACGTCTTATAGTTAAATTGCGCGGTGGCAACCCGCCCTTGCAATCACAATAAGGCGCACCATCATGGCCAGACCCAATACAGCTCTCCTGTTGACCGGTGGTGGTGCTCGCGCCGCCTATCAGGTCGGCGTACTCAAGGCAGTGGCCGAGCTCTATCCCCGCAACCTCGGCATCCCCTTCCCCATACTGTGCGGCACCTCGGCGGGGGCCCTCAACATCACGGCACTGGCGTGCTACGCCTCCTGTTTTCACCTGGGGGTGCGCAAGCTGGAGTGGGTCTGGCGCCGTTTCGAGACCCATCACATCTTCGACTTCCGCCCCTGCCAACTGCTGTGGCGCACCCTGTATCAGGGCTCGGCCGGTCTCATCAGCCCCCAGAGCAACCGCGCCTTCCACCTGTTCGACAACGCCCCCCTGCGCCGCCTGCTGGATCAGCTCATCGACTATCACCGCATCGATGACAACATCCTCTACGGCAGTCTGGAGGCCATCGCCATCACCGCCTCCGACTATGACGACGGCCTCTCCACCACCTTCTTCCAGGGGCGGGCCGAGCATCTGCCCTGGGAGCGGGCCAGGCGGCGCGGCCTGCGCACCCTGCTTACCTCGGATCACCTGATGGCCTCCTCGGCGCTGCCCTTCGTCTTTCCGGCCACCCGCATCGGCGAGCGCTTCTACGGTGACGGCTCCATCCACCAGCTGAGCCCCTTGAGCCCCGCCATTCACCTGGGGGCGGAGCGGATCCTGCTGGTGACCCTCGACTCACCCCATCAGGGGAGCGCGGCCCCCCGTCAAGATCACCTGACCAGCTCCAACATCGCCAGCCACCTGCTCAACACCGTCTTCTCCGACACCCTCAATTCGGATCTGGAGCGGCTGGGGCGCATCAACCAGACCCTGTCGCTGATCCCGGCGCGGGAGCGCAGCCGCCTGAAGCTGCGTCAGGTGGAGACCTGCGTCATCAGGCCGAGCCAGGATCTGGATCTTATCGCCCTCGACTACCTGCCCAAGCTGCCGACCCAGTTACGCCGCCTGCTGCGGGTGCTGGGGGTGAACGGCCAGGAGAGCAGCAGCCTGGCCAGCTTCCTGATGTTTCACCCGGGTTACTGCCAGCAGTTGATAAGGCTGGGGTATCAGGATGCGCTGGATCAGCGCCAGCGCATCGAGTCCTTCCTCGACATCGAAGAGCGGATCCGCGAGGAGGCCTGAACAAGCTTGCTTCCACCAGGGGGGCGCCACCCGGCCAAGGCCCCCTGAGCGTGTTGAGGGCACAGCCTAGTGCCCCTCCAGCAGACGCTGCTCCGCCTGCTCCATGGCCACGGCCGTCCCAAAGAGCACCAACCGATCCCCCGCCACCAGCCTCAGATCGGCCTTAGGCTCCAGGCTGCGCTCCCCGCGATGCACCGCCTTGATGCGCACCTCCCCCAGGGGCAGTTCCCGCACCCGGCGCCCCACAGCCCAGGCCTGATCGTGCAGCAGCACGGGGTGCAGCCGCTCCAGCAACTGATCCGTCTCCAGGTTGCCCGCACTCTGATCCCCCCAGTAGAAGCCGTGCAGGAAGCGGTACTGACTGCTGCGCTCGTGCTCCATGCGCCGGATAACCCGACCTATGGGGATGTCGCAGTTGACCAGCAGGTGGGAGACCAGCATCAGGGCCCCCTCCTGGGATTCGGGGATCACCTCGAAGGCCCCGGCCTGCTTGTAGTGCTCGAGGAAGCTGTCGTCCCGGGTTCGCACCAGCACCTTGAGATCCCCCGCCAGCGCCCGGATCTGCATCAGCATGGCATCGACCCGCTTGCGATCGTCGAAGGTGATGATCACCAGGCGGGCCCGCATCAGACCGGCCGCCAGCAGGATGTCGCGCCGGCTGGCATCGCCGAACGCCACCTGCTCCCCCGCCAGCTTTGCCTCGCTCACCCGCTCGGGGTCGAGATCCAGCGCGAGAAAGGGGATCTCCTCTAGCTTGAGAAAGCGGGCGCAGGTCTGCCCGGTGCGCCCGAAGCCGGCGATGATGACATGCTGGTGCTTGCTGAGCCCCGACTGGGCGACTCCGGCGCGGGACAGCAGGGTAGCGTCGGTGAGGGAGTGGGCCAGCCCCAGGGCCCGCTGCACCAGCCAGGGGGTGAGAGAAATGGTGATGACGCCGATGCCGATGAGCAGGGAGACCATCTCGTGACCGAGCAGGCCATGGTGGCTCGCCAGCGCCAGCAGCACGAAGCCGAACTCGCCGACCTGGCTCAGCATGATGCCGGCGGCCATGGCATCACGCTTGCGTTCCCCCATCAGCCGGCCCGCCAGCAGCACCAGCAGCGACTTGCACAGGATGAGCCCGAGCACGCAGAGCAGCACCTGCCACCAGGCGTTCGCCACCAGCGCCCACTCCATGGTCATGCCTATGGTGATGAAGAAGAGCCCCAGCAGCACGTCCCGAAACGGCTTGATGTCCACCTCCAGCTGATGGCGGTAGTGGGACTCCCCCAGCATCATGCCGGCCAGGAAGGCCCCGAGTGCCATGGAGAGCCCCATCCACTGGGTCAGCGACGCCGCC
Organism: Aeromonas sp. R4-3; assembly: GCF_040908275.1. Taxonomy (NCBI): domain Bacteria; kingdom Pseudomonadati; phylum Pseudomonadota; class Gammaproteobacteria; order Aeromonadales; family Aeromonadaceae; genus Aeromonas; species Aeromonas sp. R4-3. The sequence goes on from NZ_JBFODK010000055.1 coordinate 309,887, forward strand.
AGCAGGGCCACCAGCAGGGTGCTGAGCACGAACAGCTCGTCGGAGCGCGCCCGGGCCACCTCGTGAAACACCATGGGCAGCAGCCACTTTCCCACCGCGAGCAGGACGATCAGGGCGAACAGCCCCTTGAGAGAGGCCCAGGCTACCTCCGCCAGCAGGGCGCTGCCCTGCACCTCGGGGCTGGCCAGTATGGGGATCATCACCAGCAGCGGCACCACCGCCAGATCCTGAAACAGCAAGACGCTCACCCCGAGCTGGGCACGCCGGGTATGGAGTTGCTGCAACTCCCCGAGCTGCTTGATCACCACGGCGGTGGAGGAGAGGGCCAGGGTGCCGGATACCACCAGCGCCTGGGGGAGACTCAGGCCCCACCACCAGCCGAGCCAGAAGAACAGCAATGAGGTGAGCAGCACCTGCAGACCGCCGACCCCCAGCACCAGCTTGCGCATGGCGAGCAGGCGCGGCAGCGAAAATTCGAGACCGAGGGAGAACATCAGGAAGACGATGCCAAGCTCCCCTATGGTCTGCATCATGGCCTGCCCGGTGACTATGGCCGCGCCATGGGGGCCGAGCAGCATGCCGACGAACAGATAGGCGAGGATCACCGGCTGGCCCAGGCGTCGGAAGATGGCCACCAGCAGAACGGCGGAGAGCAGCAGGATCAACACATCGGCGTACACACATCCCTCCCTCTTATCTGTCCCCATGGCCCTAAGAAGCGGCGCCTCAGGCCACTGGCACTCTCCGGTCCTCGTCGCTGCGGGGCAGGAGCCCGCCCTTGACGCTGGCGCGCGGCTCATAGGGGTTATCTGCCCTCCCATTTCATGTTGCTAAGCCTAGCCAGCCCCTTTGTTTTCCATCGAACATATTTTGGGCACGGGGATTGCAAGAAACCGGACAATGAGTGGAGAGGTGTAAGGCTGCAACGTGGAAAACACATCGTCATTGAACGGCTTCGGACATGGCATAGAGCAGTGGGTACAGCAGATGGAGCGGCTCACGCCGCTGACCGGGCAGGATACTTATCAGCAGCTTCAGGAGCTGCTGAGGCAACGGGATCTTGACGCCTTGCTGGCAATCTTTGCCGAGCGGGTGGCAAAGATTGTCCGGATCCACACGCTCCACCTCGACTGCGGTCAGCCCCATAGCCTCATCGCCCACGCCCCCCAGGCCAGGCAGGTGCTGCATAGCTATCGCTTCGAGCTGCGCGGCCAGCACGAGCAGTTGCTCGGACAGCTGCAATACGAACTGGAGCAGCCCCTGAGCGACGGCCAGCGGCGGCAGCTGGGGCAATATCACCAGCTGTTCTGCCTGCCCCTGCCGCTCTATCTGCGGCTGAGCCGGCTGGAGCAGCAGGTGCGGCTCGATCACCTGACCGGGCTTGGCAACCGCTCCTACTTCGACGAGGCCATAGGCCGGGCGGTGGAGCAACACTGCCGGGAGCCCCACGGTCTGGTGCTGGTGCTGCTGGATCTCGACCGCTTCAAACAGGTCAATGACACCTGGGGCCATCCGGTGGGGGATCTGGTGCTGAGCCGCTTCGCCCAACTGCTGCAGGGCTGCATTCGCGGCACGGATCAGGCGTTTCGCCTCGGCGGCGACGAGTTCGCCCTGCTGCTGCAACCCGCCGATCCCGAGGCCTGGCGCCCGGTCTGGCTGCGGCTGCAACATGTGCTGCACAGCCACAAGGAGCTCAGCGCCTTCTCGGTGGGCTGCAGCCTGGGGGCCGCCAGCTGGCACTCGGGCATGGACGTGCAACGCCTCTATGCCACGGCGGATGCCCACCTCTACGCCCGCAAGAAGGCCGGCGTGACAGGGCCGTCCGAATAGGGCGGCCTGGCGACATCGCGGCGGCCTTCAGTCAAGAGCCGGGGTGACGGCTCGCCGCCAGTCTCCCTTGATGCCCCCCTCGGGCGCCAGAAATCCGTCGCAGACGAAGAGTCCGGCCACCAGCGCCACCTGCTCCCCGTAATAGAGGATGGGAATACGCCCCCGTTGCCAGGAGGGCACCCCGTACTCTTGCAGCAACTTTTTCAGGCGCCGGCTGCCAACCCGCCCCACCGGCTTGAGCATGACGCCGGACGCCACCTGAAAACGCACCGACAGGGGCTCGTCCTCCCGTGGCGGGCGCAGCCCTTCCCCCCCATCCGATGACAGCAGCCTGAAGGCCCCCAGTCCGTCCGGCAGGCAGAGCGTCTCCCCCACCCGGATGGGCAACACCTCCTCACGGGGGGCAAGGCCGGGCGGCACCAGGTGGAGTCGTCCCTGAAAGCGGCGGCACTCCAGCCCCTGCAGGCTCAGCCTGGGGTTGGCGTCTTCCCGCGCCAGCGCCACCTCCTGCCAGAGCAGCCCCAGCAGCTCCCGGGACGGCATCTCCCCCCCCTGACGGCGGATCCAGTGGCGCAGCAGGTTGTTGCGCCGCACCGGGGAGAGCGGCTGCAGCGCCTCGATGCGCAGCGCCTCCCCCTCCCCGACCTGTTGCCAGTCCGCCTCCGCCAGCTCGCTGATCAGGGCCTCCTGCTCGGCGCACAGGGCCATGCTGCGCGCCGCCGTCTGGGCCATGGCGGGCCAGCGCGCCTTGAGCTGGGGAATGAGCTGCTGGCGCAGGAAGTTGCGATCGTAGCTCACATCCAGGTTGCTCTCATCCTCCACCCAGCCATAGGGCAGGGTCTCCGCCAGCGCCGCCAGCTCGGCCCGGCTCACCTCGAGCAGCGGGCGCAGCAAGCGGCCGCCGGCAAAGGGCTGGTTCGGTACCATACCCGCCAGCCCCCGCAATCCGGCGCCCCGCTTGAGCGCCAGCAGCAGGGTCTCCAGCTGATCGTCCTGATGATGGGCGGTGAGCAGCCACTCCCCCTCCCCCAGGCAGGCGGCCAGACGCTGGTAGCGGGCCTCCCGCGCCTGGGCCTCCAGGCTATCGCCGTTGCCCCGTTGCAGTTGCACCCGCTGGGTAATGAGGGGCACCGCCAGTTGCTGGCACACCCCTTCACAATGGGCCACCCAGTGGTCGGCGTGAGGGCTCAGGCCGTGGTGGACGTGCAGGGCACGCAGAGCAAGGCCCTGCTCCTGGGCAAAACGCGCCGCCAGCACCAGCAGCACAGTGGAGTCGAGCCCGCCACTGAAGGCTACCAGCAGGCCCCGGGAACCTTCCGGCGCGGGCAGAGTCTGACAAAAACGAGAATAAACACGAGAAATCATAGGCTTCCCCTATACGACCAGGCCGATCTTAGCAGAGTCGGGCTTATCAAGCGCTAACCCGACTGCTAGAGTGAGTCTCCTCCCGACCTGGGCCGGGACGCTGAGTAATCCGAATTGGAATAAGACAATGAACAATAAGAAAAGCATACTGGCCGCCCTCATCGGGCTGGCCTTGCTGGCCGGTTGCAGTCAGGGGCCGGACCAGGCAGACAAGCACTCCGGCCTCGCGCTGGCCAACATGGACACCAGGGTCAAGCCCGGTGACGACTTCTTTCGCTACGTGAACGGCCACTGGCTGGCCACCGCCAAGATCCCGGACGACAGGCCCGCCGACGGCGCCTTCTACCTGCTGCGGGACAAGTCCCTGGCAGACGTGCGGGTGCTGGTGGAGGGGCTGGACGGCAAGGCCGCCACCGGCACCCCGGCCCAGCAGATCCACGACCTCTACCGAAGCTATCTGGATCAGCAGACCCGCAACGCCAGGGGCACTACGCCCCTGCTGCCCCTGCTTGGCGACATCGATCAGATCCATGACAAGCAGGGTCTGGCCCAGGCCTTCGCCCGCGCCGGCAAGCTGGGGGGCAGCGCCCCCTTCGGCTTCTGGATAGATGCGGACGCCAAGGCGCCGGACAGCTATGCGGTCTACCTCTATCAATCCGGGCTCGGCCTACCGGACAGGGACTACTACCTCAAGCAGGATGCCGCCAGCCAGGCACTGCGGCAGAAATACGAGCAACACATCGCCGGCATGCTGAGCCGCTTCGGCGAGGCAGATGCGGGGGCCAAGGCCAAGCGCATCCTGACTCTCGAGACCCGGCTCGCCCAGATCCAGTGGGACAACGTCGCCCTGCGGGATCGGCAGAAGAACTACAACAAGGCCCCCATCGGCGAGCTCACGCGCCTCGCCCCCAGCATCGACTGGAACAGCTATCTGGATCAGGCCGGCCTGAGCGGCCAGCAGAGCCTCATCATAGGTCAGCCGAGCTACCTGACGGCCCTGGACGAGGTGATGAAGCAGACCCCCATGGGCGACTGGCAGGCCTACCTCAAGTGGCAGCTCATCACCGATTTCGCCCCCTACCTCGACAGCCAGACCGATGCCCAGAACTTCGCCTTCTTCGGCACCACCTTGAGCGGTACGCCCAAACAGCGCGCCCCCTGGGAGCGTGCCCTTGGCGTACTGGACAACAACCTGGGGGAGGCGGTGGGCAAGCTCTATGTGGAGCGCTACTTCCCGCCAGAGGCCAAGGCACGCATGGAGCAGCTGGTGGAGAACCTGCGCACCGCCTACGGCCAGAGCATCCAGGAGCTGGACTGGATGTCGCCAGCCACCAAGACCCAGGCCCTGGCCAAGCTCGCCAAGTTCAGGCCCAAGATAGGCTATCCGGACAAGTGGAAGGACTACAGCGCCATCGAGATCCGCGCCGATGACCTGGTGGGCAACCTGCAGCGCGCCCGCGCCTTCGAATATGCCGACAGCCTGGCCCGCCTCGGCAAGCCGGTGGACAGGGACGAGTGGCACATGTCGCCCCAGACGGTAAACGCCTACTACAACGCGAGCAACAACGAGATCGTCTTCCCGGCCGCCATTTTGCAACCCCCCTTCTTCGACATGAGCGCGGACGACGCTGTGAACTACGGCGCCATCGGCGGGGTGATAGGCCACGAGATGGGCCATGGTTTCGACGATCAGGGGGCCAGATCCGACGGCGACGGCGTGATGCGCGACTGGTGGACGCCCCAGGATCTCAAGGAGTTCCGCTTCCGTACCAGCCGACTGGTGGCCCAGTACAACCGCTTCGAGCCCATCAAGGGGCAGTACGTCAACGGCCAGTTCACCCTGGGGGAGAACATAGGCGATCTCGGCGGCCTCACCATAGCCCACAAGGCCTACCTGCTGTCGCTGGATGGCAAGGAAGCCCCTGTGCTGGACGGCTTCACCGGCGAGCAGCGCTTCTTCCTCGGCTGGGCCCAGGTATGGAAGGGCATGTATCGTCCCGAGCTGATGCAGATGCTGCTCGCCTCGGATCCCCACTCCCCCCCCGAGTACAGGGTCAACGGCGTGGTGCCGAACATCCCCGCCTTCTACGAGGCGTTCAACATACAGCCGGGGGACAAGCTCTATCTGGACCCGGCCAAACGGGTCAAGATATGGTAAACACGAGGTCGACAGGGGCTGGCCGAGCGCCAGCCCCTGGTCAGCCACAGACAAGGCGGGGGCCAGGCTCCTGCCCGTCACAGACACACAAGCAGCAACAAGGGTCACATCCATGAAAGCCTTACTCATTACTCTCGGCCTGCTCAGCCTGCCCCTGACCAGCCAGGCGGCGGAGGGATTCTTCCAGCAGCTGACGCTGCCCACGGGCCAGGTGCTCACCGTCAGCGAGGGGCGCGGCGAGCCCGCCTCCACCGGCAGCTACGACGTGCGCCTCTACTCAGGCGCCAACCCCGAGTTTCCCCTGGATCAGTTCATCGACGGCAAGGTGATGCCCCGCGATGGCAGCATCAAGGCGCTCAAACTGCTGGATCTCAACGGTGACAAGCAGCCCGAGCTCATCGTCCTGGTCGAAAGCGCCGGCAGCGGCAGCTACCAGAGCGCCGACGCCTTCACCATCAATGCGCAGGAGGGGCTGGAGAGCTTCAACCACGTGGAGGGGCTGGCCCCCAATGACGATGTGATCCAGGCGCTCAAGACCCCCCGCGACTGATCCCTCTCATCTGATGCACCCGCATACCTGATTCAAGAGCCCCGCCCTGCGGGGCTCTTGTTTTGCCGGAGGCTACGATGAAGACCCCTTTTCACTGCCAGATGCCCCCATAACAGCCCGATATCCCCCCTATTCCCCGATAGACGGCTATTTTTTCTACGCCTATAATCGCCGCACCTGACCATAACGAAACACAAGGAGGTAAAAAATGGTTATCCAAGCGTGTCCGATGTTCTCGGCTCGCCTGTTCGGCACATTCGCCCGCTCTTGCCTGCATACCATCGCGCTGCGATAGCGGGTTCGAGCAAAGCCGACTCCTTCCACACCGAGACCTTTCTCGACCGTTGTCGCCAGCGCTCCTGATGACAGGGATTTCCGATCCCGCCATTTAAGAGAGCAAGAGCATGACGACACTGATAAGTACCCACTCCCTGCAGATGACTGCGGGACACCTCCCCTTGTTTGACCACATCAATCTCGGCATCCAGAGCGGCGATCGCCTCGGCCTGATTGGCGCCAATGGCTGCGGCAAGAGCACACTGCTCGCCCTGCTGGCCGGTGAGCTGCAACCCCATGACGGACGGGTGCAGCAGGCCGCCCCCTGCCGCTGCGAGTTCGTGGCCCAGCACCTGCCCCCAAGGCTGCAAGGGCTAAGCACCCGCGCCGTGCTGCAAGATGCCCTGGCGGGTGATCCCGGCGCCGACTGGCAGGTGGACAAGATGCTGACCGAGCTGCAGCTTGAAGAGCAGGCCGAACTCCCCGTCAGCGCCCTGAGCGGCGGCCAGCACACCCGGTTGCAGCTAGGCCGCGCCCTGCTGCGCCAACCCAACCTGTTGCTGCTCGATGAACCCAGCAACCACCTGGATCTGCCCGCACTGCTCTGGCTGGAGCAGTTCCTCCTGGGCTGGCGGGGCGCCCTGGTGCTGGTCTCCCACGATGCCCGTCTGCTCGATCGGGTGACCAGCGAGACCCTGATCCTGCGGGATGGACGACTCCATCGCTTCGCCCTGCCCTGCAGTCAGGCCAGGGTGGCGCTGGCGGAGGAGGACGAGCAGGCCCGCCTGCGCCGGGCCGACGAGCAGAAGGAGATTGACCGCCTGAGCGCCAGCAGCAAGCGCCTCGCCACCTGGGGGCGGGAGCATGACAACGAGAAGCTGGTGCGCCAGGCCAAGTCCATGGAAAAACGCATCACCCGCCTGCAGGAGGAGCAGAGCCAGGTCGCGGCGCCAGCCCCCTGGCGCCTCGAGCTGCACGGGCAGGCACTGCCCGCCGATGCCCTGCTGCGACTGGAAGCCCTGGAGGTGCGCCCCGCCCCCGGCTTGCCGCCCCTGCTGCGAGCCGAGGATCTCTGGTTGCGGGCCGGCGACAGGGTCGCCCTGCTCGGCGCCAACGGCACCGGCAAGTCCTCCCTGCTGCGCCAGTGCTGGGGCGAGCTGCGCGATCAACAGCCGGGTGAGGGCTGGTATCGCCACCCCGGCGCCAGCATCGCCTACTACGATCAGTCCCTGCAGCAGCTGGATGGCGACGCCACCCTGAGCGACGCCCTCTATCCCCTGGCGCCCTTGCCCGAGGTGACGCGGCGCCAGGCCCTGATCCGCGCGGGCTTCCCCTACTCCCGCCATGGCCAGCGGGTGCACGCCTTGAGCGGGGGGGAGCGGGCCAGGCTGCTGTTTCTCGCCCTCTCCCTGGCGAGCCACCATCTGCTCTGGCTCGATGAACCCACCAACCACCTGGATCTGGCGGGCAAGGAGGAGCTGGCCGAGGCCTTGAACGCCTTCCCCGGGGGCGTCTTGCTGGTCTCCCACGACCGGGATCTGATCGAGCGCAGCTGCAACCGCTTCTGGCTGATCAGAGATGGACGCATCCAGGAGGCCCACAGTGCCGAGCGGGCCTATGCCGAGCTGATCGACCACCAGCAGAGAGTGGTGGCTGAGGGGCCATCCGGGCATGACGCCCGCCAGGCTCCTGCCAGCACGGTGGATGACGAAGAGGCGCTGCTGGCCCGCTGGTATGAGCTCGATGCCCTGCTGGCCGCCGATCTCGCCCGCAAGCCCAGGCATCAGACCCCGCGGCTGCAGCAGGAGTGGCGCCATGAGCTGGCAAGGCTGGCCGGCTTGCTCGGGCTTGTCGAATCATGAGCGCAGCCATGAACCACCTTGGCCACCCCCCCCTGTTTGACTCAACACAAGCGGCCAGCCACGGCTGGCCGCAAGGAGCCCCCATGACGTCAACTACGCCGCCAGAGATAAGGCTGGATCCCGTCATCTATGCCGACCTGCCGCACATCTATCGTGGCCTGTCGGATCCGCGTGTCATCGCCTGCTACGGCATCAGCTACGACAGCTTGGCAGAATGTCAGGCCCAGATGGAGTGGTACGCCGAGCTGACCCGCACGGGCCGCGGTGCCTGGCACCTCATTCGCAATCCGCGCACCAAAGAGCCGCTGGGAGCCATTGGCTACCACGATGCCGACCCGCAGCACAAAGGGGCCGAGATCGGCTACTGGCTCTATCCCGAACACTGGGGCAAGGGGGTAATGAAAGCGGCGCTGCGACTGTGGCTCCCGCTGACTTACCACACCACAGCGCTGCACCGCTTGCTGGCGGTGGTGGAGGAACCAAACCGTCCCTCCGCCCGCCTGCTGGAGCGGGCCGGCTTTCGCTACGAAGGCACGGCGCGGGAGTGCGAGTGGAAGGGAGATGGCTTCATCTCCCTGCAGCACTACGCCCTGCTGCGCAGCGACCTGCCAGACCTTTAAGCACCGCCACATCTGATAGCCAGTAAAAAGCCCCGCACTGCGGGGCTTTTTTTGGGCGGCTACTTGATGGCGCAGACACGCTCGCCTGATGCCGAGCGGCGGCGCCTGCGTCGCCACAGGGAGAAGCAGCCGTAGCCCGCGCTCAGCAGCACCGCATAGAGCACCTGGGAGGCGAGCGCCACCAGCACGGCCGCGCAGAGCAAGACGCTCACCCCCGCCAGCCCCTTGCCCATGCCGCCGAGCAGACGCCAGCCCGCCGCCATGCAGAGCAGATAGACCAGCACGAAGTTGCCGTTGGCGTAGCGGATCAGTTCATCGAGCGGCAGCTTGAGCCAGAGGATCAGGGTGATGGAGACCAGGCAGATGGCGAGCACCCAGCACAGGGCATTGAGGGGTGCACCACGGGCCGAGAGGCGGGAGAGGGAGGCGGGCAGCTTGCCCTCCCGCGCCATGCTCCAGATCAGGCGCGCAAACCCTTGCAGATAGATATTGATGCTGGCAAAGCAGGAGAGGTAGCCGAGCACCGCCACCAGCCACTTGGCGGTGGGGCCGAACAGCAGGGAGAGCAGGGCCGGGATGGCGGTGGCATTGGTCGCCTCGTCCCCATAGAGACCGTATTTGAGCACCACCAGGGAGTGCACCCAGTAGATGAGCCCCGCCAGCAAGACGCCGCCGAGCAGGGCCAGGGGATAGTCCCGCTCCGGTCGCTTGAACTCTTCCCCCATGTGGGCGAAGGCTTCCAGCCCCACGAAGCACCAGAACATCACCGCCAGCGCCGTGCCCATGGCGGGCCACTCGGCGGTCGTCGGCAGCGGCTGGGCCCCGTCACGCCAGCTGAGCTCCCCCTTGAACCAGATGAGCAGGGTCAGCCCCAATATGGCCAGGGCAATCAGCAGTTGCAGGTTGCCGGAGGAGCGCGCCCCCCTCAAGCCAAGCAGGAAGACCCCGAGCAGGGTCAGCAACTGGATGGCCCACAGGGTCCACTCCCCCATGTCGAACAGGGCGTGCCAGAAACCGGCGGCTATGGTGAGGGCGGCAGGCAGCCCCACCGGCAGCACCGCCAGAAACAGGAAGGCGGAGAAGCGCTCGGCGCCGTTGCCAAAGGCGAGCCCGATGAGGTGCGGCGCCCCGCCCGCATGGGGGTAGCGTCGACCGAGGCGGGCGAAGGTGAAGGCGATGGGCAGTACCAGCACGATGAGCAGCACCCAGGCCCAGAGAGAGGCGCCTCCCGCCAGCGACGCCGCTGTCGCCGGTACAACGAAGATCCCGGTGCCGAGCAATGAGGTGGCGAGCAGCCCCATCCCCTGCCAGAGCCCGAGATCCTTTTTCAACCCAGACATATCCTTTTGTCCTGTCTAGAAAAACATCCCGCCATGTTAGGCCGCCGCCACGGCTTTGTTAAGCACTCTGCGCCGCAAACAAAAAAGCCGCCTCTTGAGAGGCGGCTTCTTCATTCAACGGCGTAACCGGAATTATCAGGCAATCAGCTTGTAGATGATGCCGGACATGGCGATCAGGCCAATCAGGGTCACGAAGCCGTTGCTGAGGTTGCCAGCGTATTTGCGCATGGCCGGGATCTTGGCGATGGCGTACATCGGCATCAGGAACAGCAGCATGGCGATGATGGGGCCGCCCAGGTCTTCGATCATGCCGAGGATGCTCGGGTTGATGGTGGCGATGGCCCAGGTGGTCAGGATCATGAAGACAGCGGTCACCTTGTTCAGCTGCTTGATCTCGACCTTCTTGCCCTTCTCGCGCAGCGCCTTGGCCATCAGGCCGTTCATGCCTTCTTGCGCGCCCAGGTAGTGACCCAGGAAGGACTTGCTGATGGCAACCAGGGCGATCAGCGGTGCCACGGTGGCGATCACCGGGTTGTCGAAGTGGTTGGCCAGGTAGGACAGGATGGAGATGTTCTGTTCCTTGGCAGCCGCCAGATCAGCCGGGGAGAGGCTAAGTACGCAGCTGAATACGAAGAACATCACAGTCATCACCATCATGACGTGGGCGCCCAGCAGTATGTTGCTGCACTTCTTCTCGGCACCTTCACCGTAACGACCTTTGTTGTCCACCGCGAAGGAGGAGATGATCGGGGAGTGGTTGAAGGAGAACACCATGACAGGAATTGCCAGCCACAGGGTCTTGATGAAGTCACCGTTGAAGGCCTCGGACAGCGCAGGCGCTTCGGTCACAATGGCACCGTTCCAGTGCGGGATCAGGTAGAGCGCCAGGCCCATCAGGGTGATCACGAAGGGGAATACCAGCACGCTCATCGCCTTGACAATCACCTGGCCGCCGAGGCGAACGATCGCCATCAGACCCAGGATCAGCACCAGCGACAGAATGGCACGGGGAGGTGCAGTCATGCCCAGCTGGTGAACCATCAGGCTCTCGACGGTGTTGGTGATGGCGACCGAGTACATCAGCAGAATGGGGTAGATGGCAAAGAAGTAGAGCAGGGTGATGAACTTGCCTGCGGTCTTGCCGAAGTGCTCTTCCACTACTTCGGTGATGTCGCCATCACGGGTGGAGCCGGACAGCACGAAGCGGGTCAGGCCGCGGTGTGCGAAGAAGGTCAGCGGCAGGGCCAGTACCAGCATGGCCACCAGCGGCCAGAGGCCACCGACGCCGGCATTGATCGGCAGGAAGAGGACACCGGCACCGATGGCGGTACCGTACAGGCCCAGCATCCAGACCAGGTCGGCCTTGTTGATGCCACGGGAGGAGGCTTTGCTCAAGCTGCCTTCAACTGCAATATTCATGTCAGACATAGGGATGTTCCTGTCATCAAGGAAGGTGGATTCTTACTAGTCAGTGGGCATGGGCCCGGTTCCTCTCCCTGGAACACCTGCTGTTCGTCCTTTTTTATTCTCAGGCCCCGGCTATCCGGCCATCACTCCATGTGACAACCAAATTGCAACAAACGAAGGCATGAGATCGTGATGCTGAGGGTGCTGCTCGCGCCATTTAACAAACTGGCAACGGCCACCTCATCCGATGAGCTGACTCTAGTTAAAAGGCCCTATTAATCACAGCGTTTTTTTGAATTAATCAACCAAAGTTTGACTTCAGTCGCCTTTCAAACGAGCAAGATCACATTACAGGCCCCGTGTTGCGAAAATTTTTTAACAAATTAAAAATAGGTGGTGATTTTCAACCCCCTGGGAATAGCAACAAAACGGTTACAATCCCCGCGACAGCGTGCCGATTGTCTCCCGTCCCCCCTTGGCGTACCCTTGGTTTTCCCCCACTGCCCCTTGCTGAACATGACCATCACCCGCACCGATCTTGCCGAACTGGCGGTATTTGCCGCCGTCGCCCGCCACCGCAGTTTCAGCCGGGCCGCCCTCGAGCTCGGGGTCTCGGCCTCGGCCCTGAGCCACTCCCTCAAGGGGCTGGAGAGCCGTTTGGGGGTCAGGCTGCTCAATCGCAGTACCAGAGCCGTGGTGCCGACCGATGCGGGGGAGCGATTGCTGACGCAGCTGCTGCCGACCCTGGGTCAGCTGGAGGAGGCGCTGGAGGAGTTGACGCGTCATGGGGATGAGCCGGTCGGCAGGCTGAAGATCTGTGCCCCCAGAGCCGCCATCCAGGAGGTGCTGGCCCCAGTGCTTATCGACTATCTGGTGCGCTATCCGCGCATGCAGGTGGAGGTGGTGGAGCAGGAGCTGATGCCCCGTCTCATCGAGGATGGTTATGACGCAGCCCTCTTCTACGGCGATCTGCTGCCCCAGGAGATGATAGCCGTGCCCCTGGGTCCGTTGCAGCGCTATCTGGTGGTAGGCTCCCCCGACTACCTGGCAAGGCGCGGCATCCCCCTGCACCCCTCCGAGCTCAGCCAGCACGACTGCATCGGCTATCGCCTCACCCCCCATCACCACTATCGCTGGGCCTTTGCCGCCGACGGCGAGCTGCTGGAGATAGAGGTGAGCGGGCCGCTGACCACCAGCACTCCCGCCCTCTATCTGGGGGCGGCCGAGGCGGGCCTGGGGCTGGCCTACTGCTATGAGGAGGAGGTGAGCGAGGCCCTGGCAGCGGGTCGGCTGGTGACTGTGCTGGCCGACTGGAGCCCCACCTTTGCCGGCTTCAATCTCTTCTACCCCAGCCGCCACCAGCTGGGCCACGGCCTGCGGGCCCTGATAGACATGTTGAAGGCCCACCATAGCCCGCGAGACTGATGAGCAATATTCATCAATCCATCAAATAAACACCGGATTATCAATGGAAAGCTAAGAATCTACACTGTGGCTTCGATCCCCGACCCGGCAGAAGCACAGATATGTCAGCCTATTTCATTCGCCGTCAGCGGGCCATGACCCGCCGTTTCTGGGGCTATGCCCTCCCCTCCATCATGGCCATGCTGGTCTCCGGCGCCTATTACCTGGTGGATGGCATCTTCGTCGGCCACTATGTGGGGGCCGCCGGTCTCGCCGGGATCAACCTGGTCTACCCGGTCATCATGGTGCTGATCGGCCTAGCCGCCATGGTCGCCATGGGGGCGGCGACCGCCATCTCCCTCCAGCAGGGGGCCAGAAACCTCGCCCTGGCCCGTCAGGCCCTGGTCAATGCGTTCTGGCTGCTGGGGCTGCTAGGGGCCCTGGCTCCGCTGCTGCTGCACCATTGGCACACCGACATCCTGCTGGCCCTGGGCATAGCACCGGATACCGAGACCTGGCAACAGGCCAGCGACTACCTCGGCTGGATAGGAGGCGGCACCCTGCTGCTGGCCAGCAACCTGGCGGTGCCCTATCTGTTGCGCAACGACGGTCGCCCCCGCCTCGCCATGGTACTGGTGAGCTGCGGCGCCCTGCTCAACATACTGCTCAACTACATCATGGTCGGCCGCCTGGGGCTGGGGCTGGTGGGCACGGCCCAGGCTACCCTCATCTCGGAAGGAGTGGTCAGCCTGCTTGGCCTTGGTTATTTCTTTAGCTCCCACGCCAGGCTGCGCCTTGGCTGGCGCCAGCTGGTGCCCAGCTTCCCGGCCATGCCCAAGCTGCTGTTCACCGGGCTGCCGAGCCTGATCGCCCAGTTCAACCTGGGGCTGCTGCTGCTGCTGCACAACAGCCAGCTGATGGTGCACGGCTCGGTCAAGGATCTGGCGGGCTTCACTGTGGCGGGTTACACAGAGGCGGTGTTCATCGTGATCCTGCAGGGGCTGGCCTTCGGCATCCAGCCGCTGATCAGCCAGGCCACCGGGGCCGGGCGCCTGCGGGATCTCAGATTCCTGATGGCCATGGGGCTCAAGATCACGCTGGTCTATGGCATGGGAGTCTGGCTGCTGATCCAGCTGCTGCCCCGCCAGGTCGCCATGCTCTACACCGGGGATCAGGATGCCGAGCTGCTGGCCGCCGCCGTCAGCAGCCTGACCCTCAACCTCGCCGCCATACCCCTGGAGGGGATCATCATGTTCGGCATAGTGCTGTTGCAATCCATGGCGCGCACCCGTCAGGCCCTGGTCATCTCGGCCGCCAAGACGGCGCTGCTGCTGCCCCTCATCTTCCTGCTGCCGCTCTGGTGGGGCCGCGATGGCGTGCTGCTGGCCCAGCCCGCGACCGTGCTGCTGCTGACCCCGCCGCTCTGCTGGCTGTTGTGGCGGGAGTGGCGTCGCCTCGCGCAGGCCAAGCCCCTCCGCCACCAGCACAGCCCCCCCCTGGCCAGCCGGGCGCTGGCCAGGGGGGAGCGGTTCGCCTCGACCGATCTCGGCTGACGGCTGAGGCGGCGTGGTGAACTGCCCCTCACCTTATGTACGTTAACGAACAGACAGCCCCC
>NZ_JBFODK010000056.1:0-71238 GCF_040908275.1 Aeromonas sp. R4-3
CTCGCACTTGGGGAGGGGTTCCCGAGCGGCCAAAGGGATCAGACTGTAAATCTGACGGCTCTGCCTTCGAAGGTTCGAATCCTTCTCCCTCCACCATTCAAGTGCGAACAATCAGGAAAATACCCCGTGGAGGGGTTCCCGAGCGGCCAAAGGGATCAGACTGTAAATCTGACGGCTCTGCCTTCGAAGGTTCGAATCCTTCTCCCTCCACCATCATTCAGAAAACCCGGCCTGGCGCCGGGTTTTTGCTTTTCCGGGCCATCTCGCTCTCCACCCGCCAGACAGCACCATGAAAAACGGGAGGCCAAGGCCTCCCGTTTTCGTGCTCATCCGCTTCACAGAGTGAAGCGGTAGAAGATGTCTACCGCCTGGGCCACCCCGCTCATGGCCTGCAGATAGAGTCTGGGCATCAGCTCGTAGCGCAGCTTGAACTCGGCGATGGGGCTGAACACCCCGACGCCGTACTGGAACTGCAGGCCGGGCAGCAGATAGGCCGACAGGGTCACCTGGGTATCGTCGCCGCTCCCTGCGGTGTCGAGTGCCACATCGCTCATGCCAAGGGACTCCCCGATACTGGAGACCACGCCACTCGCCTGACTCACAGCCCCCGCCACCAGCAGGCCGTTGAAGCCGCCATCCTCGCCACTGGTCTGCAACCCCTTGCCACGCAGCAGATAAGAGAGCTGCTCGGACTGCGCCATCTGCGGCTCGGAATAGACGGTGATCTTCGGCTTGGCCGCCGGCCCCGTCACCCGGACCCCGACGGTGACGTTGTCCTCTATGGTGTCAGGATCCCGGTAGGTCTCTATGTTGAGATAGGGCTGATCGATGGGGCCGGAGAAGAGGATCCGCCCCTCCTTGATGATGAGGTTCTGACCGTAGGCCTTGAAGCGCCCATCCTTGAGCTCCAGCTGACCATTGCCCGACAGCGGCTTGGAGGGCTCCTGGCGAATACCGAGCGCCCCCGTCACCTTGGTCTTGAGCCCCATGGCCTCCAGCCGGACATCGTCACCGAGCCGGATGGCGAGCTTGATCTCCATCGGCAGGGGCGCCGTCTTGGGCACGGGCGGCAGATCGTCATAGATGACGGTCACGTCATCTGAGACCGCCACCGCACTCTCCGGCAATGTCTTGACCAGGATCCGCGACCAGGGGATGTCCACCTGACCGCTCACCCTGGTCTCCTCCCCCAGGGAGATGGCGATGTCAGGTGTCACCCTGACCCGACCCATGCCCGGATATTGGGCTTCCAGATCCTTGCCCTGGATGGTGAGGCTGCCGGTCACCGGCAGCTTGGCCCAGCTCAGCCATCCCCCCAGCGCGAGCGGCCCCTTGCCCACCAGCATGGAGCCGTCGAGTTCGGCCCGGTTGCCGTTTATCTTGAGGCGGGTCACCAGCTTGGAGAGCGTCACCATGTCGGAGTGGGTCTGCACCTCCCCCTCCAGCAGGTTCAGCTCACCGTACAGCAGGGGCGCGGCCAGGGTGCCATCGAAGCGGGCATCCGCCGAGATGAAGCCCTGCAGGGAGCGCACCTCAGGGATCAGAGGGGCAAAGGTCGCCAGCTTGAGGTCGTCAAACTTGAGCTGCCCCGACAGCAGGCCAGGGCCCGCAGGCTCCTTTATCAGCAGATCTGTGTCTATGTTGCCTATCTGCCTGGAGGCGAAATCGAGCCGGATGGCGGCCTGCTGGCGTTCGAAATCGACCCCGAGCTCCAGGCGCTGGTACTCGGTCTTGATCTCGTCGGCCACCAATGTACCCGGCGTGGTGCTCACCCTGGCATGCAGTGTCGGCTGATTGCCGCGCCAGCTGGCGCGGCCGTCGGCCGACAGCACCGCCTGCCAGCGGAAGTTGTCCGGCAGCCAGGGGCGCAGCCGCTTGAGATCGAATTCGTTCAGGGCAAACTCCAGGCTACCCTGGGCGGCGGAGACCTGGCTGCCCTTGACGCAAAGGCTGGCCCCCTGGGAGCCCAGGCAGAGATCCCCCATGGTCAGCTGCTGTCTGGGCAAGTCCAGATCCAGGGACCAGGGGGCGGCCAGCGTCCAGCGTTTGAACGGGGTCTTCACCTTGAGCTCAGAGAGGGCACCGCGCCAGCGATCCCCGCGCAGGCTGCCATTCAGGCTCAGATCGGCGGCCACCGGATCCCCCTTCATGGTCAAGGTGAGCCCGTGGCGATCTAGATCGCCGCTCAGGTTCAGGGCTATCTGGGAGAGCGTCGTCGTCCCCTGCACCAGGCTCGCCACCGTCAGGGCCAGCTCGCCGGCCGGCTTGTCCCCCACCAGGGCGTTGCCCTTGATGACAGTCTCTTTCAGCACGGTTCCGGCATAGGAGAGGCGGCTCGAAACCAGATCCGCATTCACCCTCGGCGCCTGCTGGCTGCCGCTAAGACGCACCTGCCCTTTAAGGTCGCCGCCAAGGCCGGGGTAGATGCCGCCAAGCTTGGGGGCATCTATCTGCGCATCCAGCTTCCAGGCCTGGGCGGTGAGCGCCCCCTTGGCCTGCAACTGGTTGGGGCCGCTTTGCAGCGCCAGGGCCGGGATGGTCCACTCCATCTTGTCGTTGCCGCTGAGGGCGCCTTTGAGCGCCAAGGGATACTGGTTGAGCTTGCCCTCGACCCTGAGCTCCGGCAGCGCCAGCTGCCAATGACCTGCCTCGTCAAGTTCGAAGCGGCTGGCTATCTTGCCCGCCAGCTTGCCCTTGATCTCGGGCACCAGCTCGGCCGGGTTGATCTCCTTGAACTCTGTGGTCCCCTGCCACTGGACGCCCTTGCGCCACGCCAGCTTGCCATCGAGCTTGAGTTCCCCCTTCAGGGCACCCAGCAGCAGCTCGACACGGCTCAGTTGGCCGAGATCCCCCTTGCCCGAGAGCGCCAGCTTGAAGGGGGGCAGATCCGTGCCCTTGCCGGCGGTCTTGAGTGCAAACTGATAGCCCGAGAGCTTGCCCTTGGCGCTCAGGCTGCCCTTGTCCAGCCGATAGCTGGGTTCGTCTTTGGCTGGTTTGTGCAGCGGCCAGCCGAGGCTCTTCCAGTCCAGCGCCAGATCGAAGGGCAAGTCGGGATCCAGCGTCGCCAGCGTCCCCTTGAGGTTGGCGCTCACCGGCCCCTTGGCCTTGAGCAACAGCCCCAGCTTGCCCACGGAGCCATCCAGGGTCAGGTTCGCCTGCTCCCCCTTGAGCTCACCGTCCAGCAACCCCTTGCGCGCCTTGGCCTCCAGGGTCAGGGCGAGGGGATAATCCGAGGTCAGAGTGACATGGCCCTTGAGCGCCAGATCCGCCATGGCGTGGCGCAAGGAGAGCTCCCGCACGTCGATGCGCGCATCCTGAGCGCGGGCCGACAGCAGCAACTTGTCGAGCCCCTCGATGAGCTCCCCCTGCTGATAGCGCACCCGGGTCGCCGCCAGGCCTTCCAGCTGGATGGGGAATGGCAGACGGATCTCGGGCAGCGCTATGGGGGCGGCCGCCTCTGACTTCGCCTTGGCGGTCTCGCTCTCCTTGGGGTCGGCTTTGGCCTTGGCTGCGCCCTGCGCCTTGGCCGTCTTGCTGGCGGCCGGCTTGGCGGCCTCGTCGGCAGGAGGGGCCTCGGCCAGGGTCACGTTCAGGCCATCGAGCACGGGCCCGCGCACTATGAGCCCCTTGCGATCCAGGGTGGCGCCTATCTCCAGATCCTTGAGGGTCACTCCCACCCCGGGGACGGCCAGATCCAGATCCGTCACCTTGAGGCTGTCCACCTGGATGCGCAGTGGCAACGGGCGCCAGACGAAGGGCTCGGTGGGCTCTTCTGGCACAGGCTCAGCGTCGGCGACCTTCACCACAGGGTGGGTGACCGTCAGGGATTTGATCCAGAGCTTGCCCTGCAGCAGCTTGCCGAGATCCCAGTCCAGCACGGCCCGCTCGACGGTGACATCCACCAGCTCGTCCTGCCAGCCAACCCCTTCCAGGGTCCAGCCATAGCCGAGCTGGCCCGCCACCAGTTCCCCCTTGAGAGAAGGCAGCGCCCCCCTGGCCTGCTGCCACAGCCACTTGTTGCCCTGATGGGTAAAGCCCAGCAGGCTGACACCGATGAGCAGCAGGAAGAAGAGCCCCATGAGCCACAAGAAAATACGCTTTACCCAGATCACAGCGCAGACCCCCGAGAAAGAGGCAGCCGCAGCGGCCAGGAGAGAGAACAAAGAGGATGAGTGGGTTCAAACCGGATCATAATTCAGGCCCCAGCGCGAAATGCAGCCGCAACGGCTTATCCTCCTCGGAGATGGCCACCGCCAGATCCAGCCTGACCTGACCTATGGGCGTCACCCAGCGCACCCCGACCCCGGTGCCTATCTTCCAGGCCTCGCTGTAGTCGACGGTGGCCGTGCCGCCATCCACGAACAGGGCGCCGAGCCACTTGTCGCTGAAGCGGTAGTTGTACTCCAGGCTGCCCACGCTGGTGTAGCGCCCGCCGGTGAGCTTGCCATCCTCGTCCTTCGGCGAGACCGTCTCATAGCCGTAGCCACGTATGGTCTGATCGCCACCGGTGAAGAAACGCAGGGAGGGGGGCACCAGCGAGAAGTCATCCCCTATGATGGCCCCCTGCTCGACCCGCATCAGGAAGCGGTGATCCTGCCCCAGGGTGCGCAGCCACTTGCTGCGCCCCCACACCCGCATGAAGTTGATGTCCGAGCCCCAGTAAGGGCTGGAGAATTCCGTCGTCAGTTGCTGACGATCCCCCCAGTCCGGCACCAGGCCGCCGCGCACCCGCAACCGCGACCAGGAGACCCCGGGGATCAGCAGCAGACTGTTCCCCTCGTCGTTCCCCTGCACGTAGCGCTCGTTCTCCAGCCGGATGAAGACGTCCCTGTCCCAGCTCTCCGGCCGCCGCTTCCAGCGGTGCACCCCCAAGGTGGCCAGATCGGAGCGGGTATCGTTGTTGTCTGTGTACTGGTAACCGGCCTGCAGGGAGTAGTAGTCCCGCAGCGGGTTGCCGACCGGGATCTGGTAATCGAAACTGAGCTCCGCCTCCGGGGCCGAGACCTTGGCGGTGCTGGAGAGGCTGTGGCCATAGCGGTTGACCCAGGGCTTCTCCCAGGTGGCACTCAGGCGCGGCCCCACGTCGGTGGCATAGCCGATACCGGTTTCTATCTCGTGGTCGACCCGGTTCGAGAGGGTCACCTGCACCGGCACCCGATTGCCCTCGGCCTGGCTTATCATGGGTTTGATGTCCACCTGCTTGAACAGCTTGGTGGAGGAGACGTCCTGGGACATCTCGGCCAGCCGGATCGCCAGATAGGGGTCGCCACTCTTGATGTTGATGAGCGGCCGGATGAGGCGCAGGGCCTCCGGCGTCGCATCGTAGTGGATCTCGCCGAAGTGATAGCGGGGACCGGAGCGGAACAGGATATAGATCTCGGCCTTGCCCTGATCCGGGAAGACCTTCACCTGGCTCTTGCTGATCTTGGCGTCAAAGTAGCCCCGCGCCAGCCCCAGGCTGCCGAGATCCGCCTTGATGGACTCATACTTGCCGTGGTTGAGGGGATCCCCCTCCTTCAGGGGCAGCTTGTCCAGCAGCTCGCTGTAGACCTCGTCGCTGCCCGCCTCCCCTTCCAGCAGAATGTCGAGGCGCGAGATGAGCACTGGCTCCCCCCGCACTATCTCGATCACCACCTTGGCGGGGGATTTCTTGTCGCGCTTGAGGGTTACCTTCGGCTGGTAGTAGCCATAGACCTGCAGGGCTTTTTGCACGCTCTCGGTGATCTTGGCGCGGGCGGGACGATACTGGCGCTCCTGGTAGACCGGCAGGGCATTGAGGTAGGCCTCGACGTTATCCTTCTGCTCCCCCTTGATGCCCTTGATCTGATAGGTCAGCTTGGCCGCCATGGCGGGAGTCACCAGCAGCCACAGACAGAGGGCGGGCAGCAAGGTACCGAGCCCACGGCGACCGGTTCGCCCGGGTGAGCTGAACCCGGCAGGCAAAATAGGATGGCATCCTGTCAAACGTCAATTTCCCCGAATAACATAAGTAAAAAACTGTTCGATTTAGAATGATAATGGGGCTCACCCCAGGCGAGCGCGGCTCATCCTAGCATAACCGCAGTCGCGAAATCCCCCTCTCCCCCGGGGCTGGCGTCCTCTGCCGGGGCCGGCTTTCACAGGGGTCTGACAGGGAAAACAGCCCGCCAGCGGGGGAAAGTGCGCACTCTCCCGGCAAGGGGCGTACAAAAAAACGGCACTCAAGTCCGATGCCAGCGGTTCATTCCCGTCGCAGCCCGCGGCGCTGCAGTGCTCGCCACGCGACAACCCCTGTCGGACGGCCCCGGACCTTGAGACCCCGGATGCCCTGGCAGGCTTGACATCATCGTCTGGGGCCCCCATTGCCATATCCTGCTATTGAACAGGAAAATAAGTTTAAATCAACAACTTGAATAGGTGGCACTAAAGCTTCGTTCAATCCAATCGATTTATCCCGCTGCCACTGCTTCCTTCCCTGCCCCACACTGATGTCATCAATCGCAGGAGAGATCCCATGCCCTTACGTAGCGAACAACTGGCTGACTACATAGCCGACAGACTCGAATTCGTCACCTTCCTGGCCTGTTGCAGTGCCCTGCTGGCCCTGTTGACCGGCATGAACGGCCAGCAGGCCCTGGCCTTCACCGCCCTCAACCTGCCCTTCGGTCTCGCCCTGTTGCTGGGGCTGGCCATACTGGCGCCGCTGCCGGCCCACTGGCGCCTGCCCGGGATAGCCTTTCTGCTGGTCGGCGGCGCCCTGCTCACCCTGCAGCTCGGTGGCGACTGGCTCAATCCCCTGGCCATCTGGAGCCTCTACGCCCTGCTGGGACTGGAGATCCTCTGGCAGTCTCGCCCCAGGGCACGTCTGGCGACCCATACCCGCGGCTGATGTGCCGCCGGCGGGGCTGACGCGCGCGCCGAATTGGAGTACGCTTGCGCCCCCTTTACCCTCGCCGAGGAGCGTTCCGATGAAAAAAGCCTGTGCCCAGCACATCCTGGTCAAGACCGAGAAAGAGTGTCTCGAGATCAAGGAAAAACTCGCCAAGGGTGCCGACTTCGGCCAGATGGCCAAGCGCTTCTCCACCTGCGCCTCCGCCAAGCGCAGCGGCGATCTGGGGGAGTTCTCCAAGGGGGACATGGTCAAGTCCTTCGACGATGCCGTCTTCAAGGGGGAGCTGCTGACCGTGCTGGGGCCGGTGCGCACCAAGTTCGGCTTCCACCTCATCAAGGTGCTCTACCGCAACTGAGGGCCGGAGCCCTTACCCGTGTCCCCTCTGCCCTGACAAGGGCGCCCGCCGGCTCCCTGCCCGGCCGGGCCCTGGCCACCGCCCTGCAGCCCCGGCGTGCAGGGCGGCAAAAAGCGCCAAGATAAAGATAATTTACTAACGTTATCAGGTAATTAAGTTTATCCTTCTGGGCATTGCTCCATCATAACCAGTGGATCCTGCATATGCACAGCTATTTGTGGTGGCCCCTGCTGGCCTGGTTGCTGCCCCTGGGGGGCGCCCTCGGCAGCCGGGCTCATCTCTGGCCCTGGTGGGTCGGTTTCGCCCTCTGCCTCGCGAGCGCCCTGATAAGCCTCTGGCTCCTGCTGCGCCTGCCCTGGCGCTACCGCAGCTCCCCCTGTCTGTGGGCCGATGCCTGGGGCATAGCCCCGCTGCTGCTGCCCCTGCTGTTTGTCATTCAGGCGCTGCGCTCGCCGCTCACCAACGACGTCAGCACGGATCCCCATCATCCGCCCCGTCTGCTGTGGGCAGAGCAGCTGAGGACGGCGCAGGATCTCCCCGTCAATGTCCCCCCCTTGCAAGTTTTTCCCGGCAACCCCGGTCCTCTCTATACCCACGCCTCCCCGGCCGAGGTGCTCGCCGAGGCGGAGGAGCTGATGACGGAGCTCGGCTGGCGGGTACGTCCGGGCCCGGACGGCCTCGATGCCGTGGTCACCACCGGCTGGTTCGGCTTTGAGGATGACGTGGCGCTGCGGGTCTTTACGGGCCCCAAGGAGACCCGGGTCGACATGCGCTCAGCCTCACGCCAGGGGCGCAGCGATCTGGGGGTCAACCGGGGGCGGATCCTGAACTTCCTGAACCGGCTCAACGAACGGCTGGGAGGTGCCTACAAACCCAAGATGCAGAGACTCGACGAGGAACAACATGCGCATTGAGGTCAAGCCGGATCGGGAATATGCCTGGTTTATCCGCCCCTTTTTCTGGCTGCAGCAACGCAACTACGGTCAGGTGCTGATCCCGGGCAAGTGCTGGGGCCGCTCGCCGCGCCTGTTTGCCGCCGTCGCCACCCTCTACGGTGTCATCAACCGCAAGCGTTCCCCCATAGACCCCGTGCTGCGCTCCCTGGTGACGGTACGGGTCTCCCAGCTCAACTGGTGCCGCTTCTGCGTCGACATCAACGCCATGACCCTCATCAAGCGGGCGGGCTCCAGCGAGAAGGTGGAGGCGCTGGCCCAGTGGCGCACCAGCCCCTTGTTTGACGAGCGGGAGAAAGCAGTGCTCGACTACACCGAGGCCATGACCGGGCTGGATGGGGTGAGCGACGAGCAGGCCGCGCGGCTCAAGCCCTGGTTCGATGACGATGCCCTGGTGGAGCTGACCGGCCTCATCGCCTTCCAGAACATGTCGGCCAAGTTCAATGCCGCCCTCGACATAGCCCCCCAGGGCTTCTGCCAGTTGCCGGTGCAACCCGAGCGCCCGGCGCCCTCCGACAGGGAGCACCAATGAGCCGGGGCCGCCTGCTGCTGTTGCTGGTGATGGGGTGCCTGGTCGGCGCCTTCTTCGCCCTGGATCTCGATGCTTACCTCAGCCTCTCCCGGTTGCAGGCACACCAGGAGCAAGCCTCGGCCTGGGTGCAGGCCCACTTCGGCCAGGCGGCCCTGCTGTTCACCTTCCTCTACGTGGTCACCACAGCCCTCTCCCTGCCCGGCGCCAGCCTGCTGACCCTGGGGGGCAGCGCCCTGTTCGGCGTCGGTTGGGGGCTCTTGCTGGTCTCCTTTGCCAGCTCGCTCGGGGCCACCCTGGCCTTTCTCAGCGCCCGCTTCCTGCTGCGCGACTGGGTGAGCCGCCGCTTTGGGGAGAAGCTGGCCACCTTTGAGGCCGGCATGGCGAAGGATGGTGCCTTCTACCTGCTGAGCCTGCGCCTCATCCCCCTCTTCCCCTTCTTTCTGATCAACCTGCTGATGGGGCTCACCCCCATCAGAGTCAGTACCTACTACTGGGTCAGCCAGCTCGGCATGCTGCCGGGCACCTTCGTCTACGTGCTGGCGGGCAGCGAGCTCGCCAGCCTCACCAGCACGGGCAATATCCTCTCCCCCGGCCTGGTGGCGGCCCTGACCCTGCTCGGCCTGATGCCCTGGCTGATGCGAGGGCTGCAACGCCGGCTCGCCCTGCGCCGGTTGCACGCCCCCTATCGCAAACCGGCTCGCTTCGACTACAACCTGCTGGTGATAGGCGCCGGTGCCGGGGGCCTGGTCACCAGCTACATAGCCGCCGCGGTCAAGGCCAGGGTGGCCCTCATCGAGCAGCACAAGATGGGGGGAGATTGCCTCAACACCGGCTGCGTCCCCTCCAAGGCGCTGATCCGAAGCGCCCGCTTCGCCTTTGATCAGCGCAAGGCTGGCGAACTCGGCTTCAGCCCCAGCCAGTCCCGGGCCGATTTTGCCGCCGTGATGGAGCGGGTGGCGACGGTGATCAAGGAGGTCGAGCCCCACGACTCGGTTGAGCGCTATCAGGGGCTGGGGGTGGAGTGCATTCAGGGCCGGGCCCGCTTCGTCTCCCCCTGGGAGCTGGAGGTGGACGGCAGGCGCCTTAGCAGTCGTCACATCGTGCTCGCCACCGGCGCCAGGCCCATGGTGCCCAAGCTGCCGGGCCTTGAACAGGTGCCCTACCTCACCTCGGACAGCCTCTGGCAACTGCGCGAACCTCCCCGCCACCTGCTGGTGCTCGGCGGCGGCCCCATCGGCTGCGAGCTGGCCCAGAGCCTTGCCCTGCTCGGCATTCCCGTCACCCTGGTTGAGCTGGCCGATCAGCTGCTGCCCCGGGAAGAGCGGGAGGTGGCCGAGGCGCTAGCCGAACAGATGGCCCGCGACGGTGTGCGGCTACTCACCGGCTGGCGGGCAGAGCGCGCCGACTATGATCCCGCGGCCGAGGGCACTCTGCCTATCCGGCTGCAGCTGTGCCGGGGCGATGAGATGCAAGTGGTTGAGGGGGATCAGCTGCTGCTGGCCCTTGGCCGGGTGGCCAACGTGAGCGGCTTCGGGCTCGAAGAGCTGGGGGTGGAACTGGCCCCCCGTGGCACCGTCAAGGTCGACGGTTTTCTGGCTACCAACTACCCCAGCATACTGGCGGTGGGGGACGTAGCGGGCCCCTATCAGTTCACCCACTTCGCCGCCCATCAGGCCTGGTATGCCGCCGTCAACGCCCTCTTTGGCCAGTTCAGGCGCTTCAAGGCGGACTATCGCGTGATCCCGGCGGCCACCTACACCAGCCCCGAGATTGCCCGGGTCGGTCTCAATCGCAAGGAGGCCGAGGCGCAAGGCATTCCCTTCGAGGCGACCCGCTTCAATCTGGCCGAGCTGGATCGCGCCATCGCCGACGGCGAGCGCCACGGTTTTATCGAGGTGCTGACGGTGCCGGGCAAGGACAGGATCCTCGGCGCCACCATAGTGGGCACTCACGCCGGCGAGCGGATCGCCGAGTTTGTGCTCGCCATGCGCCACCGTCTGGGGCTTGGCAAGATCCTGGGCACCATACACGCCTATCCCACCCTGATGGAGGGGAACAAGTACCTGGCCGGCGAGTGGAAGCGGGCCCACCAGCCCACCCGCCTGTTGGCCCTGCTGGCCCGTTATCACAGTTGGCGCCGCGGCGCCTGAGCCCACGAGACCCTCATCATGTTCAAGACCCGGCTAAGCGCCCTGCTCCACCCCCTTCTCGTCGCAGCCCTCCCCCTGCTGCTGGCGACCCAGCTCCACGCCGCCGAGGCGGCCTGGCAGCAGACCCTAGCCGAAGCGAAGGGCCAGCGCGTCTATTTCAATGCCTGGGGCGGCAGCCCGGAGATCAACGCCTATCTGGTATGGGCCGGGCAGGAGCTGGAACGCGACTATCAGGTCACCCTGGTGCAGGTGAAGGTGGATGACATAGCCCAGAGCGTCAGCCAGCTGCTGGCCAGCAAGCAGGCGGGCAAGACGTCGGGCGGCCCCATAGACCTGCTCTGGGTCAACGGGGAGAACTTCAAGGCGCTCAAGGAGCAGGGGCTGCTGGGGGCCCCCTTCACCCAGGATCTGCCGAACATGGCCCTGGTGGACACCAAGCTGCCGGTGCACGAGGACTTCACCCTGCCGGTCGCCGGGCTCGAGGCCCCCTGGGGCATAGGGCAGCTCAATCTGATGGTCAACACGGAGGAAGTCACCACAGCGCCCAGCTCGGCGGCCGAGCTGCTCGCCTGGGCCAAGGCTCATCCCGGGCGCTTCACCTACCCCAAGCCGCCCCAGTTCCATGGTTCCAGCTTTCTCAAGCAGATCTTGCTGGAGCTGACCGATGATCCCGCGCCACTGTATCGGGAGGCGAACGACGCCGACTTTACCCGCCTCACGGCCCCGCTCTGGGCCTGGCTCGATGCGCTTCACCCCGCGCTCTGGCGCAAGGGCAGGCTGTTCCCCACCAGCGCCGCCGAGACCAGGCAGTTGCTCGATGATGGCGAGCTGGCCATGGCCATCAGCTTCAACCCGGGCGAGGCCCAAAGTTCGGTGCAAAATGGCACCCTGCCCCCTGCGGTGAGGGCCGTTGCCATGAGCAAGGGGGCCCTGACCAACAGCCACTTCCTCGCCATCCCCTTCAACGCCAGCGCCCGGGCCGGTGCCAAGGTGGTGGCCAACTTCCTGCTGAGCCCCACCGCCCAGGCCCGCAAGGCGGATCCCGCCTTCTGGGGCGACCCCAGCGTGCTGCGCCAGGATGCCCTGCCCGGGAACAGTCAGCCGGCCCTGCGCTTCAAGGCGGTGGCCGAACCCCACCCCAGCTGGCAGACCCGGCTGGAAGCGGCCTGGGCCGAACGCTACGGCCACTAAACCATGAGCATCCGGCCCTGGCGCCTCCTCTTTCTCCTGCCGTGTGCCCTGTCGCTGGCCGCCCCTGTTGCCGGCGGCCTGCTGCTCCTGCTGCTCGAGGGGCTGACCAGGGGCCATGTCAGCCTGCTGCTCCCCCAGCCCGGGCTCTGGCACTCGGCGGGCTTGAGCCTCTGGGTAGCGGGCGCCTCCACCCTGGGGGCCCTGATCTTCACCGCCCTGCTGCTCGCCCAGGGGGAGGGGCGGCCCTGGATGCGCTGGCTTCGCCGCCTGCTCTCCCCCCTGCTGGCCCTGCCCCACGTCGCCTTCGCCATCGGCGTGGCCTTTCTGCTCGCCCCCTCCGGCTGGCTGCTGCGCCTGATCTCCCCCGCCCTCACCGGCTTTGACTTGCCGCCCGACTGGCAGACCCTGAAAGATCCCTGGGGGCTCGGCCTCATCCTGGCGCTCATCTTGAAAGAGACCCCCTTTCTGCTGCTGATGGCGCTCTCGGCTCTCGACCCCGCCCGGGTCAGCCGCCAGCAGTGGCTGGGACAAACCATGGGCTTCAGCGGGCCGCAGATCTGGTGGCGCCTGCTGCTGCCCGCGCTCTGGCCCGCCCTGCGCCTGCCCCTCTATGCAGTGGCGGCCTATGGCCTGGGAGTGGTGGATCTCGCCCTGCTGCTGGGGCCAGATGCCCCTGCCCCTCTGGCGGTGCGGCTCTGGCTCTGGTATCAGGACCCGGACCTCCAGTGGCGCGGGGCCAGCGCCAGCGGTGCCCTGCTGCTGCTGGCGCTCAACCTCTTGCTGCTCGCCGCCTTGCGGCTGCTGGAGTGGGGCCAGGGGGCGCTTGGCAAGGCCCGCTGGCTGGATGGGCGACGCGCCCCCGCCGCGCCCTGGCCTGCGCTAGTCGCCAGCACCGCCGTGTGGGGACTGATCCTCACCAATCTGCTGGTGCTGGCCTCCCTGCTGCTCTGGTCCCTGGCCCGGCGCTGGTCCTTCCCCGCACTCTGGCCCAGCGAATGGAGCGGCCGTCACTGGCTGGAGCTGCTACCCACCCTGGGGCCCTTGCTGTGGCAGAGCCTGTGGCTGGCCCTGCTCTGCGCCGCCCTCTCGCTGCTACTGGCGGTGCTCGCCCTGGAGGCACAGCAGGGCCGCCGCACCCCTGACCGCCAGTGGCCGCTCTGGCTCATCTGCCTGCCACTGCTGTTGCCCCAGGCCAGTCTGCTGTTCGGGCTGCGCCTGCAGATCGACTGGCTCGACGCCGTCGACGGCATAGGACCTGGCTGGGTGCTCTGGAGCCAGCTGCTGTTCGTCTTCCCTTATGTCTACCTCTGCCTGCACGGCCCCTATCGCCAGTTCGACGATCGCCTCACCCGGGCGGCACTCTCCCTCGGGGCCAGCCCCTGGCGCGCCTGGTGGCGGGTGAAGGGGCCGCTGCTGGCGCGGCCGCTGCTGTTCGCCTTCGGGGTCGGGGCGGCGGTGAGCCTGGCCCAATACCTGCCCACCCTGCTGTTTGGTGCGGGCCGCGTGATCACCATCACCACAGAGGCGGTGGCCATTGGCAGCGGCCTCAACCGGCGACTGGCTGGCCTCTATGGCCTGCTGCAACTGCTGTTGCCACTCTTCGTCTACGGCCTGGTGCTCTGGCTGCCCCGCCGTATCAATCCCGCACTGAGGCCTTGATCATGCTGCATACCACCGCGCTCACCCTCTACCTGGATGAGCAGCCCCTGCTGACGCTGCCCCCCCTGGCGGTGGCCCCCGGCGAGGTACTGACCCTGATGGGCCCGAGCGGCTGCGGCAAGAGCTCCCTGCTGGCGGCCCTGGCGGGGGTGCTGCCCCCGGGGGGGCCTATCCGGCTGGCGGGGGAGATACGGCTCGGCGAGCGGCTGCTCACCCCCTTGGCGCCCCAGGCACGGCGCATCGGCATGCTGTTTCAGGACGACCTGCTGTTTGCCCATCTGACGGTGGCTGAGAACCTGATGTTCGGCATGCCGGCTCATCTCAGGGGGATGGCGGCGAGGCGGGCCTGCGCCCTGGAGGCGCTGGCAGAGGTGGGACTGAAGGGACAGGCGGACAAGCTGCCGGGCCAGCTCTCCGGCGGTCAGAAGGCGCGCGTCAGCCTGTTGCGGGCCCTGCTGGCAGAGCCAGAGGCCCTGCTGCTGGACGAGCCCTTCTCACGCCTCGACAAGCCGCTGCGGGTGGCCTTCAGAACCCTGGTGTTCGAGCGGCTCAAGGCGCTGGGGATACCCGCCCTGCTGGTCACCCACGACGAGGAGGATGCCCCGGGGGCTATCCTCACCCTGACCACTCCCTGTTTTGCCAAAGAGGACACCGACCTTGTTTGACCGCCATCTGATCCCCCTCATTCGCCGCCCCCTCCAGCTGCTGGCCGTCCCTCTGTGCCGCGCCGGGATCAGCGCCAACCAGATAAGCCTCACCGGCTTTGCCATCGGCATGCTGGCCTTGCCGCTGCTGGCGCTGGGATGGCACGGCTGGGCGCTGCTCGCCATCCTGATCAACCGGCTGCTGGACGGCCTGGATGGGGCCGTGGCGCGCCAGACGGGGATCACCGACTGCGGCGGCTTTCTCGACATCAGCCTCGACTTCATCTTCTATGCCGCCGTGGTGCTGGGCTTTGCCTTGAGCGACCCCGCCAACGCCCTGCCCGCCGCCACCCTGCTGTTCGCCTTCATGGGCACGGGCTCGAGCTTCCTCGCCTTTGCCATCATGGCGGGCAAGCGCGGCATCGAGAATCCCGTCTACCACCACAAGTCACTCTACTATCTGGGCGGCCTGACCGAGGGGAGCGAGACCATAGCCCTGTTCGTGCTGATGTGCCTCTGGCCCACCGCCTTCGCCCCGCTGGCCTACAGCTTCGCCCTGCTCTGCGCCATCACCACCCTGACCCGGCTCTGGAGCGGCTACCACACCCTGCGTTGAGAGGGGGCGGGCCTGTCGGCGAATTCAGCGGCTGATGAATATGGGCCCCCGGCCCTGCACTGAGCACTTGCGCATGGACGCCAATGTTTTACCATGACGACACTCTTTTTCAGGCTCACGAGAACCGTATGCGTCGCCTTCTCCTCACCCTCTCCCTGTTCCCCCTGCTGTATGGCTGCAGCAGCACACCGGCCCCCAAGCCCGTGGTCAAGCCGCAGCCCCAGAGCGCCTTCATCAATCAGACGCCGCCGAGCAAACCCTTCTACCAGCAGGGGAGCGGCCAGGGAGTCAGCAAGGGAGACTTCGCCAACCGCACCAACGTGGACAACTTCGTGCAACGCATGGTCGACAAGCACGGCTTCAACGGCGCCGAGCTGCACCGGGTGCTGGCCCAGGCGGAGCGCTACGACTGGATCATCCGGCTGATGGACGCCCAGGCGCCCACCACCACGCCGCCCACAGGGCCGACCGGCGCCTGGAATCGCTACCGCGCCAAGTTCATCACCCCGGACAATGTGCAAAACGGCGTCAGCTTCTGGCGTGAGTACGAGAGCGAACTCAATCGAGCGCAGCAGATCTACGGGGTGCCCCCCGAGATCATCGTCGGCATCATAGGGGTGGAAACCCGCTGGGGCCGGGTGATGGGCAAGACCCGCATCCTGGATGCCCTGGCGACCCTGGCGTTCGACTACCCGCGCCGGGCGACCTTCTTCACCGGCGAGCTGGAGGCCTTCCTGGTGATGACCCGGGATGAGGGCATGGATCCCACCGAACCCAAGGGCTCCTACGCCGGCGCCATGGGCTATGGCCAGTTCATGCCGTCGAGCTTCCGCAGCTATGCGGTGGACTTCAACGGTAATGGCCACACCAACCTGTGGGATCCGGTGGATGCCATCGGCAGCGTGGCTAACTACTTCAAGGCCCATGGCTGGGAGAAGGGTCAACCGGTGGCGGTGCGCGGTCAGGGCCAGCTGCCCGGCTATGAGCACGGCTTCCAGACCCGCTACCCGGTCGCCACCCTGCGCGGGGCCGGGCTTGCCCCCACAGGTTCGCTCGGCAACCACAAGGAGGCGAGCCTGCTGCGCCTGGATGTGGGCACCGGCTATCAGTACTGGTACGGCCTGCCGAACTTCTACGCCATCACCCGCTACAACCACAGCACCCACTACGCCATGGCCGTGTGGCAGCTGGGTCTGGCGGTCAAGGATGCCAGAGGCGGTTATTGAAACCGCGCCTTGCCAATGCAAAACGGGCCCCAGGGGCCCGTTTTGCTATTCGTTTTCCAGCAGCCAGCGCTTGAGCAGAGCGGCCAGCTGCCCCTGCTCCTCGTCCGTCAGCGGGGCCAGCAGACGCCGCTCGTTCGCCACGTGGCGCTCCACCGCATGGTCGACCAGCTCCCGCCCCGGCTCCGTCAGGCAGACCAAGAGGCTTCGCCTGTCATCGGGGGCCGCCTGACGCACTATGAGGCCGCGCTGCTCCAGCTTGTCGAGCCTGGCCGTCATGGCCCCCGAGCTCAGCATGGCGGACTGGTAGAGGGCGGTCGGGGTCAGCGGCTCACCGGCCCGGCGCAGGGTCGCCAGTATGTCGAAGTCCGAGCCCAGCAGGCCGCACCCCTTGAGCTCTTCACTCACCTCGCGCCCGGCGATGGCCGCCATCCGCGCCACCCGCCCCAGCACCCCCATGGGGGAGCAGTCGAGATCCGGTCGCTGCCGCGCCCACTGGGCCAGCAACAGGTCTACATGATCACTATCCATTCCGGCTCCATTATCTTTTCAAAAAGATACTTGATAATAAACTAACTCGCGGCTAATTTATCTTTACTTCAAGATACTTTATTGCGAGACAACCATGCCACTGCTGATTGCCCTGCTCGCCCCCCTGCTCTGGGGCAGTACCTATGCCGTCGTCAGCCTCTACCTGACCGACTACTCCCCCTACTGGGTGGCCGTGTGGCGGGCACTGCCGGCCGGTATACTGCTGTTGCTGCTCCATCCCCGTCGACCACCGCTCACCTGGAGCCGGCAGTTCCTGCTGGCGTTTTGCAATATCACCGCCTTCTTTGCCCTGCTGTTCGTGGCGGCTTATCGCCTGCCGGGGGCGGTGGCAGGCACCCTGGGCGCCACCCTGCCCCTCATCCTGATGGGACTTGCCTGGTGGCAGGATGGCAAGCGACCCAGCCTGAAGTGGCTGCTGCTGGGTCTGATGGGGCTCGCGGGTGTGCTCCTGCTGCTCAACCCCTCCGCCAACCTGGATCCCGTCGGCGTGGCGTGCGCCCTGCTGGCCACCCTGCTCATCGGCCAGTCCAGCCGCTGGATGCAGCGCTGGCCGGTGAGCGATCTGTTGGCTCTGACCGCTTGGCAACTGCTGCTCGGGGGCCTGATGCTGATCCCGCTCGCCTGGTGGCTGGCGGGTCCCATGCCGCTACCGCAACCGGCGAGTGCCCCCGGCCTGCTCTGGCTTGTCCTGCTCAACACGGCGCTGGCCTACTGGGCCTGGCTCTGGGGGCTCAAGCGCCACGGCCCCGAGGTGATGGGCATGCTGGCCCTCACCAACCCCATGGTGGCTGTCTCCTTCGGCGTGCTGCTGGTGGGAGAAACGCTGGATGGTCGCCAGTGGCTCGGTATCGCGGTGATCCTGCTCTCTCTGTTCCTGATGAAGCTGCCGACCCGGCCTCTCTTCAAGGGCGGGCAGGCTGCCAAGGCTTGCCCCGACCAGCCGGGAAATGGCTGATCGGGCACCAGAACCTCACCAGACACCCAGCAAAAAGGAGCCAATATGGCTCCTTTTTATACGCTTCAGTGACTTGCCTCAGGCTCAGACGCCAGCCTTGGCCAGGGCTGCTGAGACTATCTGCTGGGCCTCCTGCTGAATGAGATCCAGGTGCGCCTCACCCTTGAAGCTCTCCATGTAGATCTTGTAGATAGACTCGGTGCCGGAGGGGCGCGCCGCGAACCAGCCGTTCTCGGTCACCACTTTCAGGCCACCGATGGCGGCGTTGTTGCCGGGCGCCTTGGTCAGCTTGGCGATGATGGGCTCACCTGCCAGGGTCGAGGCTTCCACCAGCGCCGGATCCAGCTTGGAGAGCACCGCCTTCTGGGCGCTGTTGGCGGGAGCGTCGATGCGGCGGTAGCTGGAGCGACCGAACTTGGCTTCCAGCGCATCGTAGTGGGCCTGAGGATCCTTGCCGGTCACGGCCAGGATCTCGGCGGCCAGCAGCGCCAGGATGAAGCCATCCTTGTCTGTGGTCCAGACGGTGCCGTCCTTGCGCAGGAAGGAGGCGCCTGCGCTCTCCTCGCCGCCAAAGCCGAACTCGCCGCTGTAGAGGCCATCCACGAACCACTTGAAGCCGACCGGCACCTCTTTCAGGGTGCGGCCTATCTCGCCGGCAACCCGGTCGATCATGGAAGAGGAGACCAGCGTCTTGCCGACGGCCGCCGTCTTGGGCCAGCCGGTCCTGTGGGTGAACAGATACTGGATGGCCACCGCCAGGTAGTGGTTCGGGTTCATCAGACCCGCCTTGGTGACTATGCCGTGACGATCGTAGTCGGGGTCGTTGCCAAGGGCGATGTCGAACTTGTCTTTCAGGGCAATCAGGCCCGCCATGGCGAAGGGGCTGGAGCAGTCCATCCGGATCTTGCCGTCTTTATCCAGGGTCATGAAGGAGAAGGTCGGATCGACGCGATAGTTGACCACCTCGATGTCGAGATCGTAGCGCTTGGCGATCACGTCCCAATAGGCCACGCCGGAGCCGCCGAGGGGGTCCACCCCTATCTTGATGCCGGCCCGCTTGATGGCGGCCAGATCCAGCACGTTCTCGAGATCATCCACATAGGGGGTGACATAGTCGTGTTCGACCACGAACTCACTGGCCAGGGCCTCGGCGAACGGCATCCGCTTCACGCCGGCCAGACCGGCTTCCAGAATGGCGTTGGCTCTGTCTTCCACCCACTTGGTGATCTCCCCTTCGGCAGGACCGCCGTGGGGGGGGTTGTACTTGAAGCCACCGTCTTCCGGCGGGTTGTGGGACGGGGTGATCACCACGCCGTCAGCTCGCGCAGCCGGCTTGCCCGCGTTGTGGCGCAAAATGGCGTGGGAGATGACAGGGGTCGGCGTAAAGCCGAGGCCTGCCTGGATGCGGGTTTCGACGCCGTTGGCCGCCAGCACTTCCACCGCGCTGGAGAAGGCGGATTCAGAGAGGGCGTGAGTGTCCATGCCCACAAACAGCGGGCCCGTGATGCCGGCCTGCTGGCGATACTCCACCAGCGCCTGGGTCACCGCCAGAATATGGGATTCGGTGAAGGCGTTGTGCAGGGCGCTGCCCCGATGGCCGGAGGTGCCGAAGGCGACCCGCTGCTCGGGGCGGCTCATGTCCGGCTTGTTGAGGTAGTAGGCGCTGACCAGACGGGGAATGTTGGTCAAGTCGCTTAAACGGGCCGGCTGACCGGCGTGGGGATGCTGTGCCATGGCGTTTTCCTTGAGCAGAAGCCTTGCCCGGCAAGGCCTTGAGTCGTTGATGCGTTAAACGGTGCCGCACACCCGAGCGGTCAAATCCTCGTCATAACCCATGCTGGCCATCAGCTGGGCCACCATGTTCTGCTTGCGGCTGGTGTTGGTGTTGGTGATGACCCAGAACGGGGTATCCGGCACCTGCTTGGGCTTGGTGGTGCTGCCACTGGCACGCAGCGCCTCGGGATCCTGGGAGAAATAGACGCGCTTGCGCCCCTTTATTTCGGTCGCCTGAGTGAAGCTCTCCGGGTTGTCCCGGTACAGGGTGCTGAGCACCAGCATGAAGCGGTTGATGGACTTCTCTTCTTTTTGCAGCTCGCCGGAATCGAGCAGGGCTTCCAGCCCCATGGCATCGGCCATGGGCTGAGGCTGGGCCACAGGCGCGGCCGGCACTGTCGTCCCCGCCTTGACGGGTTGTTCCAGCAGACGGCGCAGGATATCGGAAGCACTTTCGCCGATGTGCCGGGTCTGGCTGGCGATAAAGAAGTAGAGATCGTCATCAAGCTCGATGGTTTTCATAGGGATGCGCTGGACTCGTCGAAATTCGGATGCGGCGATTATACATAGGCAGACCCGGCAGCCCAAGGGAGGGGCTGGCAGATGTGCATGAATCTCGGTGAGAATACGGCATAATGGCGGGCCAAGTGTGTGATCATCCGCACTGATAGCCGATCCCGGGCCGTTTTTTTGGAAAAAAACCACAAAAAAATGCCCTGCGAGGAATGAAATCCTTTTCTTTCAGTGTGTTAAAAATCAGGCGAAACAGCCCACGACCGACAAGGTGTCATTTTGCAACAAAACTCATTATTGAATTTCAAGGATCAGGGACAAGGCCCTGTCGTCGTGCTGATCCACGGCCTGTTCGGCAGCCTGGACAACCTCGGCCTGCTGGCCCGTCCCCTGAGCGAACACTGCAGGGTCATCAGCGTCGATCTGCGCAACCACGGTGCCTCCTTTCACTCGGATGAGATGAGCTACCCGCAGCAGGGAGCGGATGTGATCGCCCTGCTGGATCACCTGGCGCTGGACAAGGTATCCCTGGTCGGTCACTCCATGGGGGGCAAGGTCGCCATGCAGGTCGCCAAGCTGGCCCCGGCTCGGGTCGACCGGCTGGTGGTGGCCGACATAGCCCCGGTGGCCTACCCCCATGCCCGCCACCAGAATGTGTTTGCCGGACTCAACGCCACGCTGGCCAATCCCCCCCAGAGCCGTGCCGAGGCCGAGGCCCTGCTGGCCCAGTACGTCGAGATCCCCGGGGTGCGCCAGTTCCTGCTCAAGTCCTTCGCCAAAACCGAGGCGGGCTGGGCCTGGCGCTTCAATGTGCCGGCCCTTGAGCGCAACTACGCCAACATCATGGGCTGGCCCGACGACCAGACCCGCTTCGAGGGGCCGACCCTGTTCATCAAGGGGGGGGATTCCGACTATGTGCAGCCTCAATATACAGAGGCTGTGATGGCACAATTCCCGGCCGCCAAGGCCCGTGTCATCGCCGGAACCGGCCACTGGCTGCACGCCGAAAAGCCGGTTTTGTTCAATAAACTGGTTGTGGATTTCCTGTCGACAGGCGGTTAACAGTTTCAAATCCTTTGTGATATAGTGCGCCCGTCATAAGGAGTGTGCGCAATCCATGCTGTATGAACATATCGATCTGATCGAGAGTCTGGGCCTGAAGCTGTTCTTCGTGGCCATCTTCCTGCTGATTGGTCTGGCCATTCACGACGTGCTCAAACGCGGCAACGTGCCCCGTTTCGGCCGCTTTATCGTCTGGCTGGTTCTGTTTCTGGGTTGCGCGGGTTTTGTCGCCAAGGGGCTGATCGAAATGGGCTGGGAAGGCTCTGGGATCGGCTAACTACTTTTCATCTGTGATGTATGGCCAAACAGCAAACTGATCGAACAACACTGGATCTGTTCGCAACTGAGAAGCGCCCCGGCAGGCCAAAGACCAATCCACTCCCCCGTGAGACCCAACTCAAGATCAACAAGCGCAACCAGCTCAAGCGCGATCGGGAGAACGGCCTGAAGCGGGTCGAGTTAAAGGTGGAGGCCGAATTGCTGGAGCGCCTGAACCAACTTGCGCTACAACAGAACGTCAGCCGAGCCGAGCTGATCCAATCTATCCTGAAGCAACAGATTGAGTCTGCGCATGCAGCAGGCATCGCAATCTGAACCGTTAAGCATTAACCAGATACGGGTAACTAAACACTATGGCTAGTGTAGGTCTGTTTTTCGGCAGCGATACCGGTAATACCGAAGCTGTCGCCAAGATGATCCAGAAAGAACTGGGCAAACAACTGATTGAAGTCCGTGACATTGCCAAGAGCAGCAAGGCCGACATCGACAGCTTCGATCTGCTGATGTTCGGTATCCCGACTTGGTACTACGGCGAAGCCCAGGCCGATTGGGATGACTTCTTCCCAGAGCTCGAAGAGATCGACTTCAACAACAAGCTGGTCGCCATCTTCGGCTGCGGCGATCAGGAAGACTATTCCGAATATTTCCTCGACGCCATGGGCACCCTGCGTGACATAGTCGAAGCCAAAGGTGCCATCATCATCGGCCACTGGCCAACCGCGAGCTACGAGTTCGAGGCCTCCAAGGCACTGGTGGATGACAAGCACTTCGTCGGTCTGGGGATCGATGAGGATCGCCAGCCGGAGCTGACCGCCGAGCGCGTCAAGGGCTGGTGCAAGCAGTTGCACGAAGAGATGTGTCTGAGCGAGCTGGAGTGATCTCCCTCCTCTGACAACAAGGGCCCCGCTGGGGCCCTTGTTGTTTCTACTCCTTCCTAGCTGGCGCTGCCTGGCCCGGCGTTCTGTGTTCCGGCTTGGGTTTCACATACAGGGTGCGCCTGACCTGGGCCACCAGCTCGCCCCGCTTGTCCTGCACCTGCACCTCGAACTCGGGGAAGTGCTTGTTGCCCCCCTCGGTCGCCGCCACTATGGATGCCAGCTTGGCGTCGGTCAGGTTGAACTCCGCCACCAGCATCCCCTTGCCAGGCTTGATGAAATTGATGCTGCCCGCCTTGTCCCAGACGTAATAGCGGTTCTTGAAATGGCCCATCAGCATCAGCGGATAGATGGGATCCGTCATGGCAAACATGCTGCCGCCAAACTGGGTCCGGTTGGCATTCTTGTTCCACCAGCGGGACTTGAGGGTGACCCGACAGAAACGAAAATCGGGGCTCAATGTTTCTATCTTGATGCCGGCTCCCCAGAAGGGGGGCCAGGCGTTGAGGGCGTGGCGCACCCAGGCCGCGTTGCCAAAAAGCCAATCCATGGATCTCATCCGACCAGACTATAGAGAAGTGACATAGTATCAACATTCCCTCGCGGAGCAAGCCCGGTCCGGGCCGGCCAGATTAATCTTCCACAGAGGGGAAATGTGCTAAACCCCTTGAATTACTGGGTTTATTTTTGACTTGGCTACGACCTATAATGTCAGGC
Source organism: Aeromonas sp. R4-3 (assembly GCF_040908275.1). Classification (NCBI taxonomy): domain Bacteria; kingdom Pseudomonadati; phylum Pseudomonadota; class Gammaproteobacteria; order Aeromonadales; family Aeromonadaceae; genus Aeromonas; species Aeromonas sp. R4-3. The sequence continues at coordinate 22,921 of NZ_JBFODK010000056.1, forward strand.
CATACGAGTTCGTGGTTGCCATTCCTTCGGCAGTCAATCAGAATAACCACACCTTCGAGAATGCGAATAAATAGAATATGGCAGACAACAACCAAGCGTTAAAAAAGGCCGGGCTCAAGATCACCTTGCCCCGCGTCAAGATCCTGGAAATCCTGCAACAGCCGGACTGCCAGCACACCAGTGCGGAAGATCTGTACAAACGGCTGATCGACCAGGGTGAGGAGATTGGTCTCGCTACCGTCTATCGCGTTCTCAACCAGTTTGATGATGCCGGTATCGTCACCCGTCACCACTTCGAAGGGGGCAAGTCGGTGTTCGAGCTGGCGACCCAGGAACATCACGACCACCTGGTCTGCCTCGATTGTGGCAAGGTGATCGAGTTCTCCGACGAGGTGATCGAGCAGCGTCAGCGCGATATCGCCAAACACCACAACATCCGCCTGACCAACCACAGCCTCTATCTGTATGGTCACTGCGCGAACGGTGACTGCAAGCACGACGAATAACGCCGTCGGCCGCGAGCAGCCATGAAAAAGCCAGCATCACGCTGGCTTTTTTTGTGTCCGCAATCCGGACCAGAGTGGCAGGGTCTCCCCTGCCCTCTTCTTGTCAGACCGCAGCGATCAGGCCTCGGCCTTGCCCCAGACGTCGCGCAGGGCCACGGTGCGGTTGAACACCAGCTGCTCCGGGCTGGAGAGCTTGTTGTCGGCGCAAAAATACCCTTCACGCTCGAACTGGTAGGCAAACTCCGGCTTGGCGTCCTTGAGGGAAGCCTCGACCCGGGCACCCTTGATGATCACCAGGGAATCCGGGTTGAGCGCCCCTTCGAAGTCGTCCTCGGCACCGGGGTTCGGCATCTTGAACAGACGATCGTAGAGACGGATCTCGGCAGGCAGAGACTGAGTGGCGCTGACCCAGTGGATCACCCCCTTCACCTTGCGGCCATCGGCCGGATCCTTGCCCAGGGTCTCGGGATCGTAGGAGCAGTAGATGCAGGTGACCTTGCCGTCCGCATCCTTCTCGACTCGCTCTGCCTTGATGACGTAGGCATTGCGCAGGCGCACTTCCTTGCCCAGCACCAGACGCTTGAACTGCTTGTTGGCTTCCTCTTTGAAGTCCGCCTCGTCGATGAAGATCTCGCGGGTGAAGGGAAGTGTACGGCTGCCCATCTCCGGCTTGTTCGGGTGAGCCGGTGCGGTCAGCACCTCGTCGCCGGCCAGGTTCTCGATGACCACCTTCACCGGGTGCAGCACCGCCATGGCACGGGGGGCGTTCTCGTTGAGATCGTCACGGATGCAGGCTTCCAGCATGCTCATCTCGACTATGTTGTCCTGCTTGGTCACGCCGATGCGCTGGCAGAACTCGCGGATGGAGGCCGGCGTGTAACCACGGCGACGCAGCCCGGAGACGGTCAGCATGCGCGGATCGTCCCAACCACTGACGTGCCCCTCGGTCACCAGCAGGTTCAGCTTGCGCTTGGACATGACGGTGTATTCGAGGTTCAGACGGGAGAACTCGTACTGACGGGGGTGGCAGTCGATGCTGATGTTGTCCAGCACCCAGTCATACAGGCGGCGGTTGTCCTGGAACTCCAGGGTGCACAGGGAGTGGGTGATCCCCTCCAGGGCGTCCGAGATGCAGTGGGTGAAGTCGTACATCGGATAGATGCACCACTTGTCACCTGTCTGGTGGTGGTGGGCAAACTTGATGCGATAGATGACGGGATCGCGCATCACCATGAAGGGAGATGCCATGTCGATCTTGGCGCGCAGGCAGGCGCTGCCCTCGGCCAGCTCGCCGCTCTTCATCTTGGCAAACAGCGCCAGGTTTTCTTCTACGCTGCGATCGCGGAACGGGCTGTTCTTGCCAGGAGCGGTCAGGGTGCCGCGGTATTCGCGCATCTGCTCGGGGGAGAGCTCGTCCACATAGGCCAGACCCTTCTCGATGAGCTCGATGGCATAGCCGTGCAGCTTGTCGAAATAGTCGGAGGAGTAGCAGATCTCGCCGCTCCACTGGAAGCCGAGCCACTGTACGTCCTGCTTGATGGACTCCACGAACTCGATGTCTTCCTTCGCCGGGTTGGTGTCATCGAAGCGCAGGTTGCACTGGCCCTGATAGTCACGGGCGATGCCGAAGTTCAGGCAGATGGACTTGGCGTGGCCGATATGGAGATAACCGTTCGGCTCCGGCGGAAAACGGGTATGCACGTGGTTGTGCTTACCGCTGGCCAGATCTTCATCGATGATCTGACGGATAAAGTTGGTTGGGCTGCTCGCCTCGCTCATGAATTCACCTCGAATGTCTCAGCTCATGGGGCAACCGCGCGCCCCCGCTTAGAAACCGACAATGATCCACTATTCATCCATGAGGCTCAACAGGAATTTGCCGCCGCGCCCTGGCTGACGTTACGCCAGACGCCATTTGCCCGACGCGGGGTCGCTTCCCGGCCACAGGCTTCCTTTATTTCGCCGCCATCGGCTCTCGTGCAAGCGACTTCCCCACGGAGAAGCGTGGGACGCACCTGGGCATAAAGGTGTCCTGTGAGCACAAACACATGGCTGCTTGATATTGCGGCGAGATCACACTTCAATGTTTTGAAACAAGCTTGTAACATTTGGTGGATCACCTCGCCAAGCTGAACAGAGTTGGAACCAACAGAAACCAGGCATTTTCCAAACTGCATCATCCTAGTATCCTATTTACAATTTTGTCATTTTTGCTGCGACATCAGGGAAGATGGTCGACAACACCTGTCCCCTCCCTTTCCCCCGAGCCACTCGCCTCATCCTCACACAGGTAGCTGAGCCATGTCCTACTCCGTATCAAGACGTGATTTCATCAAGCAGTGCGTCATCGCCGGCATCGCCGTCTACAGCGCCCCCCTCCTCGCCAACCTCTCCCTGTCCGGCATGGAAGACGAGGTCTTCGATCCTGCCTTGCTCGGCCAGTGGAAGCAGGGGGGCAAGATCAAGTTTCGCAGCGATGGCCTGGCCAAGGTCACAGGCCAGAAGATCTACAGCCGGGACTATCGCGCGCAGGATCTCGCTGGCTGGCCGTCCCAGCAGCAACATGCGCTGCTGATCCGGCTCGACAAGGCGGATCGCGTCTATCTGGGGCTGGATCTCTCCATGCTGCCCGCCAATGCCCAGCCCCGCCGAGTGATCACGGCCACCGACCTGGTGCGCGACGGCGTCGAGCTGCCCTCTTTCTACGGCATCAACATGATGGTCAGCGAAGGGGCCACCCCGGACTATCTGGGTCATGCGGCCGCCATGCTTATCTTCGCGGACTTCGCCACCTTCAACCGGGCCAAGCAGATCCTGCAGTTCAACAACAAGGTGGTGCGCTACGGTGATGTGACCCCCCTGGTCGCCACCACCCGGGATCCCTGGGCCTGCTGGCGCATCATCCGGATTGAGGGCAAGCTCGGCAGGGAAGATCAATACAGTACCTTGAAGAACGGCCTCTTCTTCCCGGCCATCGTCAGCCACCAGCCGGTGTGGCCGACGGCCAGAGCCGATGGCAACGCCGGTGAGCAGGGGATGTATCAGGCCGAGCAGGTGCACAAGGAGCTGGAGGCCGAGGACGCCCTGGTGCTGGATCGCAGCTACCAGACCCAGTTCATCGAACCCATGATGATGGAGCCGGAAAACTTCAACGGCTGGTTCGACGCCAAGGCGCGCACCATGCACCTAGTGGTGAGCACCCAGTCCCCTCACGACTTCTACTACGAAGCCGCCGAGATGCTGGCCAAGGGGCCGCTGGCCGGCAAGGTCGACAAGCTGGTGGTGCACTCCCCCTTCATCGGGGGTGGCTTCGGGGCCAAGGATCACACCATATTCCCCTTCTATGGCCTGCTCGCGACCCTTTATGGCGAGGGCCCGGTGCGCCTGGCCAACGATCGTTTCGAACAGTTCCAGGGTGGCCTCAAGCGTCATCCGTTCAACATGCACAACAAGCTGGTGATCGACAAGCAGAGCGGCCAGTTCCGCGCCCTGATCAGCGCCATGACAGTGGACGGCGGCGGTCGCCTGAACTTCACCGGCTCGGTGGCCAGCGTGGGGGCCAGCGCCATCCAGGGAGTCTACTACCTCCCCAGGAACGACATCACCGCGGTCGCCCTGCCCTCCGAGAACCCGGATTGCGGCTCCATGCGAGGGTATGGATCCCTGCAAACCATGGCGGCCATGGAGATGATGGTCAACGAGGCCGCCGCACTGCTGAACATGGATCCGCTGGAGCTGCGGCGCCGCAACCTGATCAAGCCCGGCCAGCCCAATACCCAGGGGGCCATTCCCGAGGGCAACAACCGTTACCCCGAGATCCTGGCGATGGCCGAGCAGCACGAGGTCTGGGCCCAGCGCCAGGCCAGGAAGCAGGCTTACGAGACCCAGCATCCGGATCGTCTGCACGGCACTGGCTTTGGCATCACCACCAAGGACTATGGCACCGGTGCCGTGGCCCCCTCCGCCTGCGTCGAGCTGACAAGCAAGGGGGAGATACTCCTCAAGATCAGCGGCATGGAGATGGGCACTGGGATCCAGACCTCCCAGGCCGAGATCGTCAGCCGCTACCTGGGCCAACCGGCCGACACCATAGCGCTCGCCGAAATCGCCCTCTGGGATAGCTTCAAGCTGGTCTCGACCGACAACCCCTACACCATCTCGCAGGAACGCCAGGACGAGATGCAGAAGAACCCGCGCTGGACCCTGGCCATTCCGCAGGCCTCTTCGGCCTCCATCTCCTCCTACTTCCAGAGCCATGCCACCGTCACCGCGGCCCGCATCCTGTTCGAGCAGACGCTCTGGCCGGCGGCAACCGCCATCTGGCGCAAGCAGTACTTCGTCGGCCAGGCAGGCCTGGATCTGGGCCCCGCCAGCGAGGCGAGCTGGACCCCGGCGGGACTGACGACCCGTGGCATGCCGCCGCTGCCGCTCGCCCTGCTGGCGGCCCACGCTCACGCCAACGGCCTGATTACCGGCGCCATGGTGCACAGCTTCAACCGCTGGGCCTGGGCCGAATGCGACTTCACCATAGAGGGTCAGAGCCAGCGCCTGCCCATAGATGCGCTGGCGTTGCGCTACGGCGACGGCGCCAGCAGCGAGAAACGCGCACAGGCGGATGCCAACGGCTACCAGCTGCTCGATCGCACCCAGGCCCACTACCCCAGCACCAGCCTGAACAACGCCATGGTGACCTACTACGCCCCCTGCGCCACCCTGGTCGAGATAGCGCTGGAGAAGGGCTCCGGCAAGGTGCACATACTGTCTGCCCACAGCTGGCTGGACGCCGGCCGTGTCATAGTCCCCGAACTGGTGGAAGGGCAGATCCAGGGCGGCCTGGCCATGGGGGTCGGTCACGCCCTCTATGAATACCTGCCCGCCGGGCAGGACGGGCCGGGCAACGGCACCTGGAACCTGAACCGCTATCAGGTCCCCCTGGCGCACCAGCTGCCGGTGTGGAACCTGACCCACACCCTGCTCGATCCCCTCTCGCCGACCGATGCCACCAAGGGCATAGGCGAAGTGGTGATGATCCCCGTGGTCGCCGCCCTGGTCGAAGCCATCTATCAGGCGACCGGCACCCGTTTCTATCATCTTCCCGTCACTGCAACCGACATTCAGAAGGCCATCCAATGATCACCGTAAACATGACCATCAACGACCGTCTCATTGGCCCGATCGAAGTGGATGACAACACCATGATGATCGACTTCCTGCACGAGTATGTGAACCTGACCGGCACCAAGTTCGGCTGCGGCGTCGGCGTCTGCCATGCCTGCACCATAGTGGTCGACGGGGCGGATGGCAGCAGCGAGAGCGTGCGCACCTGCATCAACGGGGTGGGCCGCTTCAACGGCCAGCGCATCCGCACTGTGGAAGGCCATGCCCAGCGTAACAACCTGGGCAAGATCATCGCCCTGAGTCCGGTGCAGAAGACCTTCCTGGATCACTTCTCCTTCCAGTGCGGCTGGTGTACCTCGGGTTTTGTCAACGAGACCACTGTGCTGCTGGAGCGGCTGCGCAAAGAGCCGGTGGCCATGGCCGATCTCGAATCCACCATAGAGGGTGCGCTTAAAGATCACGTCTGCCGCTGCACCGGTTACAAGAAGTACTACGAGGGGGTCAAGGCCATGCTGATCTCGGAGGGGGTAGTACGCACATGATGCTCTCCAGACTCACATTCGCGCTCTTGCTGGGCGCAGGCGCCGTATCCGCGGCCGACACCCAGGATCCGCTGGTGGCACAGGGGGCATACCTCTCCAAGGTCGGTGACTGCGCCGCCTGCCACACCGCAGAGGGGGGCCAGAAATACGCCGGTGGGTTGGCGTTCAAGACACCCTTTGGCGTCATCTACTCCACCAACATCAGCTCCGACAAGCGCCAGGGGATAGGCAGCTACAGCTATGAGGATTTTTATGAGGTGATGCACAACGGCAACGCCCCCAAGGGACGCCTCTATCCCGCCATGCCCTACACCTCCTATCACATGGTCACGGATGAGGACATGAAGGCGCTCTACGCCTACTTCATGCAGACCAGGCCGGCCGCCACCCCGAACCGCGACAACGAGGTCGGCTTCCCCTTCAACGTGCGCACCGGCCTGGTGTTCTGGAACCTGGTGGCCCACGAGGACAACCCCTTCCAACCGGATCCGGCCAAGAGCAGCAACTGGAACCGTGGCCGCTACCTGGTGGATGGGCTGGGACACTGCGGCGAGTGCCACACGCCGCGGGATACCTTCATGGCGATGGACGGCTCACGCTACCTGAAAGGGGCCATGATAGAGGGGGTGATGGCCCCGGAGATCACCGCCACCGAGCTCAGGCGCCAGGGCTGGACCCATGACTCCCTGACCCGGCTGCTGCGCAAGGGCTACTCGGTCAAGGGCGGCGTCTTCGCCGGCATGTATCCCGTGGTCGAGAAGAGCTTCGCCTACCTGACCGACGAGGACATGCATGCCGTCACCAGCTACCTGCTGGGCAGCGACACCCCGTTGCCGGAGCCTGCACCCAAGCCGGTCACTATGGACGCATCGCACCCGGGTTACGGGCTCTACCGGGACTACTGCGCCGGCTGTCACGGCCAGGAGGGTCAGGGCAAGCCGAACGTGACCCCTTCCATGTACACCAACGCCACCCTGGATCAGGCGAGCGCGACCAACACCCTGGCGGTGCTGCTGCGTGGGATCCCGGCCCAGAGCTACAGCCAGACCGAGCGCTTCGCCCCCATGCCCAGCTACGCCAAAGAGCTCAACGACCAGCAACTGGCGGATCTGGTGAACTTCCTGCGCCAGACCTGGGCCCATCAGCCCTCCGCCCTGAGTGCCGACGACATCAAGACGCTCAAGAAGGAGATCGTCGAGGCGCACGATGAGTGACGCTCAGCTGGAGGTGCTGCGTCAGAGCCTCGCCTGGCTGGCCCAGGGGAAAGGCATCTGGCTGTGCAGCATAGTCGCGACCTACGGCTCGGCCCCCCGCCCCAAGGGTGCCCTGTTCGCCACCGATGGCCTCCACCGCAGCGGCTCCATCTCTGGCGGCTGCATCGAGGATGCCTTCGTCGCCATGCTGGCCAGGGGGGAGCATGACGCCCCCCTGAGCCTGCTGGACTATGGCTCCCATCTGGCCCCCGATGGCAGTGCGTTCGAGCTGCCGTGCGGCGGCCGCATCCGGCTGCTGGTGGAGCGCCTCGAAGGGGACGCGGCCAGCGCGGATCTCGATGAGTGGCTCACCAGACTGCAAGGGGGCCACCCCTTCGTGCGGGAGGTGCTGCTCGAGCAGGGGAAACGCCGCTATCTGGACGAAGAGACGACGGATCCCTGCGAGCAAGAGGCGCCAGGCCGGGTACGCCTGAGCTATGCCCAGCGCTGGCGCCTGCTGCTGCTCGGCATCAGCCAGGTGAGCGAGCAGGTAGCGCGGCTCGGTCAGGCCGCCGGTTTCGAGGTGCGGCTGTGCGATACCCGTGAGCCGTACCGCCGCGACTGGCACTGGGGGCCGGAGCAAGGAGGAATAGCCGTGGAGTGGTGCGATCCCGAGCGCTTCGTCGAGCGCCATGCCACGGCCCGGAGCGCCGTGCTGGCACTGGCCCACGACCCCAGGATCGACGATGCCGGGCTGATGGCGGGGCTCGAATCCGACGCCTTCTACCTCGGCGCCATGGGCTCGGTGCGCACCAGCGCCCGTCGGCTGGAGCGGCTGCAGCGAATTGCCGAGGCGAGTCAGACCCAGCTTGCGCGGGTCCACGCCCCCATAGGGCTGCCCATCGGCAGCAAGACCCCCATAGAGATCGCCATCGCCGTGCTGGCCGAGGTGATCGCCGTGCGCCAGGGCATCAGATTGCGAGACGCCACAGATGCAGCCTGAGCGCGTCGCCCTGCTGCTGGCGGCCGGCTTCTCCCGTCGCTACGGCAGTGACAAGCGCCTCGCGGGCTCCCCGCCCCTGATCCTGCGCACTCTGGCCACCCTGCTCCCCTGTCATGACAGCGTGCTGGTGGTGCTCAGGCAGCGAGACGAGACACTGCGCCGCCTGCTGGCGGACTCCGGGGCCGAGCTGACCCAGGTGCCACGGGACGGCGGTCTGGGAGACAGCCTGGCCCACGGAGTGCGCACTCTGCTGGCGAGCGGCCGCCCCATCCACAGCCTGCTCATCACCCTGGCCGACATGCCCCACCTCTCCCCCGCCAGCCTGCGGGCGCTGCAAGCCGCCCAGACGGGCAGGGAGATAGTGCGCCCCCTCCATCAGGGGCAGCCGGGCCATCCCGTCAGCATCCCCGCCGATCTGCTCCCCGAGCTGGCGAGCCTGGAGGGGGAACAGGGAGCGCAAGGCGTATTGCTGCGTCATCAGGGGCGCCTGCGCACCCTGTCACTGGACGATCCCGGCTGCGTGCAAGACATCGACTGGCCAGAGGATCCGCTCTGAGCCGCCAGCCCGTCCGACCCACCTCTCCCCGTTCCTGCCTCCCCACCCTATGCCGCCTGCGACCTGCCTGATCGCCGGACAAAAAAAGCCCCGCACTAGGCGGGGTCACAAGTGATGAAAAACAGACAATACACACACAACAAAGGTTCACACGCACAGTCAACCTTTCCCAAATCCGATGACATATCGGCCTTGGGAAAGACGGGTCTTGCGACCCGCCCTGTGTCAGTGACGATAAGCTATCAGTTCAGCTCGGTGACGCGGCTGGCGCGCTTGCCGTCGAAGCTGGTGGTACGCAGCCAGACCTTGCCATTGACGGTCGGCTTGGCCGCGGCGTCATAGGCGGTCCAGGTGGTGCCGTCCAGGCTGTACTGGATGGGCAGACCCGGCAGATCCACGTTTGCTTCCAGCTTGCCGTTCACCACCTTGGCGCCTGGCACGGAGAGGCGGTATTCAACACCGGCCTGATCCAGCTTCGGCAGCACGCGCTGACCCAGCAGGTTGGCGAACTGGTTCCACTCCTTGTTCAGGGTGGCCTTGTTGACGTGCTTGGAGGTACCGGAGAACTCGCGGCCCTTCACGTAATCCAGCTCGAAGCCGCCCTTGTGCCAGGCACGCTCGGCCACGGAGAAGATCCGCGGGTAGACCATGTACTCGTACTGGGCGTCGGTGCGCACGGTTTCGCTCCACTGCTGACCGGAGATCCCCTTGAACTTGACCGGATCCTGGTCACCCTTGGCCACGAAGGCGTTGCCGTCGCGGTCAACCGAGGTCTCGGCGTTCTGCGGCAGGTTTTCCGGGGCGAAGGCGAACACCTTGCGAGTGTCGTTGAAGCGGGTCGCCCAGTAGTAGCCACGCTCGGCCGGGTGTACCTCGTTCGGGAAGTCGAAGTAGAGGTAGTCGGGGTTGGAGAGCACCACGTCATAGCCCTTGTGCGCCCACTTCATCGCCTCGTTGAAGCCACCCCAGTAGAGGGTTTCCCAGAAGTTGACCCGGGTCTTGTCGGTGGCGAACACGCTGGCGTCCGTGGCGTACTTCAGACCATCTTCCCACGCCTGCAGGGTGGAGAAGCCGTGGCCCTTGACCATCTCGCTCACTTCCTTGGCGAAATGAACTGGCAGCTCGGCCACGTCCTTGATCTTGCCATCGTCGATCATCTTCTGGCACATCGGGGACTTGCCGAACGGTTTGTCCTGCTTGCTGGAGTCGACGTTGCCCTTCCAGGCGACCAGATCGGCTTTCTGGGTGACGGCCGGATCCTGATAGCCGCCGCCCTGCATGATGTTCTTCGCCTCGTCACCACCGTAGTGCCAGGCGGTCAGGGGCTGACCGGCGGCCTGGTGCATCTGGGCCACTTCATCCATCACCTTGGCCACGAAGGTGGCAGCACCCGGCTGGCAGGGGTTGATGAAGGACATCTTGTCGTAGAACTGCACCGAGGTGACGTTGGAGGTGTCATCCGGGTCAGTCAGACGGAACTGGTTCGCTTCCGCTTCCTTGCCTTCCGCCAGCAGACGCTTGTAGCGCGCCTCCATGGAGACCACGGCGGCACGGGCGTGAGCCGGCATGTTGATCTCGGGGATCACGGTCACGCCGCGAGCCTTGGCGTAACGCACCAGGTCGATGTAGTCGGACTTGCTGTAGAAGCCGGAGCCCATGTTGTCGCTGGTCGGGCCTGAGCCGAGCTGCGGCATCAGGCACTGGGTCTCGGAGAGATCGTGGCAACGCTGGCTGCCGACGTCGGTCAGCTCCGGCAGGCCCGGGATCTCGATGCGCCAGCCTTCATCGTTGGTCAGGCCAAGGTGCAGCACGTTGAGCTTCATGGCAGACATCTGGTCAACCAGCTTCTTCATGGTCTCAGTGCTTCTGAAGTGGCGGGCCACGTCGGTCTGCATGCCGCGGTATTCGAAGCGCGGTGCATCCTCAACGCTCATCTGGCTCACCAGCTTGTCGTTGACCCCCAAGAGGGAGATCAGGGACTGGGCGCCCCAGAAGGCCCCGTCGATGTCATGACCCTGCACCACTGTGCCTTTGGCGCCTATGGTCATGTCATAGCCTTCGGCCTGCTTGAGCTTGCTGCCGAGCTTGATGGTGACCGGGTAGCCGGTGTCGGAGAGGGTAACACCCAGCTTGGTCAGTTGAGCCTTGATGGCCTCGGCGCGATCGCTTGGCAGGTCCAGGGCATTGAGCTTGATGGTGGAGAAGTCGACCTGGGGACCGGCCTTGACCACCTGTTTCATCGGGGTCGGCAGTATCTGGTCGTCAATCTTGCCGGCAGGCAGCAGGGTGCTGGTCTGGTTGGCGGCAAAACGGGTCTCGCTGTTCATCAGGATGTTGTTGTCATCCTTGGTGCGCTTCCAGCCGTCGGCCGGCATCGGCTTCTCATAGGTGGTGGCATCGTCGATGTTGCTCATGCTGGCCAGCACTTTCGGCTCGGCCCCTTCGCTGGCGACATACCAGTTCGGCATGATGTCAGATTCGAACAATACCCAGTACTCCACCACCAGGGGCACTTCGACCGTGGCGTCCTTGGCAAAGCCCTGGAACTTCTCGGTTGGCGTCAAACGATAGAGGTCGCCGGTCAGGTGGGTGATGGTGAACTGGTCGTTGTCCACCCGCTGGATGCGGCGGATGGAGGAGACATAGATGCTCCAGTCCTTGGAGGTGACGTCGGCACCGGTATTGGTCAGGTGCAGCTTGGCAACACCACAGCTCGCCCACTCGGAGCCCAGGGCCTGGCAGTCGAGGCCGGCGCCGGCACCGTCATTGGTGACGACTTCGTACTTGACGACCAGATTGCTGGCGAGGGAATCGACCACGGCTTGCTTGGCGGCATCGGCTGCCTGCACTTGGCTGACGAAAACGGTAGACATGGCAATGGCTAACAGAGAATGTTTCAAGTTCATAACTGCTGCTCTCATTTGAAGTAAAGGTTGGATTTTCTTGGCTTTTTTTATATGGGGCCCCGGGAACGGGGCCCTTAGTTATGTCAACAATGGACTTAGACTTGAGGTGAGCGAGTCGCTCGATTAACGCAGGGCTTTCATCTCACCGGCGATGATTTCGGCCAAGGGGCCCAGAATCACCTGCAGGTTCTGCTCACCGAGCTTGACCACACCGGCCGCGCCCAGGGCTTTGAGCTTGCGCTCATCGACGATGCTGCGATCCTTCAGGGTCAGACGCAGACGGGTGATGCAGGCATCTATGGTCACCAGGTTGTCCTGGCCACCCAGCACTTCCAGATACTGGCGAGCCAGCTCGGTGCGGTCGGTGGTCTGGGCCTGTACCGGCACGGCTTCGTCATCTTCACGACCCGGGGTTTTCAGGTTGAACTTGACGATAACGGCACGGAAGATGGCGTAGTAGAGACCGAAGAACACCAGGCCTTGTACCAGCAGCATGTACCACTGGGTCGCCAGCGGGTTGCGGCTGGAGAGCACCATATCCACCAGACCGGCACTGAAACCGAAACCGGCGATCCAGTGCATGCTGGAGGCGATGAACACGGACAGGCCGGTCAGCAATGCGTGGATGACGTAGAGCACAGGCGCCACGAACATGAAGGAGAACTCGAGCGGCTCGGTCACCCCGGTGAAGAAGGCGGCAAAGGCGGCTGCGATCATGATGGAGGCAACTTTCTCTTTGTGCTCTTTCTTCGCGCTGTGGTAGATGGCCAGTGCTGCACCCGGCAGACCGAACATCATGATGGGGAAGAAGCCAGCCTGGTACATGCCGGTCACGCCCACGACAGCCTTGCCGGCGTCGATGGAGGATTGGCCACCCAGGAAGTTCGGGATGTCGTTGATGCCGGCCACGTCGAACCAGAACACCGAGTTCAGGGCGTGGTGCAGACCGACCGGGATCAGCAGACGGTTGAAGAAGGCGTAGATGCCGGCACCGGTGGAGCCCATGCTGACGATGGATTCACCGAAGTTCACCAGGCCACCATAGATAACCGGCCAGACGGCCATCAGGATGAAGGAGACAACGATCATGACAACGGAGGTCACGATCGGCACCAGACGACGGCCGGAGAAGAAGGCCAGCGCCTTGTGCAGCTCGACGCTGCTGAAGCGGTTGTACAGCTCAGCCGCGATGACACCGCAGAGGATGCCGACGAACTGGTTGCTGATCTTGGCAAAGGCTGCCGGCACCTGGTCGGCCGGGATACCCTTGATCTGGGCAACGGCGCCCGGGCTCAGCAATGTGGTGACCACCAGGAAGCCGACCAGACCGGCCAGCGCGGCGGAACCGTCTTTATCCTTGGACATGCCATAGGCAACACCCACGGCAAACAGCACGGGCATGCTGTCGATGATGGCGGCACCCGCCTTGATCAGGAAAGCTGCGACCGGACTTCCACCACCCCAGCCGTTCGGGTCAATCCAATAGCCAATCCCCATCAGGATCGCTGCGGCAGGCAATACCGCTACCGGCACCATCAGGGCACGGCCGATCTTTTGCAAATAACCGAGAATGTTCACGGTTCCTCTCCTTAGTTGATGTTTTTCTAGAAATTAAGTGCTTATCACGTTCGACGCATAAGCCATCAAGGCTTGATTGGCAGTCTATGTGTTTTATTTCGCTGCGCAAATTAATAAACCGGCTTTCGTGATCATTATCACTCAACAGAGATAAAGGTAGCGGATAGATGTGGCTTAGTTCGCAATCTTTATTTACGCTATAAAACAACTTGAATCCGTGTTTGGTCCCTTGCCGTCAATCCTGTGCGGCAACAGTACTGAGGTATAGAAAATGCGCCTGATCCCGTTGAAGTCTGCCAGCCAGGTGGGTCTCTGGTCTGCCCGTTACATCGTTGACCGCATCAATGCGTTCAAACCGACAGCCGACCGCCCCTTCGTGCTGGGCCTGCCCACCGGCGGCACGCCGCTGACGACCTACAAGCGCCTGATCGAGCTGCACAAGGCCGGCGAGGTGAGCTTCGAGCACGTGGTGACCTTCAACATGGATGAGTACGTGGGTCTGCCCAAGGAGCACCCGGAGAGCTACCACAGCTTCATGTACAACAACTTCTTCAATCACGTCGACATTCGCCCGGAAAACATCAACATCCTCAACGGCAATGCCGAGGATCTGGTGGCCGAGTGCAAGCGCTACGAGGACAAGATCAAGTCCTACGGCAGGATCAACCTCTTCATGGGCGGCGTCGGCAACGACGGCCACATCGCCTTCAACGAGCCGGCCTCTTCCCTGGCCTCCCGTACCCGGGTCAAGACCCTGACCGAGGACACCCGCATCGCCAACTCCCGCTTCTTCGGTGGCGACATGGAGCAGGTGCCCAAGCTGGCGCTGACCGTGGGCGTAGGCACCCTGATGGATGCCGAGGAGATCATGATCCTGGTGACTGGCCACGCCAAGGCCCTGGCCCTGCAGGCCGCGGTGGAAGGCTGCGTCAACCACATGTGGACCATCTCCACCCTGCAACTGCATCCCAAGGGCATGATGGTGTGCGACGAGCCCTCCACCATGGAGCTGAAAGTCAAGACGGTCCGTTACTTCCAGCAGTTGGAAGCCGCCAACATCGACCGCCTGTAAGGAGCCGTCATGTACGCACTGACTAATTGCACCCTCTATACCGGCAGCTGCGTGCTGACCGGCCACGGCGTACTGATCGAAGGCGACAAGATTGTCGCCATCTCCCACCTGGCCGAACTGCCAGCGGGCATTGAGCAGATTGATCTCAAGGGCGCCAACCTCAGCGCCGGCTTCATCGATGTCCAGCTCAACGGCTGCGGTGGCGTCATGTTCAATGGTCACATCACCATAGAGACCCTGGCCACCATGCAGGCGGCCAATCTCAAGTCCGGTACCACCAGCTTCCTGCCGACCCTGATCACCAGTCCGGATGCCGACATGAAGCTGGCGGTGGCGGTGACCCGCGACTACATGGCCGCCCGTCCGAACGAGGTGCTGGGGGTCCATCTGGAAGGGCCCTACACCAACCTCAAGCGCAAGGGCATACACCCGGCCGAGCAGATCCGTCAGCCCGTCGACGAGATGATCGATTTCTTCTGCGCCAACAGCGACGCCATCGCCAAGATCACCCTGGCGCCGGAGCGCAACAAGCCGGAGCACATCCGTCGCCTGGTGGAGGCCGGCATCCTGGTCTCAGCCGGTCACACCGCTGCCAGCTATGACCAGGCCATGGCCGGGTTTGACAACGGCATGCGCTTTGCCACCCACCTCTACAACGCCATGACCCCGACCCTCAACGGTCGCGAGCCTGGCGTGGTGGGCGCCATCTATGATCGCAAGGATGTCTATGCCGGTGTCATCGTCGACGGTCACCACGTGCACTGGGCCAACGTGCGCCTGGCACACAAGATCCTCGGCGAGAAACTGGTGCTGGTCACCGATGCCACCGCCGCGGCCGGTGCACCGGAAGGCTTTGAGCAGTTTGATTTTTGTGGCGCAACCGTCTATTTCCGCGATGGTCAGTGCGTCGATGAGAATGGTACACTCGGCGGCTCCGCCCTCACCATGATTGAAGGGGTGGAGAATCTGGTCAAACAGGTCGGATTACCGCTCGATGAAGCACTGAGAATGGCCACCCTTTACCCCGCTCGCGCCATTGGATGGGACTCACGTCTCGGTAGTATCCAGGTCGGAAAAATTGCCAACCTCACCGTCTTTGATCAGGCCTTCACGGTCTGCGGGACCGTGGTTAACGGACACTACACAACACAGTGACACTATGACTGGCGGACAAATAGCAAACGTAGATCTTATCAAGCAGGTGAACAGTGCCGTCGTCTATCGACTCATTGACCTGCAGGGGCCCATCTCGCGGGTCAAAATTGCCGAGTTGAGTCAGCTGGCCCCGGCCAGCGTGACCAAGATAACCCGGCAACTGATCGAGCATGGGCTGATCAGGGAGACGTCGCCCCAGGCGTCAACCGGCGGACGACGCGCCATCTCCCTGACCACCATCAAGCATCGCTTTCAGTTTGTCTCCGCCAAGCTTGGCCGCGGCTATCTGCAGCTCTCCCTGTATGATCTCGACGGCAAGGAGCTCGATCAGCACATCACCCAGGTGACAGAGATAGAGCAACAGCCCGTGGTCGACATGCTGCTGCGGGAGATTGGCGCCTTCATCGACGCCAATACCGAGCGCAGCCGCAACCTCATCAGCATAGCGCTCACCATGCCGGGCCTGGTCAATCCGGAATCCGGCATGGTCATCTATACCCCCACCTACCAGATCCGCAACCTGGGGCTCGCCAAGCTGCTGGAGCACCATTTCAACCTCCCCTGCTACGTGGGCAACGACACCCGCTCCCTGGCGCTGGCGGAGCACTTCTTCGGCGAGTCCCGCGACTGCATGGACTCCATCCTGGTGAGCGTGCACCAGGGCACCGGCTCCGGCATCATCACCAAGGGGCAGGTATTCCTCGGTCATAACCGCAACGTCGGCGAGATAGGCCACATCCAGGTCGAGCCCCTCGGCAAGCGCTGCCACTGCGGCAACTTCGGCTGCCTCGAGACCATAGCCTCCAACGAGGCCATCGTCGACAAGGTGAAGGAGCTCATCAGCCGCGGTCACCTGAGCTCGCTGCAGGAGAAGCACATCACTATCCAGGAGGTGTGCAAGGCCGCCGTGGCCGGTGACGAACTGGCCCGCAGCGTGATCGAGAACGTGGGAGAACACCTGGGCCGGGCCATCGCCATCACGGTCAACCTGTTCAACCCCCAGAAGGTGCTGATCGCCGGTGAAATCACCGCCGCCGAAGAGATCCTGATCCCGGCCATCCGTCGCTGCGTCGAGCACCAGTCCCTGCCAAGCTTCCACCGTGGCCTGCCCATAGTGAAGGCCCGCTTCCAGAACCAGCCCACCATAGGCGGCTTCGCCCTGGTGAAGCGCTCCCTGCTGGAGGGGGATCTGCTGCAGATCATCATGGAGCAGAAGTAAGGCCGCGCCTTGCATCAATAAAAACGGCAGCCAGTGGCTGCCGTTTTTTATGGTCTGTTTTCGCCGGTTTACCCCGCCCTACAGGGCTTGAACAGATCAAGCTTGCCATCATAGACCTGGGTCTGCACGTCCATGATGCCGAGCATGGTGCGGGGCAACAGGTTGTCGCGTTCGGTTAGCCTGACTCACCCCGCCCTACAGGGCTTGAACAGATCAAGCTTGCCGTCATAGACCTGGGTCTGCACGTCCATGATACCGAGCATCGAGTGGAACAGGTTGTCGTGGGAGAAGCGCTTGCTGCCCGCCTCCTGGCGCAGGCAATCCTGATTGAGCCCGCGATCCCGCTGCAACTGGGGAGAGAGCCAGGTCAGCAGGGGCACCCGGGTCTGATCGTCCGGGGCAAACTTGTAGGGAGTGCCGTGCAGGTAGAGCCCCAGCGCCCCCAGAGATTCCCCGTGATCCGACAGGTAGACCAACCCCACGTTGTACTGGCTCTCCAGGGTCTTGAGCTTGGCGATAAGCTGGGACAGCACCTTGTCGGTGTAGCGGATGGTGTTGTCATAGGTGTTGACCAGCTCCTCGTTGCTGCAGTTCTCGATGTCGCTGCGCGGGCAGTCCGGCAGGAAGACGCGATCCCCGGCCGGGTAGCGGCGATAGTAGGTCGGGCCATGGCTGCCCATCAGGTGGAAGGCCACCAGCTTGCTGCCCTGCTTGCCCTTCATCCCGGCGATCTGCCGATCCAGCCCCTGCAGCAAGACCTCGTCATAGCAGGAGTCCCCTTCACAGTATTCGGGGAAGGCCTTGGGCTCGATCTCCAGGGTGGGCACGTTATTGCATACCCCCTTGCAGCCGCCGTCGTTCTCCTTCCACAGCACAGAGACACCGGCGTGTTGCAGCACGTCCAGCAGGCCGTCCCTGGACTTGGCCAGGGTCTCGTCATAACCACGGCGCGTGAGGTTGGAGAACATGCAGGGCACCGAGACCGCGGTGGCGGTGCCACAGGATCGCACGTCCCTGAAGGAGACGAGATCCGGCTCCTTCATGGTGAAGCCGTTGGTCTGCTTCTGGTAGCCGTTGAGGGAGTAGTTCTGGCTGCGGGCAGTCTCCCCCACCACCAGGAACATCAGGGTCGGCTTGCCGCCCTTATCCACCACCCTGGCATCTGTGCCTATCGGCTGATAAGGGACAGGGGTGGCGAAGAGAATATCCCGGGCGTAGCGATAGAGACCGCGCACGTAGTTGGAGGGGACTATCTCTTTGACGATGGTATGGTTGTTGCGCCCAACCGAGGCGTAATCCTGGTAATAGAGGGCGGCGACGCCGACCAGGAACAGCAGGGAGAGGGCGATCCCCGCCAGACGCTGGGCCAGCCCCTTGTACCAGGGGGTTGGGTATTCGATCTTCAGCCACAAGAGGCCAAGCACCGGCAGCACGGCGGTCAGCAGGAACCAGAGCACCACTGAACCATTGAGGTAGGAGCTTGCCTCCCCGCTGTTGGTTTCGAGTATGTTCTGCACCATGCCCACATCGAAGATGATGCCGTATTTGAGCATGGCGTAGCTGACCAGGGAGGCGGTGACGATCAGGAAGGTGAAGAAAGGCTTGAGCAGATAGCGGAAGGTGAACGGCAGGAAGACCGCATTGAGGGCGGCGACCAGCACCAGGGGGATAGAGAGGGCAAACCCCGCCTTGACGTGCTCGAGGGCGCTGAGAATACGGTAAAAGTGCAGGAAAATGGGCCAGTTGAACACCAGTGCAAACAGCAGCACCAGCAACAGATTGACCTTCATCACTCCCAGAGTGAGGCGCATAAGAAGACTCCGACAAACCAATGATCTGGAGACCCTGCATGGGGGCTCCGTTGTGGGCATCCCTTTCACCCGTCTCTCTTCCCGAGCAGACAACGCGGTGATGGGCACTGCGGCCCGGATGCAATTTGATCCTAGAAAGGCAAACTTAAGCGGGCATTAAGGGAGGCAAAGCGAAGGAAATGGGGCCAGAGGAGAGTCAGTAAGATAAAAAAACGGCAGCCTGAGGCTGCCGTCTGGTATTTATCCCCAGTCAGGGGCTAGAGGCTGTGCGATCAGAGCAGCGCAGCCACTTCGTCGGAGATGGAGCCGTTGTGGTAGACCTCCTGAACGTCGTCCAGGTCTTCCAGCATGTCGATCAGACGCATCAGCTTGGGGGCGGTATCGGCGTCCAGCTCGGCTTCGGTGGAAGCGATCATGGTCACTTCGGCGCTCTGGGGCTTGAAGCCGGCGGCTTCCAGGCCATCGAGCACTGTGCCGAAATCGTTCGGGGTGGTGTAGACCTCGATGGAGCCATCCTCTTCGGTGACAACATCATCGGCGCCCGCTTCCAGGGCCGCGTCCATCAGGGCATCTTCGTCCACGCCCACGAAGGTCAGCAGACCCTTCTTGCTGAACAGGTAGGCCACCGAGCCGTCGGTGCCCAGGTTGCCGCCGCACTTGCTGAAGGCGTGACGCACTTCGGCCACGGTGCGGTTACGGTTGTCGGTCAGGCACTCCACCATGACGGCGGAGCCCGCCGGGCCGTAACCTTCATAAACGATGGTCTCGAGCTGCTCGCCATCGCCACCACCGGCGCCGCGCTGGATGGCACGGTTGATGGTGTCACGGGTCATGTTGCCGGTCAGGGCAGCCGCTACCGCCGCGCGCAGGCGCGGGTTGTTGGCGGGATCAGCATCACCGAGGCGAGCCGAGGTGGTGATTTCGCGGATCAGCTTGGTGAAGATCTTGCCACGCTTGGCGTCTTGCGCCGCCTTGCGGTGTTTGATGTTGGCCCATTTGCTGTGACCTGCCATAAAAACTCTCCGTTATAATTTTGAAATCAATGGGATACGGGTCGCATGGCGACCCGTTCTTCAATCTTCTCAGGCGTCAGCCTTGGCATCGGCCTTGGCAACGGTGGCGATGGCCAGCTCGGTCAGCTGGGCCTGGTTGGCGAAGCTGGGAGCATCCGTCATCAGGCAGGCCGCTGCCGTGGTTTTCGGGAAGGCGATCACGTCCCGGATGTTGTCGGTACCGGTCAGCAGCATGCTGAGGCGGTCCAGACCGAAGGCCAGACCGGCGTGGGGCGGGGTGCCGTATTTCAGGGCATCCAGCAGGAAGCCGAACTTCAGGCGCTGCTCGTCCGGGGTGATGCCCAGGATGTCGAACACGGTGGACTGCATCTCGCTGTTGTGGATACGCACAGAACCGCCGCCCACTTCGTAGCCGTTGATCACCATGTCGTAGGCGTTGGCATAAGCACTCACCGGGTTGGCTTTCAGCTCGGCCGGGCCCAGGTTGCTCGGGGCGGTGAAGGGGTGGTGCATGGCAGCCAGGCCACCTTCGCCATCTTCCTCGAACATGGGGAAGTCGATGACCCAGAGCGGCTTCCAGACGTTCTCCACCAGACCCAGATCGCGGCCCACCTTCAGGCGCAGGGCGCCCATGGCGTCGCACACCACCTTCTTGCTGTCGGCGCCGAAGAACAGGATGTCGCCGTCGGCGGCACCGGTACGGGCCAGGATCTCGCGCACTATCTCGTCGGACAGGAACTTGGCCACCGGGGACTGGACGCCCTCGAGGCCGTTGGCGGCGGCGTTGACCTTCATCCAGGCCAGACCCTTGGCACCGTAGATGCCGACGAACTTGGTGTATTCGTCGATCTGCTTGCGAGACAGCTCGGCGCCGCCCGGGACTTTCAAGGCAGCCACGCGGCCTTTGGGGTCGTTGGCGGGGCCGGCGAACACGGCAAACTCAACGGCGGTCAGCAGATCGGCCACATCCACCAGCTCCATGGGCAGGCGCAGGTCCGGCTTGTCGGAGCCGAAGCGGCGCATGGCCTCGTCGAAGGTCATGATGGGGAAGTCGCCGAGATCCACGTTCAGGATGTGCATCCACAGCTTGCGGATCATCTCTTCCATGATTTCGCGCACTTGTGGCGCAGTCATGAAGGAGGTTTCCACGTCAATCTGGGTGAATTCTGGCTGGCGGTCGGCACGCAGGTCCTCGTCGCGGAAGCACTTGACGATCTGGTAGTAGCGATCGAAGCCGGACATCATCAGCAACTGCTTGAACAGCTGCGGGGACTGCGGCAGGGCGTAGAACTTGCCCTTGTGCACCCGGCTCGGCACCAGGTAGTCACGGGCCCCTTCCGGAGTCGCCTTGGTCAGCATGGGGGTCTCGATGTCGAGGAAGCCCTGCTCGTCCATGAAGCGACGCACGAAGGCGCTGGCCTTGGCACGGGTCTTCAGGTACTTGGCCATCTCGGGGCGACGCAGGTCCAGGTAGCGATACTTGAGGCTGACCTCTTCGCTGTTGACCTGGTTGAAGTCCAGCGGCAGCGGCTCGGCACGGTTGATGATGGTGAGCTCGTGGGCGAACACTTCGATGGCACCTGTGGCCATGTCGCTGTTGCGCTGGGAGTCCGGACGGGTACGCACCACGCCGGTCACCTGGATGCAGAACTCGCCGCGCAGCTCGGAGGCCAGGGCGAAGGCGTCCGGCTTGTCCGGGTCGAAGAAGACTTGCACGATCCCTTCCCGGTCGCGCATGTCGATAAAGATGAGGCCGCCGAGATCGCGACGACGGTGGACCCAACCGCACAATGTAATGGTCTGCCCGGCATGGGCCTCATTGACCTGTCCGCAATAGATAGAGCGCATGGACTTCTTCCTTCGAAATGGTAGAGAGACGGTTCACCTTGGGTCGCCGGGCACGACTGGCAAGCACCGTCTGTCTCACAGCTGGCCAGATCCTGGTTCTTACCCGGTTTGAAATCAGTCTCATATCATCCGGCTCCCCGAGCCGGATACTTGCCGCCAATGCCGGCTCGCGCCGAGTGGCCCCTTGAGGGGTCGACGCGCGAGGCGAGAACATCGGCAAGCGTCGTTGTCTGGCAACCTTGTGACCCCGGTCATCGCCACCTTAGGCGCACAACCCCGTGAGTCACAACGATTTGGCAAACAAAAGGGCTGGCATTATAGAGGAAAACCCCCATTTGGGTAAAATGGCCCGCAGCCTCCTTTGCCCTGTTTTTTGTTGTCCTGGCGCAAAAAGGGGAGCAAAACAGCATAAATCCGCAGACAGGAACCAACATGAGCCTCTATTTGGGTCTGCCCCAGTGGTCACACCCGGCCTGGCCCGGCCAGCTGCTGGGGGTGGGCGCCAAGCCTGCCGAACACCTCGCCCACTATGCCCGGGTGTTCAATACGGTGGAGGGCAACACCACCTTCTACGCCTCCCCCACCCCGGAAACGGTGCGCCGCTGGGCCGATGCGGTACCGCCCCAGTTTCGCTTCAGTTTCAAGTTCCCGCAGGCCATCAGCCACCAGAGCGATCTGGTGAGCGCAGGCAAGCAGGTGGCGGACTTCATCAGCCTGCTGGCGCCCCTGCACGAAAAGCTGGGGCTGCTCAAGCTGCAACTGCCCGCCCGCTTCGGCCCCGCCGGCCTGCCGCGCCTCGCCGCCTTCTTCGAGGGCTTGCCGCCGGATTTCACCTATGCCCTCGAGGTGCGCCACCCCGACTTCTTCGCCAAGGGGGAAGCCGAGCGCGCCCTGAACCGGCTGCTGATGGACAAGGGCATCAACCGCATCATGCTCGACAGCCGGCCGCTGTTCTCGGTGCCCGCCAGCCTCGCCGCAAAAAATGCGGCCCTCGTCGATGCCCAGGGCAAGAAGCCGCGCCTGCCGGTGCACCTGCTCGCCACGGCCAACAGCCCTGTGGTGCGCCTCATCGGCCTTCCTCATCCCGAGGACAATCACCCCTTTTTGCCCTCCTGGTTGCCCCATTGGAAACAATGGCTGGCAGAGGGGAAGGATCTCTACCTCTTTATCCATACCGCCGACAACGCCCGGGCCCCCGAATTGGCCCGTCAGGTCAGTCGGCTGCTCGGTCAGGAGATGGCTCCCTGGCCGGGGGAAAACGATCGCGCGCGCCAGGGCCTGCTGCCCTTTTAGCCGCTCCCTTCCCCGCCCCTGTTTCACCGCTAAAAAAAGCCGTTTTTTTGTGGCCCCACGGGGCTCGGCGTCAAGACAAACGCCCACCTTTCCTCTACACTACCGCCCCAAGTAAGGACCCGGACGCCCGCCATTGCATAGTGTTGCAGGCGACCGTCCGGCTCCCGGTAAAGGGCTCTGACCGCTGTCCATGGCAACACCTGCCGCAGACGGCTCATCCCCATAAAGGACCAGGATGATGGTCCATTGCGAACGGGGCGGGCCCGAAGGATCTCAAGGCCAGCCACCCCGTTCGTAAACCGGTGACGACCCGGACGGGCGTCACCCAACGACTCCATTGAACACACAGTCGGTTCGCGCACCGGCTGTCAGGTTGCGCCAGCATGCACGATCAGATTTTTGCCGCCCCCATCGCCCAATTGGGGGATTTTTGCTTTGACGAACAGGTCGTCGATGTCTTCCCCGACATGATCCAGCGCTCTGTGCCGGGTTACAGCAACATCATCTCCGCCATCGGCATGATGGCCGCCCGCTACGCCCAGCCCCAGAGCCGCCTGTACGATCTTGGCTGCTCCCTTGGCGCCGCGACCCAGGCGATGCGCCGCCATGTCAACCAGCCCGGCTGCCAGATCACGGCGGTGGATCTCTCCCACCCCATGATAGAGCGCGCCCGCGCCCATCTTTCGGGCTTCAAGTCCGAGGTGCCGGTGGAGCTGGTGGAGGCGGACATCTGCGACATCGCCATCGAGAACGCCTCAGTGGTGGTGCTCAACTTCACCCTGCAGTTCGTCGCCCCCGAGAAACGGGCCGCCCTCATCCAGCGCATCCATGACGGCCTGCGCCCCGGTGGCATCCTGATCCTGAGCGAGAAGTTCCGCTTCGAGGATGCCCAGGTCAACGAACTGCTCATCGACTTACATCTGGACTTCAAGCGGGCCAACGGCTATAGCGAGCTGGAGATCAGCCAGAAGCGCACGGCGCTGGAAAACGTGATGCGCACCGACAGCCTGGAGACCCACCGCGCCCGCCTGCGAGACGCCGGTTTCACTCACCAGGATCTCTGGTTCCAGTGCTTCAACTTCGGCTCCATGATTGCCATCAAATCAAGCGACGCCCAGCCATGATCGATTTCGCCAACTTTTATCAACTGATCGCCAAGAACCGGCTGAGCCACTGGCTGCATACCCTGCCCGCCCAGCTGCACGCCTGGCAGCACGACAACCTGCACGGGGATCTGCCGCGCTGGAACCGTGCCCTCAACAAGCTGCCCACGGTCGCCCCAGGCCAGGTCGAGCTGAAAAGCCGGGTCGAGATCGGCAGCCTTGAGAGCATGAACGAGGGGGAGCGCAAGAAGACCGAGAGCCTGCTGCGCCACTTCATGCCCTGGCGCAAGGGGCCTTTTACCGTGCACGGCATCCACATCGACACCGAGTGGCGCTCCGACTGGAAGTGGGATCGGGTGCTGCCCCACATCAGCCCCCTCGAAGGCCGTTACGTGCTGGATGTGGGCTGCGGCAGCGGCTACCACCTCTGGCGCATGGTGGGGGAAGGGGCCAGGCTCGCGGTCGGCATAGACCCGAGCCCCCTCTTCCTCTGCCAGTTCGAGGCCATTCGCCACTTCGCCGGCAACGATCAACGGGCGCACTTGTTGCCGCTCGGCATCCAGGAGCTGCCGGAGCTGCGTGCCTTTGACACCGTCTTCTCCATGGGAGTGCTCTATCATCGCAAGTCCCCCATCGAACACATCGAACAGCTGCGCAACCAGCTCAAAGACGATGGGGAGCTGGTGCTGGAGACGCTGGTGATAGATGGCGACGAGCGGGAAGTGCTGGTGCCCACCGATCGCTACGGCAAGATGCGCAACGTCTGGTTCATCCCCTCCAGCGCGGCCCTCAAACTCTGGGTCGAGCGCTGCGGCTTCAGCGACGTGCGGATAGTGGACGAGAATATGACCAGCACCGACGAACAGCGTCGTACCGACTGGATGATTAACGAGTCCCTGAGTGACTATCTGGATCCCGATGATCCCGCACTCACGGTCGAAGGATACCCGGCACCCAAGCGTGCCGTACTGATCGCCAGAAAGGCCAAAGACTAGCCGATGGCGGCTGTGGAAGTTACACTGACCCAATTCCAGGAAGCACAGTTAAATGAATGACATGAAAAGCAAATTAAAAGGAATGACCCTGCTCTCCCTGCTCAGTCTCGGCGGGTGTGTCAGTATGGAAAAAGCGCCCCCTGTCCCGACCCTGACGCTGGCGGAGCTTCGCAACGAGATAAGCTTGAGCGAGCAACGCCTGCAAACATCCATGGAACAGCAACAGAAGCAGTATGTGCAGCAACAGCACCTGCTGGTTCAGCTCAACACCGATGTCACCAACATGAAAGAGTCCGTGAAGAAAGTCGACAGCAAGCTGGCTACCCTGCCACCCGAGCCCCCCAAACCCATGGCCATCCCGACCGAGAAGTGCCCGGCCCCGAGCCAGGGCCACACGGTCGACGGCAAGCTGCTGGTGGGTGAAGCCGAGTGGATCTGGGTCGATGCCGCCAACGATGCCTTCCAGGCACGGGTCGATACCGGCGCCACCACCTCCTCCATCAGCGCCCAGGAGATCACCATCTTCGAGCGCAACGGCAAGAACTGGGTGCGCTTCTTCCTGAGCCACCAGGAGATGGACGACAAGATCCAGATCGAGGCGCCCCTGGTGCGTCACGTGCGGGTGCGTCAGGCTTCTGCCGACGACCTCGACCGCCGTCCCGTGGTGCGCCTCACAGTGCGCATCGGCGACATGACCGAGAAGGCCGAGTTTACCCTCAAAGATCGCAGCGACATGACCTTCCCCGTGCTGCTGGGCCGTGAATTCTTGAAAGACATCGCCGTGGTCGACGTGGCCCGCGAGTATATCCAACCAAAACCCAAGCTCAAGGATGTAAAATAATCCATGGTTTCCCGTAAGCCGTTCTATCTGCTGGTCGCCCTGCTGTTCATTGTCGGCCTGGGAATGACGTTTTATCACCATGTCGCCCTGGACGTGCCCCTCACGCCGGGTGAAAAACGTCAGATCTGGTCTATCGAAGCCAAGCTCGAGTTCGAGGCGACAGGCGAGCCGGTGATCGCCTCCCTGGCCATTCCGGGCACCCAGCCCGGCTTCACCCTGATGAACGAGAATGCCGCGAGCCCGGGCTACGGCCTGTCGTTCGTGGAAAAAGACGGGGATGCCCGCGCCGAGTGGTCCATTCGCAGCGCCTCCGGCCGCCAGGAGCTCTACTACCGGGTCGACATGATGGCGGATGCCCATGCCAAGCCCGCCGCCAACCCCCTGCCGCCCGCCATCGAGAAGCAGATCGAGAGTGAGCCTTACGCCACCGCGATGAAGCAGATCCTCGAGCGCGCCCAGGAGCGTTCCGCCGACGGCTACACCCTGACCCGCGAGATCATCAAGGAGATCGAGAAGCAGGAACAGAACGCCGAGCTGCTCAAATCTCACAAGAGCCGCGCCAGCCTGATCGCCGAGCTGCTCAACAACGCCGAGGTGCCGGCGCGCGTGGTGCACGCCCTGAGCCTGGAAGACGGTCGCCGTCGTCAGGAGCTGGTGGACTACCTGCAGGTGTTCAACAGCCCGACCGACTACAAGCTGTTCAACCCGCAAACCGGCGAACAGGGGCAACCGGGCAACCTGCTGCTGTGGGAATACAACTCCGGCGCCCTGCTGGACGTCACCGGCGGTCACAACTCCCGCGTCACCTTCTCGATGATCGAGCAGGAGCAACCGGTGAACGTGGCCCTGGCGCAGAAGTTCGAAAAATCAGAGATGATGAACTTCTCCATCCACAGCCTGCCGCTGGAAGAGCAGGCCCTGTTCAAGGGGCTGCTGCTGATCCCGATCGGTGTGCTGATGGTGGTGTTCCTGCGGGTTCTGGTGGGGATCAAGACCTCGGGCACCTTCATGCCGGTGCTGATCGCGGTCGCCTTCATCCAGACTTCCCTGGTCACCGGTCTCATCGGCTTCCTGCTGATCGTCGGCACCGGCCTGGTGATCCGCTCCTACCTCTCAAGGCTCAACCTGCTGCTGGTGGCCCGAATATCGGCGATCATCATCATGGTGATCTCGATGATCGGCATCTTCTCGGCCTTTGCCTTCAAGCTGGGGCTGACCGACGGCATGAAGATCACCTTCTTCCCGATGATCATCCTCTCCTGGACCATAGAGCGGATGTCCATCCTATGGGAAGAAGAGGGCCCCAAAGAGGTGTTCCGTCAGGGTGGCGGCTCCCTGCTGGTGGCGGTCATCGCCTACCTGGCCATGGATAACGAGCTCATTCGTCACCTCACCTTCAACTTCCTCGGCCTGCAACTGGTGCTGATGGCGACCGTGCTGGTGATGGGTAACTACACCGGCTACAAGCTGAGCGAGCTCAAGCGCTTCAAGCCGCTGGTGGACGAGATGAAGTCCGGTGCCACCCCGGGTAAGGACAAGTAACAGATGTGGTTCTGGCAGAAATACACCAGTCCGTGGAGCCTGTCCCAAGCAGGCATCCTCGGCATGAACAAACGCAACCACTCCTACATCAGCCGCTACAACCCGCGTCGTCTCTACCCGCTGGTGGATGACAAGCTCAAGACCAAGCGCATAGCGCTGGATGCGGGGGTGACTGTGCCGGAACTCATCGGCACCATACGCGAGCAGCACGACGTGACCCGCATCACCGAGCTGGTGAAGGATTGGCCGGGCTTCTGCATCAAGCCGGCCCGCGGCTCGGGGGGCAAGGGGATACTGGTGATCCTGCGCCAGCAAGAGGGCAGCTTCTACAAGCCCAACGGCAGCGCCTCCACCGGTCAGGATCTGGAGCGCCATGTCTCCAACATACTGGCGGGGCTCTATTCCCTGGGCGGCAAGCCCGACGTGGCGCTGGTGGAAGGCCTCATCAACTTCGATGACGTGTTCGACGGCTACTCCTTCGAAGGGGTCCCCGATGCCC
This sequence comes from Aeromonas sp. R4-3, assembly GCF_040908275.1. Lineage (NCBI taxonomy): Bacteria > Pseudomonadati > Pseudomonadota > Gammaproteobacteria > Aeromonadales > Aeromonadaceae > Aeromonas > Aeromonas sp. R4-3. The sequence continues at coordinate 50,714 of NZ_JBFODK010000056.1, forward strand.
GGGTGATCATCTTCAAGGGCTTCCCCGTGATGGCCATGATGCGCCTCTCCACCGCCGCCTCGGACGGCAAGGCGAACCTGCACCAGGGCGCCGTGGGGGTGGGTCTGTGCCTGCGCACCGGTCGCGCCCTGCGGGCGGTGCAATTTGGCAACCCGCTGCGCCACCACCCGGACACAGGCCTGGATCTCTACGATCTCAAGGTGCCCCACTGGGATACCCTGCTGACCCTGGCCGCCTCCTGCTACGAGATGTCGGGTCTGGGCTACATCGGCACCGACATGGTGCTCGACAAGTTCCGCGGCCCCATGCTGCTGGAGCTCAACGCCCGTCCCGGTCTCGCCATCCAGATCGCCAACGGTCGCGGCCTGGTGCCCAACCTCAAGACCATAGAGAAGCTGGGTCAGGTCAAGATGAACGTGGAGCAGCGGGTCAACTTCGCCAAGGATCACTTCGGTATCTTCGACGAATAGCCTGCCCTCACACCTGCAAAAACGCGCCAATAGGCGCGTTTTTTTATGGCCGGCCATGGGCGGCCCCGCAAGATGCCGGGGAAGGCCGATCCCCGTCACATCCCATGGCAACCCCCCTTCAACGGGCTGGCACAAGGGGATAAGCTCCCATGGCAGCAGTTGCCGCGACGGGCAGGTGGATGGCGGGCTTATCCCCATCCGCTTGCCCCGCAATGCACAGACCCTGCCAGGAGGGCGCCTAATCTCGGCGACAAAGCAGTCTCTCGATGGTAGATTAATCAAATCAAATAGATAGCATCGATCGGGTTTCCCCTATGCAACGTTGGCCCAGCCTGAAACAGCTGCAGTATCTGGTCGCTCTGGACGAGCACAAGAATTTCAATCGCGCCGCCAAGGCCTGTCATGTCAGCCAGTCCACCCTGAGTACCGGGATCCAGACCCTGGAGGACATGATGAACCTGCAACTGGTGGAGCGTGACCACAAGAGCTTCATCATGACGCCGGTCGGCATGGAGATAGTGGCGCGAGCGCGCAACCTGCTCTCCGATGCCCGGGATCTGATGGAGCTCGGCCAGCAGCAGGGGGGCGTCATGCACGGCACAGTCCGCCTGGGTTGCATCCCCACCATAGCCCCCTTCCTGCTCAGCAAGCTGCTGCAGGTGTGCGGCAAGGCCTATCCGGAGCTGGAGCTGCTGCTGCGGGAAGACACCACCACCAATCTGCTCAAGCAGCTGGAGCAGGGGCAGCTCGACTTGCTGATCCTGGCGCTGCCGGTGGAGATAGGCGGCTTTCACAGCAAGACGGTGGGGCTGGATCCCTTCCATATGGTGATGCCGTCAGATATGGCTGCCACTTTGCACATGCCATTCGACTACAAGGAGCTGCCCAATCAGAGCATCTTCCTGCTGGAGCGGGAGCACTGCCTGACCGAGCACGCGGTGAGTGCCTGCCGGCTGCGGGACAAGAGCAAGATCAACCCCTTCGCCGCCACCAGTTTGCACACCCTGGTGCAGATGGTGGGCGCCGGCCTTGGCACCACCTTCCTGCCCCAGATGGCCATAGATGCAGGCATCCTCGACAACTCGGATCTGGTGGCCATCCCCCTGCCCGGGGAGAAGCCCTATCGCGAGATTGGCCTGGTGTGGCGCCCCAGCACCACCCGGGTGCAGACCTTCTACAAGATTGCCGAGCTGCTCACGCCGCTGATAAGTCCCAAGGCGGCGGACTGACGACTGGCTCGCCGGGGGCCCTTTCTCTGCCCTCGGCAAGTTTTTATGCTATCGCTGTTCAGGTTCCAGGCAGGAACATCGTCTATGATGAATCCCGTGCCCTATCAAGGAGTTGAGATGTTTCGCACCTTGCTTCCGCCCCTGCTGGCCCTGCTTGTCGTCGCCTGCTCCAGCACCCCGGAGCCGCCCCCTCCTGCCCGCCAGGCCAGTGCCTTCGACGGCTTCTATCAGCAGTGGCGCGGCGTCCCCTATCGCATGGGCGGCACCAATCGCGCCGGCCTCGACTGCTCCGCCTTCACCCAGCTTGCCTACCAGCAGGTGCTGGGCTTCACCCTGCCCCGCACCACTGAATCCCAGGCCAGCCTCGGCCGCCCGGTGGACAGATACCGCCTGCAGCACGGGGATCTGGTGTTCTTCAAGACCGGCTGGCAGCAGTACCACGTCGGCGTCTATACCGGTGCCGGGGAGTTCATTCACGCCTCCACCAGCAAGGGGGTGATCCGCTCGCGCCTCGACAACGTCTACTGGAACAGCCGCTACTGGCAGGCCCGCCGCCTGACCCAGTAGCCGCCACCAACGAACACCAAAAAGGCCCCGAGGGGCCTTCTTCTTTGTGTGACGCGCAGAGGCTCAGTGCTTGCGGTGCCAGCGGGGCGAGGTGGCCCGCTCGCCCCAGGGGGTCACGCAGGGCAGCAGTGCCCCTTCGATCAGCCCATCGCTTGCTGCCAGCGCCTCGGCAATCTTCTCGTGGAGCAGCCGCAGCAGGTTTTTGTCCTGCTCCGCCAGGGAGTGCCCCGCGGCGAAATACTCGCGCTGATGTTGCAGCGCCAGCTTCTGGGCAAATTCATAGGTGTTGAAACTGTCCGGCATGCGCTCGATCACATCGTCCAGCCGGGCCAGCAGGCTGTGCAATTCCCTGGTCATGTGCTGCTCTCCATTTGAGTTGATGATTGAAAACTACCTCTTATTGGATAATTCACCAATCGAGATACCCCCAAACTGTGTGGCCGAGCACAGTTCCATCGGAGAACCCACTCATCCGCCCTTGCTCTGGCACGCCCTTGTTTACAAGCTGGCAACAAGGCGGTAGGCTTAGACCGACTAATCAGTCGGTCAATATTTGTGCGGAGCATGTCATGGAAGCCATACGAACAGAGTCCCCAGACAAGTTCTCCCTGCCCGAGCAGGTGAACCGCCTCAAGCAGGCCTGTCAGGCCCATCCCATGCCGAGCCTGGAGCAACGCCGCAACCGGCTGAGCGCACTCAAGGGGGCCCTGCTCGCCCACAAGCAACCCCTGTGCGACGCCCTGGCCCTGGACTATGGCCAGCGCAGCGACTACGACAGCCTGGTCGCCGACATACTGCCCTGCGTCATGCAGATCAACTACAGCCTGAAACGGCTCAAGGGCTGGATGAGGCCAGCACGGCGCCACCCCGGCCTGCTGCTGGCCCCCGCCAGGGTCGAGGTGCACTATCAGCCTCTGGGCGTCATCGGCATCATGGTGCCCTGGAACTTCCCTGTGATGCTGAGCCTGGGGCCCCTCATCGGCGCCATCGCCGCCGGCAACAGAGCCATGATCAAGCTCTCCGAGTTCACCCCCCATACCAATGCCGTATTGCGCACCCTGCTGGCCCAGGTGTTTGGGGATGACGAGGTGGTGGTCATCGAGGGGGACGCGGGACTCGCGGCCGCCTTCAGCCCCCTCCCCTTCGATCATCTGCTGTTCACCGGCTCCACTGCGGTGGGCAGGCTGGTGATGGCCGCCGCCGCCCCCCAGCTCACCCCCCTCACCCTGGAGCTCGGTGGCAAGAGCCCCTGCCTCATCGCCCCCGACATGCCGCTGGCCCTGGCGGTGGAGCGGATGATCTTCGGCAAGAGCCTCAATGCCGGCCAGATCTGCGTGGCCCCGGACTATGTGCTGCTGCCACGGGGGCAGGAGCAGGCCTTTATCGAGGCCTATCAGGCGCACTTTCGCCGTCTCTATCCCAAGGGGCTGGATAGCCCGGATTACGGCTCCATCATCAACAGGGCCCAGTACGAGCGGCTCACCGCCTGGCTGGCGGAGGCGAAGCAGGCGGGCGCCCAGGTGCACCCTTGCGCCTCGCCGGCCCGGGATGACGGCGCCCGCCGCCTGGTGCCCCACCTGCTGACCGAGGTACCCGGCCACTGCCAGCTGATGCAGCAGGAGATCTTCGGCCCATTGCTGCCCCTGGTGCCCTATGACAGCATCGACGAGGCCCTCGCCTACATAGCGGCGCGCCCGCGCCCCCTCGCCTGCTACCTGATGAGCCTGGATCCGGCGCTGCAGAGCCGCCTCATCCGGGAGACCCACGCCGGTGGCATGGCCATCAACGAGTGCCTGTTCCAGGTGGCGGCGGACGACGCCCCCTTCGGCGGCATAGGCCCCTCCGGCATGGGTCACTACCACGGCCACGAGGGCTTTCTCACCTTCTCCAAGGCGAAAACCGTGCTGCGCCGCGGCCGTTTCAGCGCCGGAACCCTGATCCATCCCCCTTATCGGCGCTGGTACCAGCGGCTGATGATGGCCCTGTTCCTGCGCTAGGAGGCAGCATGAGCGATCCCATGACAGACAAACGCCGCCAGATCCTGGATGCCGCCCTTGCCCTCTGCGCCGAGGATGGCCTGCAGGGGGCCGCCACCGCCCGCATCGCCCGGGCGGCCGGGGTGGCCAACGGCACCCTGTTTCACCACTTTCCCAGCAAGGAGCTGTTGATCCAATGCCTCTATCAGGACGTCAAGCTGCGCCTTGGCGCCGCCATCAGCGAGGCGGATCCGGCCCTGCCCCTCAGGGAGCAGGCGCGCCACTACTGGCATCAGGCGATGAGCTGGATGCAGGCCCATCCCCACGAACTCAAGTTCGTGCTGGGGTTCTTCCACTCCCCCTTGCTGGCCAGATCCCTGCGCAGCCAGATCCTGGGGGAGACACTGCGCTTCCTGCCGCGCCTGCTGAGCCAGGGCCAGGCCAGCGGCGAGCTGATGCAGGCGCCCCCCGTCCTGATGCTGGAGGTGTGCCAGAGCCAGTTTCTGGCCTGCGCCTCCCTCTTTGTGGACCAACCCGAGCTCGGGGAGGATCCCCACTGGCAGGCCAGCGCCTTCGCCCTCTTCTGGTCCGCCATAGCGGGAGGCCCTCATGACGCTTGATCCCCTGCTCGCCACCGGCAGGCGCCTCTGGATAGGGAGCCTGCTCTGGGTCATCGGCCGCACCCTGTGCCGCGCCGCCCGGGTCGACGAGGCGGTGCGCCGGGAGCTGGCCCCCCTGCCGGAGGGGCTCTGCATCCGGCTGGAGGTTCACGGGCTGCCTCATGGCCTGACCCTGCACAAGAGGGCCGGGCGCTGGCGCTGCGGCCCCGCGCCCCGGGGGGCAACAAGCCCTCATCTGCTGCGCGTCTGCTTCAAGCACCCCGCCATCGCCTTTCGCGCCCTCAGCTTTCGCCTCGGCATCAATCAGGCCTTCTGCGAGAACCGGCTGCTGGTGGAGGGGGATCTCAGTGCAGCCATGCACCTGGTGCGGGCGCTGGAGCAGTTGCAAGCCCTGATCCTGCCGGCCTTCATCGCACGGCCCCTGCTGCGCCACTACCCGAGCCCGCGCCACAAGCTGACGCGAGCCTGCCACATCTACCTGGGTCTGCTGACCGGTTGAAGAGAAGGATGAACACCATGAGCCGTTATTACGATTTCTTCTGTCCGGTCAGGTTGATGGCGGGGGAGCAGGCGCTGGAGCAACTTCCGGACGAGCTGATGGCGCTGGGGGCACGCCGTCCGCTGCTGCTCACCGACAAGGGGGTCGGCGGCAGCGGGCTCGCCACCCTGCTGGCCAATGTGCTGGCGGAGGGGGGCCTGCCGGTGGCCGCCATCTGGGACCAGATCCCCGCCGACTCCTCTACCGCAGTGGTGGAGCGCATCGCCGCCCGCTGGCGGGAACTCGGCTGTGACAGCCTGGTGGCCCTGGGGGGCGGCTCCGTCATAGATACCGCCAAGGCGGTCAACATCCTGGTCACCCTGGGCGGGGAGCGGCTGCTGGATCACGCGGGGGCAGGTTGCCTGACCCGGCCCCTCAAGCCGCTGGCTGTGGTGCCGACCACGGCGGGCACCGGCTCCGAGGTGACACTGGTGGCGGTGATCCGGGACGAGGGGAGCGGGCGCAAGGTGCCCTTCACCTCCCCCTTCCTGCTGCCCCAGCTGGCGGTGCTGGACCCGCGCCTCACCCAGGGGCTGCCGCTGCCCATCACGGCCGCCACCGCCATGGACGCCATGACCCACGCCATCGAGGCCTTCATCGGCAACGGCAAGAACCCGGTCAGCGACGCCCTGGCCCTGATGGCGGTGGAGAAGATAGCCGATGCCCTGCCCAAGGTGCTGCTGGCCCCCGAAGACAAGGCCCTGCGGCTGCAACTGGCGGAGGGCTCCACCCTGGCGGGCATGGCCTTTTCCAACTCCATGGTGGGGCTGGTGCACGCCCTCGGCCACAGTCTGGGGGCCCGCTGCCACCTGCCCCACGGCCTGTGCATGAACCTCTTCCTGCCCACGGTGCTCGACTACAACAGGCCCCAGATAGACACCGAGCTGGCCCGCCTGCTGTTGCCGCTGGCGGGGCCGGAGCGCTTCGCGGCCACCCCACAGGCCCTGCGCCCCCAGGCAGCCCTGGATGCACTCTGCGCCCTGCGGGACAGTCTCTGGCAGGGGGTGGGGCTGCCGCGCACCCTGGCGGAAACCGGGGTGACGGACAGAGCAGTGCTCAAGGATATCCGGGATCTCGCCATCAACGACGGTGCCCTGCTCTACAACCGTAAGGATGCGGACAGGGAACAGCTGCTGACGCTGCTGGAGCAGGTATGGGAATGACCCCGGGGCGCAGGATCAGAAGGGCGGAGTAAAGACCCCGGTGGAGAGATAGCGATCCCCCCGATCGCAGATGATGGCCACCACCACCCCCTGTCTGAGCTCGGCCGCCACCCGTAGCGCACCGGCCACGGCGCCCCCCGAGCTGACCCCGCAGCAGATCCCCTCCTCCCGTGCCAGCTGGCGCATGGTGGTGAGCGCCTCCTCCTGGGTCACATCCAGCACCCGATCGACCCTTTGTGGTTCGAAGATGGCGGGCATATAGGCGGCGGGCCAGCGGCGAATGCCCGGGATCTGGCTCCCCTCTGCCGGTTGCAGGCCTATCACCTGCACCGCCGGGTTCTGCTCCTTGAGGTAGCGGGAGACCCCCATTATGGTGCCCGTGGTGCCCATGGCCGAGACGAAGTGAGTGATTGCCCCCTCGCTCTGGCGCCAGATCTCCGGGCCGGTCGACTGATAGTGGGCATCCGGGTTGGCCGGGTTGTTGAACTGATCGAGCACCAGCCCCTCGCCGCGAGCCTGCATGGCGAGGGCGAGGTCGCGTGCGGCTTCCATGCCCTCTTCCACCAGCACCAGCTCGGCGCCATAGGCCTGCATGGCATCGCGCCGCTCCTGGCTCATGTTGCTCGGCATGACGAGGCGCATCCTGTACCCCCGGGCCGCCGCCACCATGGCCAGCGCTATGCCGGTATTGCCCGAGGTGGCCTCGATAAGCCGCGCGCCTGGCACTAAGTGACCACTTGCCTCCGCCGCCCGGATGAGGTTCAGGGCCGGCCTGTCCTTGACCGAGCCGGCGGGGTTGTTGCCCTCCAGCTTCACCAGCAGGGTCACGTCGGGATAGGGGTTGATGCGGCGCAGGCGCAGCAACGGGGTATTGCCAATCAGATCTTCCAGGGTGGCGAAGGCCATAACGGGATCCATCCTCTGCTAACTGTTCTATACCTTGCCTGACGAGCCGCTCGCAGGCCGGTCAGTGTAAGCGAGCCTCCTCGGCCCGCAAAGAGCACTGTTGGCAAAGTCCGGCCAGCATGCTCTGATACCCCTTCCCCACCCTTTGAGGAGCCTCCATGAGCGACATTCTTCATCAGGCCGACCAGCAGCAATTCATCTGCGTGGTGGACGGCAAGACCTCTCGCCTCAGCTACCGCTGGCTGGATGCGGGCACTGTCGATGCCTGCAGCACCCAGGTGCCGTCCGAGCTGAGGGGACAGGGCATTGCCGACAAACTGGCGCGCAGCTTCTACGACTGGGCCCAGGCAGAGGGGCTCACCATAGTGCCGAGCTGCAGCTACATAGACGTCTGGCTGCGCCGTCATGGGGGTTGAGGCACAGCTGCAAGCCCGCACCGAGGCCCTGCTGCGGGCCGATCCCCTGCGCATGGCCTGCCTCTGGGCGGCGCGGGAGCTGGCCCTGCCGGACTGGGCGCTGGGGGCGGGCTTTGTGCGCAACCTCATCTGGGATCACCTGCACCAAAAAGCCGAGCCCACTCCCCTCAACGACATAGATCTCATCTATCTGGATCCCAGCGACCCGGACGGTATAGCCGAACGGGAGCACGAAGCCTGGCTCGCCGTCAGGGTGCCGGGCCAGCATTGGGAGGTGCGTAATCAGGCGCGCATGCATGTGCGCCAGCAGGTCCCCCCCTTCGCCAGCTCGCTGGAAGCGCTCAGTCACTGGGTGGAGGTCCCCACCTGCATCGGGGTCAGGCTGCTGGCCAACGATGAGTTCGAGTGGCTGGCGCCCCATGGCTTTGGCCACAACTGGTCGCTGCAGGTGAGTGCCAATCCGCGCTGCCGACAGGAGAGCCGGATCTTCATCGACAGGATCAGGGACAAAGAGTGGCAGCGCATCTGGCCTGATCTGGTGGTGAACTGGCCATAACCGGATTGCAATGGGCCGACAACCTTGGGCACACTAAGAAAAAGCTGTTTATAACTCAATGGGTTAAATAATGCGCGACTTCTTCTCTCTCGAACGCTGGCTGCCGGGCCTCGCCGCCCTGCTGCAATATCAGCGGGCCTGGCTGATGCCGGATCTTCGCGCTGGCCTCTCGGTGGCGGCTGTGGCCTTGCCCGTGGCCATCGCCTATGCGGAGCTCGCCGGGGTGGGCGCCATCGTCGGCCTCTACTCCTGCATACTGCCCATGGTGGTCTACGCCCTCTTTGGCACCTCCCGCCAGCTCATCGTCGGCCCGGATGCCGCCACCTGCGCCGTCATTGCCGCCGTGGTGACACCGCTCGCCGCCGGGGACCCCACCCGCCAGTGGCAACTGGTGATGACCATGACCGCCATGACTGGCTTCTGGTGCCTGATCGCCAGCCGCTTCAAGCTGGGGGTACTGGCGGACTTTCTCTCCCGCCCCATACTGATGGGCCTGCTCAATGGTGTGGCCATCACCATAATGGTGAGTCAGCTCTCCAAGATCTTCGGCTTCACCTTCAGCGAGCGCTATCTCATCGAGCGGATCTTGAATGGCACCGACTACCTTACCCAGACCCATCTGCCGACCCTGGCCATGAGCCTGACCGCCCTGCTCACCCTGCTGCTGGCCAAGCGCTACAGGCCATCCTGGCCCTCCTCCATGGTGGCCATGGTGGTGACGGCGGCACTGGTGTGGGCCCTCAATCTCGGCCAGTTCGATATCGCCACCCTGGGTGCCGTGGGCTCGGGCCTGCCCGCCTTCCAGATGCCGGAGTTCCCCCCCGGCCTGATGCGCGAGCTGGTGCTGCCGGCGCTCAACCTCGCCATGGTGAGCTTCGTCTCCATGATGCTCACCGCCCGCAGCTTCGCCGCCAAGAACGGCTACGAAATCGATGCGGACAAGGAGTTTCGGGCCCTTGGCATGGCAAACCTGGCCTCGGCTGTCTCCCAGGGCTTTGCCATCAGCGGCGCGGATTCACGCACCGCGGTCAACGACGCCAACGGCGGCAAGAGCCAGCTGGTCTCCATCATAGCCGCGGCTGTGATCGCCCTCATCACCTTCTACCTGACGGCGCCGCTGCAATTCATTCCCACCGCCGCCCTCGGGGTGGTGCTGGTGATGGCCTCCCTGTCACTCACCGATTTTCGCGGCCTCTGGGCTCTGCGCGACTCGGACCGCGCCGCCTTCTGGCTGGCGCTCATCACCTTTATCAGCGTGCTCACCATGGGGGTGATCCCGGGGATCACCCTCGCGGTCTTGCTGGGGCTGTTCCAGTTCCTGCGCAACGTGATGCGCCCCACCGATCAGTTGCTCGGCATGGACGATGAAGGGGTGGTGCGCACCCTGGGGGACAACGAGCAGGCCAAGGCGATTCCCGGCATCCTGGTCTATCGCTTCAACTCGCCGCTCACTTACTTCAACGCCCCCTACTTCAAGCGGCGGGTGCTGGCGCTGCTGGTGCAGGATCCCCACAATCCCAAGTGCCTCATCGTGGATGCTGTGGCCTGCTTCACCCACCAGGACATCAGCGTGATGAGCATGGTGGGGGAGCTGCACAAGGAGCTCAGGCGCCGCGGCATCCACATGGTGATGGCCGGTCGCCACGGCCAGATGACCCAGTGGCTCAAGCAGGCGGGGATCCGGATCGGGGACGAGGGGGTCATTCTCAGTCCCGACATGTATCAGGCCCTGCGCCTGACCCGCTGCTACCGGGAGCCTGTGTTCAAGGATGACGAGGTGGTGGAGAGCACCACTGATACCCTGCTCTCCCGCTGGCCCCAGGATGAGACGCTACCGGACTCGGCACGCCTCACCCGGCCCTGCGAGCAGGAAGCGGGCGCCACCCCGGTCTGACTGCGGCGCGCCACCAGACTGCGAGAGGGTGCCGGGCCAGCACCCTCTTTGCTCAGGGCAGGATTGCACCCCGCACCCGCTTGGTGTTAAATGCCCGTCCAGATGGCGCTGACGAGGGCCATCCCCAGTATTTGGACATCCCATGCAGACTCAATCCCACGCGGGCCCGGGCACCCTCTTCGCCCTGACCTGGCCACTGTTCATCGATCTCGCCCTGCACTTCCTGACCGGGGCCCTCAACACCTTCATGGTGGGCCACGTCTCCTATCAGGGGGTGGCGGCACTGGCGGTCGGCAACCAGGTGTTCGATCTCGCCATCACCTTGTTCAGCTTCGTCAGCATAGGCACCAGCGTGGTGATCACCCAGTATCTGGGGGCGGGGGATAGAGAGAAGGCGCGCGTGGTCATCCACACCGCCATCGGCTTCAACCTGCTGGTGGGGCTGGTGGCCGCAGTCGGGGTTATGGCCGGTGCCAGCACCATGCTGGCGCTGATGAACCTGCCCGCCCACCTGATGGGGGATGCCACCCTTTACCTGCAGATCATCGGGCTGTGCCTGTTGCCGGAGGCGGCGGCGCTCTGCCTGGCCGCCACCCTGCGCGCCCATGGCCACACCCGTCAGGCCATGTACGTGACCCTGATCGTCAACCTCATCACCTTCGTCGGCAACCTGCTGCTGCTCTATGGCTGGTTCGGCCTGCCTCAACTCGGGGTCGCCGGGGTCGCCATCAGCACTGTGGTGGGGCGCATCGTCGGCGTGGTGCTGCTGGTGTGGCTGGTGGCGCGCAAGACCGGCATACGGCTGCGGCTGCCGGAGATCCTTCGGCCAAGCAAGGTCATGCTGGACAAGGTGCTGCACATAGGCCTGCCGGCGGCCGGGGAGAACCTCTCCTGGATGCTGCAGTTCATGGTGGTGACGGCCTTCGTCGGCCTGCTCGGCGACAAGGCGCTGGCGACCCAGTCCTACTTCTTTCAGATCTGCCTGTTCATCCTGCTGTTCGGCCTCTCCATCGGCCTTGGCAACGAGATCATCATCGGCCACCTGGCGGGGGCCCGTCGCTTCGAGCAGGCCTATCGCCAGCTCATCAAGAGCCTCAAGCTCGGCCTCATCGTCACCAGCCTGATTGCCATAGCCGCGGCCCTGAACGGACGTGCCATCATCAGCCTGTTCACCGACGATGCAGACATCATCACCCAGGTGGCGCAGCTCTTCCTCATCAGCCTCATCCTCGAACCCGGCCGCACCTTCAACCTGGTGGTGATCAACGCCCTGCGTGCCACCGGGGATGCCCGTTTCCCGCTCTATATGGCGCTCGTCTCCATGTGGGGCATTGCCGTTCCCCTGGCCTATTTCCTTGGTATCATGCAGGGCTATGGCCTGGTAGGCATCTGGTTGGCGCTGGCCTGCGACGAGTGGGTTCGCGGTCTGGCCATGTTCTGGCGCTGGCGCAGTCGTCGCTGGCAAAACAAAATTCTTGTCGAAACATAAGCGGAATCACAATGAAGAAAATCGGACTCTTGTTGGCGGCCATCCTGCTCAGCCCGCTCGCCATGGCACAAACCGCCCCGGCGGCCCCCAAGGCGCAAGCCCCCCAGACCTGGTACGTGGCCCCCATCGTCATCGACCAGACCAGCGAGGCGCAGAAGGCCCTGACCAAGGACTTCATGGCCCAGATGATCAAGACCATCAAGATCAACGAGTACCAGACCGGCAAGGCGGTGGGCAAGCACAAGGATCCCAAGTGGCTGATCCGCACCAAGCTGGTGCCCGCAAGCACCGAACCCCTGGTGGGCAAGAAACACCCACAGGGCCTGACCTACGGCAAGGGCATCCCCACCCAGGAGATAGTCGGCGAGCTCATCATGAACGGCACCCTGGTGGCCCATGTTGGCCAGGGCTGGCGTGAGCCCATAGTGCCGGGCACCCCGGTGGCCGAGAAGATCACCATAGCCAACTACCAGTACGCCATCGGCAACGAGGCCAAGTCCCCGGATCTGGAAGAGCTGGCGGCCCAGATAGGCTTCGAGGTAGGCAAGGTGATTGCCCGAGACGGTCAGCCACTGCCCGAGAAGAAAAAGAAAAAAGAGTAAAGACGGCACTGCTTTTGAAGAAGGGGCCTTGCGCCCCTTCTTGCTGCCCGCCTGGCGCACGCCTGCCGTCATCAAAGCGTCACAACTGTGAACAGGATCCCGATTCCCTCCTCTCTGCCCTCCTCATAAATCACTTATTTGCTTGTGATTCAATCAGTTAAAAATCATCCGCCAGATGCAGCAAATCCGTTGCCCCAAATTGGATCAGGATCACATTTATCTCCCGAGGGAAGGGGTAGTTTGAAGGTCAAGGCACAATCAAACGACACCAAGGAGGCTTCATTACATGTTCCCTGAGTACAGAGATCTCATCTCGAAACTGAAGAGCAGTGATGTCCATTTCCAAAAGAAGTTTGACTTGCACAACGACCTGGATGCGGAGATCAGGAAGCTGGAAAAACATCACGCCAGCGATTACAGCTCCGAGGTGAAGGATCTGAAAAAACAGAAACTTAAACTGAAAGAGGAGATATACGACATCCTCAAACAACATCCACACTAGACGCCTCGACGAATACCCGGATAAGCAACTTATCCCCCAGCCCGGCTTAAAGCCGGGCTTTTTATTGCCCGCTCACGACGGTGCGGGGCCACTCCCCCTTTGACATCGGAAGCAAAGAAGCGGGCCAATGGCCCGCTTGGTTGTCTTTCACTCACCCCTTCATCACACCGGCGGATGGAAATGGCTGGCCTCGCGGGTGGCCATCTCCTCGTAGGTGGCCCACCTCTGCCAGACTACCTGCTGTGCCACCTGCATCAGCCGCTCGGCCTCTTCTGGATGGCTCTGGGCCAGCACCCGGTAGCGGTTCTCCTCCGCCCTGTACTCGGCGAGTGGAATGGAGGGGCGCAGGCTGTCGAGGCTGAAGGGGTTCTGCCCAGCGCTGCGCAATACAGGGTTGTAGCGCATCAGCGGCCAATGGCCCGAATCCACCGCCCGCTTCTGTTGGGCCAACCCCTGCTCCATATCGATGCCGTGAGCGATACAATGGCTGTAGGCGATGATCAGCGACGGCCCCGGATAGGCCTCGGCTTCGCGCAGGGCCTGCAGCGTCTGCTGCGGATTGGCACCAAAGGCGATGCGGGCAACATAGACGTTGCCGTAGGAGATGGCCTGCAACGCCACATCCTTCTTGGCCAGCGCCTTGCCCCCCGCCGCGAACTTGGCGACGGCACCGAGCGGGGTCGATTTCGACATCTGGCCGCCGGTGTTGGAGTAGACCTCGGTATCCATCACCAACACGTTCACATCCCGCCCGGAGGCGAGCACATGATCGAGCCCCGCCGAGCCGATGTCATAGGCCCAGCCGTCGCCGCCGACGATCCAGACCGAGCGGCGCACCAGCTGATCGATGAGGGACAGCAGCTCGCGGGCCTTGCCGGATTTCACCTCTTCCAGCCGCTCCCGCACTTGGGCCACCCGGCCCCGCTGGGCGCGGATCTCAGACTCCAGCCGCTGCGGGGCGTTGATAAGCGACTCGACCAATGCCTCCCCCAGCTCCCCCTTCATCGCCTTGAGGGCGGCAACCGCCTGACCATGATGCTGATCGGCGGTGAGACGAAAACCAAAGCCAAACTCGGCATTGTCCTCGAACAGGGAGTTGGACCAGGCTGGCCCCTTCCCTTCACCGTTCTTGGCCCAGGGGGTGGTCGGCAGGTTGCCGCCATAGATGGAGGAGCAGCCGGTGGCATTGGCCACCAGCATGCGATCGCCAAACAGCTGGGTCAGCAGCTTGAGGTAAGGGGTCTCGCCACAGCCAGCGCAAGCGCCGGAGAACTCGAACAGGGGTTCCAGGAACTGGGCACCGCGCACCGTGGAGAAATCCACCCGCTCGCGGGCAGGCCAGGGCAGGCTCTCGAACCAGCGCAGCGCCTGTTTCTGGCCAGCCAGATGCGGCGCCTTGTCCATCATGGTGATGGCGCGCTCACCTTCATGGCTTTCTCCTTCTGCACTCTCGCCTTGATGGCGGGCATCCGCTCCGACCCGTACCGGACAGGCCTGCACGCACTGGCCGCAACCGGTGCAATCCTCCGGATAGAGTTGCAGGGTGTAGCGGCTGTCGGGGAAGCCCTTGGCGGTGACGGGCACCGACTGGGCTGCCTCGGGGGCATTTGCCAGCCAGTCCTGATGGTAGAACTTGGCCCGCAGCGCCGCGTGGGGGCAGACAAAGACGCAGTTGCCGCACTGAATGCAGATATCGGAGTGCCAGATGGGGAGCTCGCGGGCGATATCCCGCTTCTCGAAGCGGCTGGTGGCGGTGGGGTAAGTACCATCCACCGGCAGCATGGAGACGGGGATCAGATCGCCGCGCCCCGCCAGCATCTCGCCAGTGACCCGCTGGACAAAGTCGCTGCCCCCCGGTGCCAGCGGCAGCGGATAGTCGCTGATCTGCTCGTCACCGGCCGGGATCGCCACCTTGCAGAGGTGAGCCAGGGTATCGTCCACGGCCGCGAAGTTGCGCGCCACCACCTCGGGCCCCTTGCGGGCATAACTCTTCTCGATGCTCTCCTTGATCAGCGCAATGGCCTCGTCCCGTGGCAGCACCCCGGCCAGCGCGAAGAAGCAGGTCTGCATAATGGTGTTGATGCGATTGCCCATGCCGTTTTGCTCGGCCACCCGATCCCCATCGATGCAGTAGAGCTGGATATTGAGGGCGCGGATACGGGCGCGCAGCCGCTCGGGCAGTTGGGCCCAGACTTGGCTTGCCTCACAGGGGGCATTGAGCAGCAGGGTCGCCCCTTGGGCGGCGTGCTCCAGCAGATCGACCGATTCGACAAAGCCCCACTGGTGGCAGCCGATAAAGCTCGCCTGCTCGATAAGCCAGGGCGCGTCTATGGGCTCGGGGCCAAAGCGCAGGTGGGAGACGGTGCGCGAGCCCGACTTCTTGGAGTCGTAGACGAAGTAGCCCTGGGCGTGGAACCCCTCCAGCTCGCCGATGATCTTGATGCTGTTCTTGTTGGCGCCGACCGTGCCGTCTGCGCCAAGGCCAAAAAACAGGGCCCGCACCCGGCTGGCGGGCTCCAGATCGCCGATGGGGTGCCAGGCCAGACTGAGGCCCGAGACATCATCGACAATCCCCACGGTGAAACGCGGGCGCGGCGCATCGGATGCCAGCTCCTCGAACACGGCGGCGCACATGGCGGGGGTGAACTCCTTGGAAGAGAGACCGTAGCGACCGCCACTGAGCCAGGGCAGCCGCTTGATAAGGCCGCGCTGCAAGCCGTCGATCAGCGCGCTCTGCACATCCAGTAGCAGCGGCTCGCCGCCCGCCCCCGGCTCCTTGGTGCGATCCAGCACCGCCATGCGCCGCACGCTGGCGGGCAGGGCATCCAGCAGCGCCTGTACCGGGAAGGGACGATAGAGGCGCACCACCAGCACCCCTGTCTTGCGATCTTGCCGGTTGAGCCAGTCGACCGTGGTGCGGGCGGTGGCCGCCCCCGAGCCCATCAGCACTATGACGTCGGTGGCATCGGTTGCGCCGTGATACTCCACCAGCCGATAGTGGCGGCCGGTGAGGGATCCCAGCTTGTCCATGCACTGCTGCACCCGCGCCGGCACCGCTTCGTAGAAGAGGTTGACGCTCTCGCGGGACTGGAAATAGGTGTCCGGGTTCTGGGCGGTGCCGCGCATCACAGGGTGATCCGGGTTGAGGGCCCGGGCGCGGTGGGCCCGCACCCAGTCGTTGTCGACAAGGGCACGGATCTCGTCTCTATGCAGGGCCGTGATCTTGTTCACCTCGTGGGAGGTACGGAAGCCGTCGAAGAAGTGGATGAAGGGCACCCGGCACTGCAGGGTGACGCTGTGGGCAACCAAGGCCAAGTCCTGCGCCTCCTGCACAGAGCCGGAGGCGAGCATGGCAAAGCCGGTGCTGCGCGCCGCCATCACATCCTGATGGTCGCCAAAGATAGAGAGCCCCTGCGCCGCCAGCGAGCGGGCCGCCACATGGAACACGGCAGCGGTCAATTCACCGGCGATCTTGTACATGTTGGGCAGCATCAACATCAGCCCCTGACTGGCAGTGAAGGTGGTGGCAAGCGCCCCCGCCTGCAGGGCACCGTGTACAGTCCCGGCCGCCCCCCCTTCACTCTGCATCTCCACCACAGTGGGGATGTTGCCCCAGAGGTTGGTCTGTCCCTCCGCCGCCCAGGCATCGGCCAGTTCGGCCATGGTCGAGCTCGGGGTGATGGGGTAGATGGCGCACACTTCGCTCAGCTGGTACGCCACCCGGGCCGCGGCTTCGTTGCCATCGACCATGATCAGTTCATGTTTCATTGGGACTCCTCCGGTTGGCGCAGCGCTATGGCGTGGCAGGGGCACTGGTCGTGGCAGGCACCGCAGCCGGTGCAACGATCCGCATCCACCCGATAGCCCTTGCCCGGCCCCAGCTTGGCGATGGCCTGCTCGGGGCAACTGCCATAGCAGCCGTCGCACTCGAAGCAGTTGCCGCAGGAGTAGCAGCGCGCCGCCTCGTAACGGGCGGCCACCTCATCCAGCCCGCTGATGATCTCGCCAAAGTCGTCCCGCGCCCACGCCGGTTTGACCGGCTGACTGCTGGCGGGCGCATGGGTCTGGAACCAGAGCTGCAGCTGCTCGGGCCCAACCAGCGGGTAGGAGAGCGGTTTGTGGTAGTGGCGACCGCGCAGCCAGGCATCCATGTGGCGCGCCGCCTTCTTGCCGTGACCGGTGGCTATGGTGACGGTGCGCTCGGAGGGCACCATGTCGCCACCCGCAAACAGACCCGGCACATCCGTCATCAGGTTGCCCGCCACCTGCACCACCCCCTCCTTGTTGACCCGCACACCGGGAATGCTCTCCAGCACGCTCAAGTCCACCTCCTGACCGAGCGCCAGAATGAGGGAGTCTGCTTCGAGTGTTTCAAACTTGCCGGTGGGCACCGGCTTGCCCTCAGCATCTAGCGCCATCACCTCCACTTCGATATGGGTGTTGTCGAGCTGGCGAATGCTGCGCAGCCAGTTGATCTTGATCCCCTCCTCCTCGGCCTCAAGGGCTTCGAAGGCGTGGGCCGGCATATGGTCCCGGTCGCGGCGGTAGATGATCATCGCCTCTTCAACACCAAGGCGGCGGGCGGTGCGAGCCGCGTCCATGGCGGTATTGCCGCCGCCGTAGATAGCCACCCGCCGTCCCAGTTTGGGGGGCGGCAAGCCCTGCTCTTCGGCCAGACTCGCCTGCTCGAGGAAACTCACCGCATCGAGGATCTTGCCCGCCTCCCGGGCCGGAATATCGACCCGCTTGGCCAGATGGGCGCCTATGGCCATAAAGACGGCGTCAAAGCCCCCCTGGTCGCGCTCGCGCAGCACATCCTCCACCTTGTGGTTGAGGGTCAGCGTCACTCCGGCGGCCAGGATGCGGGCCACCTCCCTGTCCAGCACATCGCGGGGCAGACGGTAAGCGGGAATACCGAAGCGCAGCATGCCGCCGGCGAGCGGCCCCGCCTCACGGATCTCCACCCGATGGCCGAGCCGATTGAGATGCCAGGCGCAGGACAGACCGGAGGGCCCGGCGCCTATCACCAGCACCTTCTTGCCGCTGGCGGGCGCCGGGGTTGCAGGCAGCCAGCCCTTGGCCAGCGCCTCGTCGCCGAGGAAACGCTCGATGGCATGAATGGAGACGGCATCGTCCACCTGGGCGCGGTTGCAGGCGCTCTCGCAGGGGTGATAGCAGACCCGGCCATGGACGGCGGGCAGTGGGTTCTCTTCGACAAGCGTCTGCCAGGCCGCCTCGAAGCGGCCCGCTTCGGCCAGGGCAAGCCAGGCCTGGATATTCTCGCCGGCCGGACAGGCGTGATTGCAGGGTGGCAGGGCCGGCTGCCAGACGGGCAGCCGGGTGCAGACCGGGCCCGTTCCCGTCTTCTGGGAGAGATCCGGCTGTGGGGTCATATCCAGTTGTTTGCTCATACATTGCTTTCTTCTTTGTTGGGTAACAGGCCCCATCCGAATGCACTTGATACCGTGTTGCCAGGGCAGACGGTGGCCGGAGAGGGAAGAAGCGAAAGCGTCAGAAACTGGAAGCTGGCTCGATGATGGGCCGTTTTTTGTACGCGCCTGGGGATCAGGATCAATAAATGTTGCACTTTATGAGGAGTTTCCCCCGGGATACGACCCCGATCACATGGCGCCGCTGGCGGGCACCGGTCAGGAGCCTCCTCGCCGGCCCCCCATGATGGGGGGCAAGAGAGGATTGCCGCACGGGGCAGGAATCGTTATCTTGCCCTCTTCACTGGAATCGCCACAGCACAAGGACCCTGACATGCCCAGCCTCGCCAGCATACATCTCTACCCCATCAAATCGACGGCGGGCATGCCGCTAACCCGTGCCTGGGTGACCGAGGAGGGGCTGCTGGGGGATCGCCGCTACATGGTGGTCAAGCCGGACGGCAGCTTCATCACGGCCCGCACCCATCCCCAGTTGCAACTGGTGACGGCCACCCCGGTGGAGGGCGGCCTGCAACTGCGTTACCCGGGAATGGCGCAGCTCAGGTTGCAGGAAGCCGACTTCAGCCGCGCCCCCCAGGCCACCGGGGTCTGGGGCGACAGCTTCCATGCCCTGCACACCCAGGCCCAGGCCGATGAGTGGCTGAGCCAGGTGGCGGGTGAGCCGGTTCGCCTGCTCTGGCTCGGCGAAACCTCTGACCGTTTTCGGGAGAAAACCGGTACCCGGGTCAGCTTTGCCGACGGCTATCCCCTGCTGCTGATCAGCCAGAGTTCGCTGGATGACCTCAACCTGAGATCCGATGCCCTGCATCAGATGAGCCAGTTTAGGACCAACCTGGTGGCGAGCGGCACCCGCCCCTTCGAGGAGGATGGCTGGAAGCGGATCCGCATCGGCGAGGTGGAGTTTCTGGTGGCCAAGCCCTGCAGCCGCTGCATCATGACCACTGTGGAGGCAGGCACGGATCGCTTCAACGCCCTGAAAGAGCCGCTCGCCACCCTCACCCGTTACCGCCGTGGCGAGGATGGAGATGTCTATTTCGGCCAGAATCTGGTGGCGCTGAACGAGGGCTGGATTGAGGCGGGCAGCGAGATCGAGGTGCTGGAGAGCACCCGCCCCCCCGTCTACCCCAATGCGGCGCCGAAGAAGCGGGAGCTGGTCTGCGTCGCCCGCGAGCCCCTGGCCCGGGATCTGGAAACCTTCTGGTTCGAGGCCGCCGACGGCGAGCCCCTGCCCGACTATCTGCCGGGCCAGCACCTGCCCATCAGCCTCGACATCAAGGGGGAGAGGCAACAGCGCCGCTACACCCTGAGCTCCACCCCGGAGAGGCCCGAGCGTTACAGCATCAGCGTCAAGAAGCTGGCCGATGGCCGTATCTCCCCCTGGATGCACCATGAGCTGAGCGTGGGCGACCACCTGCTGGCCGCCCCCCCGGCCGGGGAGTTTCACCTCGGCACCGAGCGCAAGCTGCTGCTGCTCTCGGCGGGCTCAGGCGTCACCCCCATGCTGTCGATAGCCCGCACCCTGCATCTCAGACACGAACTCGGCGACGTGCACTTTATGCATCTGTGCCGCAGTGAGGCCGACATTCCGGCCGCCGCCGAGCTGCACGCCATGAGTCAGTCCGGCATGCAGCTGACCCTGATCCTGAGCCAGCCCGATGCGCACTGGCAGGGCATGAGCGGTCGCCTTGGCAAGGGGCACCTCGCGCAGGTCAGGGATCTGCTGGCGCGGGAGATCTTCCTGTGCGGCCCCCACGGCTTTATGAGCGAGGCGGTCAAGCTGCTGCAGGAGCAAGGGGTCGCTGCCGAGCGCATCCGGCAGGAGAGCTTTGGCGGGGCCATCCTCTCGGTGGCCCGTCCCCACAAGGCGGTGCAGCTGCGCATCGGCGAGCAGACCTTCGCTGGCAACAACCAGGGCACCATACTGGATCAGGCCCACAAGCAGGGGGTTGAACTGCCCTGGAGCTGCCGCGCCGGCATCTGCGGCAGTTGCAAGCAGACCCTGCTCGAAGGGGAGGTGGATCACCCGGACGCCCCGGCCATCACAGCCGCCGAGCGGGCCGCGGGCAAGATCCTCACCTGCTGCGCCGTGCCGCTGACCGATCTGGTGATCAAATAAGAGGATGGCGCCGCCAGGGGGCGGCGCCATC
>NZ_JBFODK010000057.1:0-31911 GCF_040908275.1 Aeromonas sp. R4-3
GATGGTGGAGGGAGAAGGATTCGAACCTTCGAAGGCAGAGCCGTCAGATTTACAGTCTGATCCCTTTGGCCGCTCGGGAACCCCTCCACGGGGTATTTTCCTGATTGTTCGCACTTGAATGGTGGAGGGAGAAGGATTCGAACCTTCGAAGGCAGAGCCGTCAGATTTACAGTCTGATCCCTTTGGCCGCTCGGGAACCCCTCCCCAAGTGCGAGGCCGCATACTACCAGATCCGGCAAGGTTGTGAACCCCTTGGCCGCATTCTGACGACAAAAAAGTGTCAACTGGTTATTTTTTGATATGTTTCGCTCAAAATTCACGCTTTTCAATGACTTTTATGTCGATGTCCTGGGGGGGCGGCAGGGAGGGCATGGACAGAGGAGCCACGATGGGCTCCTCTTTTTTATGCGGGAAAGGGTGGCAGTGGCGAGGCTCAGGCGTCTGAGGTGCGCGCCTGCTGGCAGCCCTGAACCGCGTGGGCGATGAGCTCGAGGGCGCTCTGCTCGCAGGGGGGCAACTCCTCGTCGCATTGGCCGAGCGGGGTGACGCGAGGGCCCCATTTGATGAGGGCGGCGCCCCAGGTCAGACCGGCCCCGAAGGCGGCGGTCAGCAGATAGCTGCCCGGCTTGACCCGGCCCTGCTCCAGCGCCTCGCACAGGGCGATGGGCACAGTGGCAGCGGAGGTGTTGCCGTACTGCTCTATGTTGACCATCACCTTCTCCATGGGGGCGTTCATCCGCTTGGCCAGGGTCTCTATGATGCGCACGTTGGCCTGGTGGGGGACTATGAGGTCGACTTGCTCGGGGGCTATGCCGGCCTGGGTCAGCACGGCACCTGTGGCCTCGCCCATGCCGCGCACGGCGCGCTTGAAGATCTCCTGCCCCTCGAAGTTGAAGGTGAACAGACCGTCGATGTCGGCGAAACGCACCCGATCCGTCCCGAAGTTCGGCACGTGCAGTATCTCCCGTGCCTCGCTGTCACAGCCGAGCTTGCTGGCAATCAGGCCGCTCTTCTGTTCGCTCGCCTCTATCACCACGGCGCCGGCACCGTCGCCAAACAGCACGGCAGTGTCGCGCTTGGCCCAGTCCAGCAGCTGGATGAGACGCTCGGCACCTATCACCAGCACCTTCTGCATCATGCCGGTCTGCACCAGGGAGGTGGCGACCGAGAGCGCATAGACGAAGCCGGTACAGGCGGCATTGAGGTCGAACACCGCCGCCTTGTGGGCGCCCAGGGCCTGCTGCACGGCAGAGGCTCCATTGGGAACTAGCGTGCCCGGGGTGGCGGTGGCCAGTATGATGCCATCGAGTTCACCGGCGTCCAGACCGGCGCAGGCCAGGGCGCGGCGGGCGGCCAGGGTGGCGAGCGCCTGGGTGCTGACGTGGGAGACCCGACGGGCCTTGATGCCGGTACGCGGATAGATCCACTCATCCGAGGTATCCATGATGGTGCTGAGGTCATCGTTGGTCAGCACTGCGGGGGGCAGGCATTTGCCCCAGCCGGTGATATTGGCGTATTTCATCTTGTTATCGCTTCTTGTTGTAGATCGCCCGCGGGCGGAAAAGTGCGCAATTATGTCGTACAGGCTTTCCAGTGTCATCCTGCGGGGAGGGGAGCGCAAGGGGGCGCAGGGGGAACAAGGTGGTGATTTTGCTTAAATTCCCGCTTCTCCATGTCTTAAGATGAGAGCCCGACCCAGGCTCTCCCTTCCCGAGGTGTTGTCAGTGCACAAAGCGAATCTCAACCTGTTGCCCACCCTCAAGGTGTTGCTGGAGACCCGCAACATCAGCCGGGCGGCGGAGCTGCTGCACCTGAGCCAGCCCTCCATTAGCAAGCAGCTCGGCCAGCTTCGCAGCGAGTTTGGTGACGAGTTGCTGGTGCGGGAGGGGCAACGCTGGCTGCTGACCCCGCGGGCCGAGAGCCTGGCGGCGGCGCTTGCCGATTCCCTCGGAGCCCTGGAGCGGCTCTATGCGGCGCCCGAGTTCGCGCCAGAGCGCTGCGAGCGGGTGTTCCGGCTCGCCTCCTCCGACTACGTGGCCCAGCACATACTGCCCGACATCTGCGCGGCCCTGGCCAGAGCCGCCCCCCTGGCGGCGCTGGAATACAGTCTGTGGGACAAGCGCCAGCTGCCGCAGCTGTGGCAGTCCGAGCTGGATCTGGTCTCCACCATCACGGATCTGGTGCCGGATCAGATCCGGGGGCTGCACCAGGGGGAGGACAGGCTGGTGATGCTGATGGGGCGCCACCACCCGCTTTCGGGCACGGCGCCCAGCCTGGATGACTACCTCGCCTGGCCCCATCTGCAGGTGAGCGGTGGTGGCGACAAGGACAGCCCGGTGGAGCAGGTGCTGGCGCCCCTGGGGCTTTCCCGCCGCTGGTTCGCCCGGGTGCCCTTCTTCCAGGCGGCGGTAGAGGTGCTGCTGCGCACCGACTGCCTGATGACCACCCCGGCCCACATCGCCTGGCAGCTGTCCCGGGAGCACGCCCTGAGTTTTTGCGATCTGCCCTTCGCCACCCGGGTGCAGCAGTATCATCTGCTGTGGCACCAGCGCCACCACCTGGATCCGGCCCACCGCTGGTTTCGCGAGCTGGCCTACCCCTTCCTGCGGGATCACCTGCAGCGCACCCTGGGGGAGAGCCGCAAACAGCTTGATCTGAAGGCAGACCACCTCAGCCAGGGGTAGTCGGTTATGCCAGACTATAGCCGTTGGCTATGGACTCTATTCATAACTTTCACTTCTGGCATAGCTGGTCGCCTCCTACCCTGATCACAGTGAGATACATTCGGCTTGAGAGAAGGAAAGGGTATGGAAATGACGAGTTGGCTGGCGCTCGCCGCCATTTGCGTGATGGGGGCCATCAGCCCGGGGCCCAGCCTGGCGCTGATCATCCGCAATACGGTGCAGGGGGGGCAGGGCCACGGGGTGGCCACGGCGCTCGGCCACGGCCTGGGGGTGGGGATCTACGCCCTCATCACGGCTCTGGGTCTCTCTGTGCTGATCACCCAGACCCCGTTGCTGTTTGATCTGATCCGCTACGGCGGTGCCGCCTTCCTCGCCTGGCTCGGGATCAAGGCGCTGCTGGCCAAGCCCGCCAGTGGCGACGCTGCCGACGAGACGGTGCACGCTGTCCGTGGCCGTCAGGGGGCGTTTGAAGGCTTTATGGTGGCCTTCTTGAACCCCCAGCTCGCCATCTTCTTCATCGCCCTGTTCAGCCAGTTCGTGCACGCCGATACCGGCTGGCGCGAGGGAAGCATAATGATGCTGACCGCTGGCGGCATAGACGCGCTCTGGTACGTGCTGGTGGCCCTGGTGCTCTCCCGGGGGCCTGTGCTGGCCTGGCTCAAGGCCAAGTCCTTCGTGATCGATAAAATCAGCGGCCTGGTGCTACTGGGATTGGCGCTCAAGGTGGTGATCTAGACCTGCGTCTGGTGCCGGTGTCGCCAGCACAATCTCTCTGCTCCCTTCTCCCCTTGCGGGAGAAGGGTTGGGGATGAGGGGCGACCACATAGGCTTGTCTCGGCCCGGCGAAAGCCGCATCTCCTGCTTAGGGATGTCGACCTGTCCAATCCTGCATTCTGCGGTGATCTTAAGCGGGATCAAGGCGGGGGGCGCCGGGGCTCGCTAGAGTGACGGGCATTTCTCGTCCGCCTTCAGACCAGACCCATGCAGGATCATACCCAGACTAACCGCCTCGAGCTGCTGGCTCCGGCCAAGAACCTCGCCTATGGCATCGAAGCCATCAACCATGGTGCCGATGCCGTCTACATGGGCGGCCCCGCCTTCGGTGCCCGCAGCGCGGCAGGCAACTCCCTCGACGATATCGAAGCGCTGGCGCGCCACGCCCACCGCTTCGGCGCCCAGGTGTTCGTTGCCTTCAACACCTTGCTGCACGACCACGAGCTGGAGCAGGCCCGGCGCCTGACCCACCAGATCTACGAGGCCGGGGCCGATGCGCTCATAGTGCAGGACATGGGGCTGCTGGCCCTGGATCTGCCTCCCATAGCGCTCCATGCCAGCACCCAGACCGACAACCGTACGCCGGAAAAGGTGAAGTTCCTGCAGGATGTGGGCTTCTCCCAGGTAGTGCTGGCGCGCGAACTCTCGCTCGAGCAGATCCGTGCCATCAGTGCCCAGACCCAGGTGCAGCTGGAGTTCTTTATCCACGGGGCCCTCTGCGTCTCCTACAGCGGCCAGTGCAACATCAGCCACGCCCGCACCGGCCGCAGCGCGAACCGCGGCGAGTGCGCCCAGCTCTGCCGGCTGCCCTGCTCCCTGCAGACCCCAGGGGGGGAGGTGCTGGTGGAGAACAGCCACCTGCTCTCCTTGAAAGACATGGATCAGAGCGCGAACCTGGAGGCGCTGATCGCCGCGGGCATCCGCTCCTTCAAGATTGAGGGGCGCCTCAAGGGGCTGGACTACGTCAAGAACGTCACCGCCTGGTATCGCCAGAAGCTGGACGCCATTCTCGAGCGCCGCCCCGATCTGGTGGCCTCCTCGGCCGGTCGCTGCAGCTACGGTTTCACACCGGATCCCAAAAAGAGCTTCAACCGGGGCAGTACCGACTACTTCCTCCATGGCCGCCAGCCGGGGATAGACTCCACCAGGAGCCCGAAATACGTGGGTGAACCGCTGGGCCGCGTCAGCAGGGTGACCCGCGATGGCATCGAGATCGACGGCAAACCCGTGAGCCTCAACAACGGCGACGGCCTCGGCTTCTTCAAGCCGGGGGGCGAGCTGGTGGGGATGCGCCTCAACAAGGTGGAAGGTAAGCAGTTACTGCTGTCGGATCGGATGCCGGGTCTGAAGGTGGGCACCGAGATCTTCCGCAACCATGATCAGGCATTCAGCAAGTTGCTGGAGAAGCCGAGCGCGGATCGCCGGATCCGGGTCGATATGCGGCTCTCTGAGTGCGACCAAGGCGTCCGGCTCGTGCTCACCGACGAGCAGGGCATCGGCGCCTCCGTCACGCTCCCCTGCGACAGGCAGCAGGCCGACAACCCGGCGCGGGCGCTGCAACAGGCGCGCGACCAGCTTGGCAAACTGGGTAACACCCTGTTTGTGGCACGCCAGATTGAGTTGGCATTCACTTCTCCCCTGTTCATTGCCGCATCCATGCTCAACGGCCTGCGCCGGGACGGCATAGCCGCCCTGGAGGCGGCCCGTCTGGTCGCCTACCGGCGACCCGAGCGGCGCATCCCTCTGCGCGACGCCACCTATCCCCAGCACCGGCTCTCCTACCTCGGCAACGTGCTGAACAGTGCGGCCGAGCAGTTCTTCCGCGAGCACGGGGTGGGGCGCATAGCCCCCGCCTATGAGGCAAACAAGGAGCAGGGGGAGGTGGTGCTGATGATCACCAAGCACTGCATCCGCTACAGCCAGCACCTCTGCCCGAAAGAGGTGCCCGGCCTCAAGGCCGAGCCGCTGGAATTGAAGATGGGTAAAGACAGTTTCCGTCTGCGCTTTGACTGCCATCGCTGCGAGATGCAGGTGATGGGCAGCCTCAAGGGGTGATGGCTGCCCGTGTGGGCATAGGGCGGGAGCAGATTTGATGGCAGTATGGGAGTGCTGCCTTGTCACGGATATCCCGTGGTGAGCAGCCTTCCCCAAGCCTTCTTCTGCTGACAAAGGATCTGTCATGAACATCAATGAGTTGCCATTTTGCACGACCCGCTGGGCCGACATAGCGCCGACCGAGCACAAGGGTGAACGCGGCGTCGCCCGCTGGCACACCCAGCAGTTTGGGGATCTTCGGGTGCGGATGGTGGAGTATTCCCCCGGCTACCTGGCGGATCACTGGTGCAGCAAGGGCCACGTGCTGCTCTGCCTCGAGGGGGAGCTGCACACCGAGCTGCAGGATGGCCGCGTCTTCACCCTGACCTCGGGCATGAGCTATCAGGTGGCCGACAACGCCGAGCCCCATAGATCCTACACAGAACAGGGCGCCCGGCTCTTTATCGTCGACTGAGCCGCGCCCTTTCCTATTTCCCCTTATCTTCCAGGATCTTGCCCATGCTTGAGCTCAGACCCAACTGTGAATGCTGTGACCAGGATCTGCCCGCCGACACTGCGGTCGCCTATATCTGCTCCTTCGAGTGCACCTTCTGCGCTCAGTGCAACGATCAGTATCTGCACCTGACCTGCCCCAACTGCGGTGGCGAGCTGGTCAGGCGCCCGCGCCGCCCGGCGGCCAAGCTGGCGGCCAATCCCGCCTCCATCGAGCGGGTCTTCAATCCTGCCCTGAAAACTGCCCTGAGCAAGGGGCGCTAGGGCTGCCGGCTCCCTCTGGGGCCATGTCTGCCAACCGAGTCTCCTCAGGCCCTTGACCTTCTCCCGGCGGCCATGCTGACCAGGGGGCCAGGTTTGAGCCGGCTGGGTCGTCCTTTCTCCTGAAGCGGGGCCACGGGGCCCCGCCCGGGATCACACCGCTTATTTCTCCATCACCACGTTCCAGGGGCCATCGGCCTGGATAAAGAAGACCGCCTCCTCGCTGCCTTCCACCTTGGCCACATGGGGCTGCTTGTCGGTCAGGGCGAAGTAATCGCCGGGGCTGAGGGGGTACTCCTTGCCTGCGACCGTCAGGGTGACGGCACCCGACACCAGAGTCACATAGTGATCCGCGTCGTGATGATGATTCGGCGTCACCAGCCCCGCCGGGTATTTCAGGAAGAACCTGCTCTCCCCCTTGGCCATGTCACCGGAGACCGGTGCGGCGGCGATGCCGTTGCCCATGTCCTTCCACTTGAGATCGGCCTTGGTCATCACCAGGGTCGACTCGGCCCGGGCGGGGACGGTGACCAGCAGCAGAGCCGATAGCGAGAGGACGACGGCATACATGAATTTCATCTGCTCTCTCCTTTGCGAGTTGAACAACCCGTTCAATGGGGCGAGGCCGTCAGGGTCTCGCCTCTCCAAGCATAGAGTCCGGGCAGCTTGACCGCGGTGCCTGGCCGATGCGGCGCTTTAGGTGGTGATGCCCTCGAGTTTCAGCAATGCCTGCTTGATGGGCAGGCCCCCCGCATAGCCGGTCAGGCTGCCGCTTTGGCCTATCACCCTATGGCAGGGCACTATGATCGACAGCGGGTTGCGACCGTTCGCAGCCCCGACGGCGCGGCTCGCACTCGGCTTGCCGATGGCGCGGGCTATGTCGCCGTAGCTGCGGGTCTCGCCATAGGGGATGTCGCACAGCGCCTGCCACACCGCTTGCTGAAACGCCGTGCCCCGCGCCGCGAGCGGCAGGGTGAATCGTTGCAACCGCCCCGCGAAGTAGTCTCGAAACTCGGCAAGGAAGGGGGCGAGCGCCTCGCCGTCGTGCTGCCAGTCGCTCATGTCGGGCAGTGGCCGCAGCCCTGCCACGAAGTCCACGTGCACCAGACCGCGCTCATCGATGGCGACCAGCAGATCGCCGCAGCGGGTGGGCATAATATCGTAGCGGATCATGGGGTTGTCTCCTTGGGGTCGTTGTCTGGGTGCTCCCGGGCCGGATCTGTCAGCAGCGCGGGCTGCTCGCTCATGGCGTGCCACAGCCAGCTCGCGGCGTAGGCGCGCCACGGCTGCCAGGAGGCACTTCGCGCCTCCACCTCTTTTACGGGCAGCTTGGTGCCGCCGCCGAGCGCCTTTTGCAGTACGAGATCCGAGGCGGGGAAGGCGTCCGTGTCCAGCCCGCAGCGCAGCCGCCAGTACGCAACCGTCCAGGGACCTATGCCCGGCAGCGCGAGCAGTTGCTCGTCACTCGCGCTGCCCAGGGTGAGGGCGCCGCTCGCGAGCGCCGCGGCCAGCCCCTGCAGCGTGCGGATGCGACTGCCCGGCATGCCGATGCCGTCGAGATCCAGCTCGCACAGCTGGGCAGGCGTGGGCAACTGTGCCACCCCGAACTGCGCCTGGGTGCGCGCCACCAGGCGCCCCATGATGGTGATGGCGCCCTTGACCGACACCTGCTGGCCGACGATGGCGCGCAACATCACCTCGTATTCGTCCCAGCCCCCCGGCAGCCGCACCCCGGGCCAGCGCCCCTGTATCCGCGCCAGCAGCGGATCCTGCCCCAGCAGCTCGCCGATGCGCCCCATGTCCGCGTCCAGATCCCACATGCGGCGCACGCGATACAGTATGTCCGGCAGTGCACTCGGCGGCAGATCCTGCACCGTCAGCCTGAACCTGTCCCCTTCGAGGGGCTCGATGCGCACTAGCCCCTCCTGCTCGCCGACCCTGTGGCGGCGCTCGTAACCGTGCTCATCCACCCGTTCCAGCCCCGGAATAGCGCGCAGCCGGTAGAACGCGAGCATGGCCCGGGCATCGAATGGCGGGCGATATTGCAGGTGCAGTTGCAGGCTCGTCTGCGGCGTCTCGGCTGGCGCACCGCCCTCCCGTTTGCGCAAGGCCCCCGGCGTCAGCCCGTAGGCCTGTTGCCAGGCGTCGTTGAAGCGGCGAATGCTCGCAAAGCCTGACGCGAACGCGACGTCCGTGATGGGCAGATGCGTCTCCGTCAGCAGCCGCTTCGCGAGCAGCAGGCGGCGCGTCTGCTCCACCTGCTTTGGCGAGGCGCCGAGGTGTTGCTCGAACTGGCGCCGCAGCGTGCGCTCAGTGATCCCGGCCTGCGCCGCGAGCGCACCCAGGCTGCTTTCCCCGAGTTCACCGCGCTCTATGCGTGCCAGCACCTGGGCGACCAGGGGCGGCAGATCCCCGCTCTGGGACGGTGCCAGCTCGGGGCGACAGCGCAGGCAGGGGCGCAGCCCGTGCTGCTCCGCCGCCGCCGCGAAGCGAAAATATTGCACGTTGTGCTCGTGCGGCGCCCGCGCAGGGCAGATGGGGCGGCAATAGATGCCGGTGGACAGCACCCCGGTGAAGAAGCGGCCGTCGAAACGAGCGTCTCGCGCGAGCCGCGCGGCATGGCACTGCTCGCGGGTGAGGCCTGGGATGATCTCGTCCTGGGGCGATGAGACGGGGGGCGCTGTGTTCATGACTTGACTCGGCTGAGGGTGTGCATGTCCAAGAGACTAAGCGGGTGCAAGGGGAGTGACTAGCCAAAAACGGACAGGGATAGCAAAAAAAGTCGGGCGCTCGGGGAGGGGATGAGAGGGCGCAGCGCTGGGCCGCGCCCCGGGGAAGACGCCTATTTCAGGTAGCGTTGTTCCAGGTGCTTGCGCAGCCACTGCGGATTGAGCGCCTCGCCGGTCGCGCGGCGAATGAGCTCGTCCGTGCCGTGCAGGCTGCCCTGGGACCAGATGTGGCGGCCGAGCCAGCCAAAGATCTCCGGCAGGCGACCCGCTTCGATGAGCTGGCCCATGTCGCCGAGCTCTCGCTCCAGCGCGAAGCGCAGCTGCGCCGCGTACATGGCGCCGAGCGTGTAACTCGGGAAGTAGCCAAACGAGCCGTCCGTCCAGTGAATGTCCTGCATGCAGCCATTCTGGTAGTTGCCTTGGGTGGACAGGCCGAGCCACTGCTGCATCTTCGCATCCCACAGCGCGGGGATGTCCGCAACCTCGATGCGCCCCTCGATGAGATCGCGCTCCAGCTCGTAGCGCAAGATGACGTGCGCCGGGTAGGTCACCTCGTCCGCATCGACGCGGATGAAACCGGGCTCGACCCTGTTGTACAGCTTCTCGAGGTTCGCCGGTGCGAGTGCGGCCTGCTCGCCGAAGTGCGCGCGGATGCGCGGCGCTATCTGCGAAAGGAACGCGGGTGCATGGCCGAGCTGCATCTCGCAGAACAGGCTCTGGCTCTCGTGAATGCCCATGGAGCGCGCCTCGGCGACCGGCTGACCGAGCAGATGGCGCGGCAAGCCCTGCTCGTAGCGTGCGTGGCCCGTCTCGTGGACTATGCCCATCAGGCTGGAGAC
Source organism: Aeromonas sp. R4-3 (assembly GCF_040908275.1). Lineage (NCBI taxonomy): Bacteria > Pseudomonadati > Pseudomonadota > Gammaproteobacteria > Aeromonadales > Aeromonadaceae > Aeromonas > Aeromonas sp. R4-3. The sequence goes on from NZ_JBFODK010000057.1 coordinate 9,835, forward strand.
GAATTCGTCCTCGTTGTAGCGCGTGGTGATGCGCACGTCCGTCGGCACGCCGCCGCAGAACGGGTGGCTGCTCACATCGAGCCGGCCGTGGGCAAAATCAAAGCCGAGCAGCCCCATCACCTCCTGACCGAGCGCCTGCTGGGTCGCGATCGGGAAAGGGCCCTGCGGGATCAAAATGGTGTCGCGTTTTTGCTGCTCGCTCACGGTCTGGATGAGGCCGGGCAGCCAGCTCGTCAGATCGCCGAAGATCTGATCCAGTCTCTCGCTCGTCATGCCGGGCTCGTACAGCGCCAGCATAGCGTCATAGGGGCGAACCCCGAGCGCCTCGGCGCGAAGCCGTGCCACCTCCCGCGACAGGCGCACCACCTCCTCGAGGTTAGGGGCAAAGCCCGCCCAGTCGTTCTCCTTGCGCTGGCGGCGCCAGGCGTGCTCGCACTTGCTGCCGGCCAAGGAGAGCGCCTCCACCAGCTCGCTTGGCAGCAGGCTCGCATCCTGCCAGTGGCGCTTGATCTCCGCGAGGTTGGCGCGCTGGATCGCGTCCAGCGGTTCGCTCTCGGCCTTGGCAATCCAGTCGCCGAGTTCGGGGGCGGTGCGCTTGCCGTGGATCAGCACGCCGAGCTCCGCCATCGCCTCGGCGCGGGCCTCGTTGCCCCCCTCCGGCATCATGGCGGCCTGATCCCAGCCGCAGATGGCGGACAGGTGGGAGAGGCGGTGCAGTTGTTGCTGATGTTGTTCGAGTTTCTGGTATGACATGGGATTGTCCTTGTTATCGTCCCTGATGGTATGCACCCCGTACCTGGCATGATCGGGGCAGCCCGATGCTAGCACTCTGCCGCGGGCGAGGGCCACCCTCAGGCGGTCAGCCGAGGCGCTTCTGGTGACGTTCGCGGTTCTCGGTCTTCTTGCGCTCGCTCTTTCGTAGCAGCACATAGAGGGCGCCGCTGCCGCCGTGGCGACGCTCGGCGCTGTGGATGGCCATCACCGCGGGCAGTTGCGGCAGCCAGGCGCTGACATGGCTCTTGAGCAGGGCGCGCGGGGTGCTGCGCTCCCCCTTGCCGTGCAGGATCAGCAGGCAGCGGATGTCCCGCACCTCGCACTCCGCAATTAACTGCACCAGGGCGGTTCGCGCCTCCTTGATGGTCTTGTGGTGCAGGTCGAGGGAGCCTTGCAGCTCGTACTTGCCGAGCCGCAGCTTCTTGTAGACCCCCTCCTGCACGCCGTCGCGCTTGAAGCCGACGATGTCGTGGGGGTCCAGCATGGGGACAGCCTCCATGCTGAGGTGATCCAGGGTGAGCCGTTCGGCGGTGGCGGCATGGCGGCGCGCGAGTTGCGCCTCGGTCGGCAGGTTGTTGCCCGCGCCGGGGGTTATGTGGTCGCTGCGCAGCGGCCGCACGTCGGCCACTTCCTGCAGTAACAGTGAGAGTTCGTCGCCATGAGACACGGCAGGCTCCCCGCATGAGAATGAGGGGGGCATTATAGCGGGCCTGGCCTGTGCTTAGAATGGCGGGGCGCGGCGGGCTCAGGGGCCCGCACCTGGTGTCGCGCCGGTTTATTGCTCCTCGCGCGGCGGCTCGGCGTGCATCACCTTGTAGATGAAATAGACCGCGTAGACGCTGATCAGCAGGAAGGTGCCGATAATCACCAGCATGGACATCAGCCCCACGCTGTTGCCGAACATCAGGTTCATCCAGAATTCCATCTCGTTCACTCCTGTCATTGCGCGATGACAGGCATGATAGATACCTCTTTGGGTGGGATGAGATGATCTCGATCAAGTCCCTTCGTGGTTATTTAATCGGCAACCCATTCTGTGAGCGGCCTCGCACCCGGCGCCCCGCACGGCGGCAGGGCGCCGGTCTGGCGGCCTTAGTTTGCCGCTGCGGGTTCGGTGAGCGGTGTGATGCGCCAGCCTTGTTGCTCCAGCAGGGCGAGCAGGCCCTGCTCGCCGTAAAGGTGCAGGGCCCCTACCACGATAAAGCTCTCGTTTGGCAGGCCGGGCCACTTCTTGACCCAGTTGCGGTTGCGTTCCGCCAGCAGGGTCTGCTCCAGCCAGGCTTGCAGCTTGGGCGGCGCCATCTCCTCTTTGAGCAGGTTGATCAGGGTGGCCTGATCCCCGTTCTGCCAGGCCGCCATGACCTCGGTGAACCCCTTCTCGAGCTCCGGCAGCTCATCCAGGGTGCTCTCCAGCATCAGGGTCTGGTTGTCACCGACGCTCGCCAGATAGCCGAGCTGCTCCAGCAGGGTTTCCAGCCCGACTATGGGTTTGCCGCCGTCGTTTGCCCGTTTGGCGAAGTGCTGATCCACCCCGAATTCACCGCGATAGCCGGTGCGCTCCAGCGCCGCCTGGGTCAGGGTGATGGCGGCAAACCAGGGGCGCAGCGGTGCCAGCATTGCCTCGGTCAGGCCGTTCTGGCCGGCGGCGATCAGGGTGCGCCGGTAGAGATCCATGGGCAGGTGATCCTTGAGGGTCTTGCCATCCACCAGCCGGGTGATGGCCCCCATCTCCTGCCACTGCGCCTGGCTGATGTGGGTCATGTCGACCTCCATCACCAGGGCGCGACTCTGCTGCCAGGCGCGCTCGACGGGATCTGGCAGGGGATAGAGGGAGGGCTTGCCCGCATGGATGGAACCCAGCAACCAGTGCTGCTCGTTGCCCTTGCTGATGCGATAGAAGGCCGGATCGGCAAAGGCGTTCAGCGGCAGCAGCAGCCAAAGCAGTAAGGGAAGCAGCGTGCGATGGAATCTCATGAGGCACCTTATGTGAGCGGGATGAGTGCTCTATGATAAGTCCTCATTTGTCACAGCCAAGAGGTTTCCCATGCCCCACCTTCGCTTTCGGGCAGTTTCTGTCGACACCCTGCAGCAGATAAGCACGCCCCTGCTGGCGGATCTCTGCGCCCTGACTGGCGGCAAGCCGGAGTTCGTCACCCTGGAGTGCGTCGACAGCATCCAGGTGAGAAATGGCGAGCGAGAGGCCGGTTTCCCCTTCGTGGAGCTGGTCTGGTTCGAGCGCCCGCAGGAGCTGCAGGATGCCGCCGCCGCCCTCATCACCCACCACCTCAAGGCAGTGCTGGGGGAGCAGACCTATGTGGTGGTGCAGGTGCTGCCCATCGTCAAGAGCGCCTACTACAGCAACGGCCAGCACTATTGAGCGTGAGTGGAGAGCCTTGCTGAAACAGTTGCTGTCCAGACGGTCAAATCCCGGTACGACAGCAAGGGCCAGCACTATTGATCAGATGCTGGCGCTCGGGCGGGGATCAGTCCCCGCCGTGGATCAGACCGACTTGCCGAGGATCCGGTCAAGCCAGCGGCTCGGCAACAGGCGGCGCAGTATGCTGAACAGCCTGGTGGGCAGGGTGACAGGGTAGCGGTGCTTGGGACGCTTGCTCTGCAGCGCGTGCAGCAGCGGCGGTATGCAGGCCTCGCTCGGCAGGGTGAAGCCGCTGGTGGAGCCCTCTTTCTCCAGCCGGGTCAGGGTCTGGCGATAGGCGCCCTGATGGCGGCTCTGGGCCGGATCTATGTGGCGCACGAAGGCGTCGCGGGCATTGGCGCGAAACCGGGTGTCGATGGGGCCTGGCTCTATCAGGCTGATGTGCACGCCGCTGCCCTCGAGCTCGAGGCGCAGGGTGTCGGTGTAGCCTTCCAGTGCGAACTTGCTGGCGTTGTAGGCGCCGCGATACTTCATGGCCACCAGGCCAAGCACTGAGCTGTTCTGCACTATCCGCCCCTCGCCCACGGCCAGCATGGCCGGCAGCACCTGACGAATGAGATGGTGCCAGCCAAACAGATTGGTGTTGAACTGCGCCTTGAGCGCCTCCGTCGGCAAGTCTTCCAGCGCGCCGGGTTGGCCATAGGCGCCGTTGTTGAAGAGCCCGTACAGACGTCCCCCGGCCAGCGCCAGCGCCTCTGCCGCCCCCCGCTCTATGCTGGCGGTGTCCGCCAGATCCAGCTGCACAGCCAAGAGACCCTGCTGTTGCAACTGGGCGACATTCTCGGTCTTGCGGGCAGAGGCGATCACGGTGAAGCCGTGGGCGCCGAGCGCTTTGGCGGCGGCGAGGCCGATGCCGCTGGAGCAGCCGGTGATAAGCACGAAGGGGTGGGGCATGAAGATCATCCTGATTGGCGGCCAGCACAGGGCCGAAGTAGGCATGGTAGCCCGAGCGCCACCAAAAACAAAACCGGGCCACGTGGCCCGGTTTTCGGTCAGAACAGATGCCTGATTACATGATGGTGAACGGCATGATGATGTGGAACTTGACGTCATGCTCGGAGCTGAACATGTTCGGGTAGTACCAGCTGCCCTTGTCGTCCTGCTCGTTGTTGTAATCGGTGTAGTGCAGCTTGAACAGAGTGCCCTTCAGCTTGCCATCCTGCACCGTGTACATGACGTCGAAGTTGACGGCCCACTCTTTGCCCGGCTCCAGGGTGCCGTCGCCATTGTTGGCATCCCAACCGTAGGCACCGGAGACACCAGCGGCCCAGCCAGGAGCACCGACCAGATCATCCAGGGTACGAGTGGTACCGAAGAAGACAGCCTTCTCTTCGTTGTGGTTCCAGTCTGAGCGGGAATCCCACCAGATCTCGTTCGCACCCTGGGAGTTGCCGTAGCCACGGGTCAGACGGGGCAGGTAGTTGCCCAGATCCCCTTCGGCCTTGGTGTACATACCTTCCAGGCGGAAGGAGTAGGGACCGGCTGCCCAGCTTGCGGTCAGGGCTTGTTGCCATGCCAGACCGTCATAGTCTTCGTTCTCGGTGTCGGAACCGTAGAACTGGTAGCTGGTGTTCAGGCCACCCAGCACGTCAAACTTGTGAGCCAGCTTGAAGTGGTAGCTGTCCATGTAGCCTTCGGCCTGACCGAAGCCACCTGTGATGGCGGTGCCGTCCTCGAAGGTGTAACGGGCTGCCAGACCGTGGATGTAGTCGATCTTGTTCGCATCGGTGAAGGGATCGCTGGCATAGGGGCTGCTCTTGGAGAAGCCGGCGGTGTTCTTGAACCAGGGCGCCTTGTACTCATCGGCGATGGCGTAGGTCAGGTAGAGGCCACCGAAGTTGCCCTCGATCTGGCCACCACGGTAGGTACCGGGTTGATAGGACCAGTTGACGCCTATGATGCCGGGTACATACAGCTGGGTGTAACCACCCTTGGCGGTGACAGAGTCACCGAACTTGAGCTTCAGGGCTGCGGTGGAGAGGCTGAAGCCATTCTCGGGAACACCGTCACCACCTGAACCCCACTGGTCGCCCCAGAAGGAGAATTCGTTCTCTTCGTTGACGCCATTGCTCTCGTCAACGGCCAGGTCATAGGCGCCAAAGCCGCCGACATCCAGCCCGACCATGCCCCAGGCATAACCGGAGTTGTAGTTCAGGGCTGCCTGGGTGGTGGCATGGCTCAGGTTGGAGTGGTATTTGCCATCCTGACCCGGACCGGCCTGGACGCGATCACGCTCACGCTGGAAGTAGAACAGGCCGCCTGTCAGCTTGCCTTCGTCGATGAAGGCTTCATAGGACTTGCCATATTCCGGGCTCATCATGTCTTGAGCCGCAGATGCCATGCCGGGGGCGAGCAGCGCCGCAACCACGGCGGCACTCAAAGAGGCGCGCTTGAAGATCACTTTTTCCATTTGTTATTGCTCCTGATTTTATGGACTTAGCTTTTTTTTCCGGCAGTCAGGCAGAGGCCCGCCGCTCGGTATTGGCATTGCAATCAACACCCCGCAGGGCAAAAAGAAACTGTTCTGTGTTGTGCCCGTTTGCCCGGACGCCTTGGCGCATCACTGAAGGGCAATCTGCATCTTTACAGTCATTATTTTTTAGGTCTCGATCCTTGGCGATCTGACACCACCAAGAGTACGTTCGCGGTGCGAAATATCAACCGGAAGTTCCCGCCAAGTTTCAAAAATATGACCGAGTGCAAAGAATCATGATTCTTGGTGTGGGCACTCTCAGCCCGCTCATGTCGGTAATGAGAGCGTTTTCAGGTGGTTTTTTCCGTTTAGCTGGGGGGATCTTGGCGCGGAAGCAGAACTTTCTTTGTTAACCCGATGGCAACATATAATTTTGTGTCACAAAAAAAGATATCCGCACCTGCCGGTGCGGCGCCCTCTGGCCGGGCGGCGTCGAGCCGACTCCCCGGCAGGGGTCACCGCATCCGGTAGGGCCGCGCGGGGGCGGACTTGAATGAGGGCATATGAAGGGGTTGGCCCGGCGCAAACAGAGGCGCCGGGCCTGATGAGGGGCGGGTGACTCAGGCCTGGCTCAGGATCCGGGGGATCTGCTGGGCCTGGTGGTGGATGTGCTCCGACACCTGCACTGAAAGGCGGCTGCCCTGGCGGGCGTGCTGGCTGATGCGGCCGATGAGGGCGGCGAAGCTGGCCAGCCTGTGCTCCTGGCTCCTGGCGTTGTCGGCCCCCTGCAGGGCGATGACGGCTGTGCTGCGCGCCATCTCCCGCACCGTCTGGGTGGTCTGGCGCAACTGCTCGGCCTGCTGGCGCTGCCCGGCGGCTTCTGTCGTGATGCGGGTCAGCACTGTGGCGAGCTGATCCCCCGCCTGGGTGAGGCTGGCCAGGATCTCGGTGATCTGGCCGAGGGAGCGCTGGGTGTCGGCGGAGAGGTGGCGCACCTCGTCGGCCACGACCGCGAAGCCGCGTCCCTGCTCACCGGCGCGGGCCGCCTCGATGGCGGCGTTGAGCGCCAGCAGGTTGGTCTGCTGGGAGATGTGGCCGATGACATCGACGATGGCGGTCACATCCTCCACCGAGCGGGTCAGCTGGGCCAGGGCGCCGCTGCTCTCGTCGATGGCGAGGCCGGTCTGGGCGGTGGCCGCCAGCATGCCCCCCACCAGCAGCTCGCTCTGGCTCATGGAGTGTTCGTTGTGCTGGGCGTGCTCCGCTATCTCGGCGGCGACCTGGTGCACCTCGCTGGCGAGCTGATTGAGCTCCTGCATCATGGTGTCGCTCTCATCCACCGCCTGCTCTGTGGTGCGGGTGCTGTGATGGATCTCCTGCACCTGCTCCACCATCTCCTGCAGGCTGGAGGAGACGCTGGAGAGCTGCCCCGCCTTCTGCTGCTGATCCTGCTGCAGGCGCTGGATCAGGCGGTTGTAGCTCGCGACTATGTCGGCCAGCTCGTTGCGCTCGCGCCCCGTTGCCAGCAACTGGGCCTGACCTGTGGCATCGAGCTGCAGGAAGGCAGCCCGCAGTCGCAGCAGGGGCCTGACCAGCCAGCGGCGCTGCACCAGGGCAAACAGCAGGGCGACCACCACCAGGCAGAGCGCCAGGGAGCCGAGTATGGTGGCGAGCTCCCGGTTCATGGTCTGGCGGGCGGCGGCGAGCCGCTCCCCCAGCTGCTCACCGGCCTGCAGCAGCTGCGTGATGTCCTGCTGCACCATCTGGCGCGCCAGCTGCTGCTGTTGCAGCGCCTTGCTGCTGTTCTCGAGCTCCTGGGGATAGCGTTTGAGCAGGGAGACCAGCTCGGCTTTGGGCTGCTCACCCAGCTCCTTGCGCACCGGCTCTCCCAGGGTGAACTCATCGGCGGCGGCCTCTTCGAAGAGATTCAGGCTCGGCAGGGCCGCCAGCGCGTCCGCCTGTTTTTGCAGGGCGGCGAGCTCGAACTGCAGCCCTTCGAGGCGCTTGGCGCTGGCCTGCTCCATGTAGTTCTGACGCTGGTGGGCGAGGGCGGGCAGGGTTGCCAGTATGTCGGCGGCCCCCTGGCGATAGGCCTCGGCGCTGGCCGGATCCTGATCTGCCCCCTGCAGGCCGTAACGCAGCAGGGCCCGGGCCTGGGTGGTCAGCTCGTTCTCGGCGTTTTGCAGCAGCCACTGGCTGTTGCCGGAGAGCTTGCCCGCCGCCAGATAGTCCCCCTCGATGCGCGCCCCCATCTGCTCGAGCAGGGCGTGCAGCGGACCGGCTTGCTGCCCGTCCAGCTGCGCCAGCAGCGCGAGCGCCTGCTGGCGCACACCCTGGGCCTCGGCCAGGCGCAGGGGATCGCCGCTGCCAAGGTAGTCGCGAAGGGCCCCCTGCAGGGGGCCGCTCAGTTGTTGTTGCAGGCGCTCCTGCTGGCGCTGGGCCTGTTCGGCCCGATTGAACTGCTGCCAGCCGTGAAACAGGGCGGCGGCCTGAACGCCGGCCACCAGCAGCAGTACCAGGGAGGAGAGGGAGGCATAATGGGCAATTTTCACATCTGAGTCCTGCTTGAAGCACGCAATGGGCGTGAGCTTAAGCAGGGGAGATGGCGTTTTTATGACAGCGGTTGCGCCGCTTTGCGGCTCCCGGGCGTCTTCACCAGCAAACCGAGCAGGGCACCGCCCATGATAAGGGCCCCCGCCAGCAGGTGGCGCGGGGTGAGCTGCTCACCGTTGAGCCAGACCAGCAGCAGGGTGCTCAGCAAGGGGGTGAGGTAGGCGAGCGCCCCGATGCGGCGCGGATCCCCGTCCCGCAGCGCCAGATACCAGGTGACGAAGGCGGCCCCCATGGGACCGAGGGCCAGTCCGGCGATGAGCAGCCAGTCCCCCTGCGGGATCCGGGCGAGGGGCAGCGGTCCCTCCAGCCCCCAGGCGAGCAGCAGGGCCAGGAGCCCCGCGGGCAGGCAGGCGGCCGCCGTGACCACGGCGGGGGCGGGGGGCAGGCGGCGGGAGAGCACTGAATAGGCGCCCCAGACGATGGCGGCGCCGAGCGCCAGCAGGTAGCCCGGCAGATGGGCCTGCTGCAGTTGCAGACTGCCGTCCACCATCACCAGCACCGAACCGGCGAGGCCCAGGGCCCCGGCCAGCAGGTGGTGCAGGCGCAAGGGGTGGCCCGGCAGCAGCAATGGGGTGAACAAGATGATGCACAGGGGCCAGAGGTAGTTGATGAGGTTCGCCTCCAGCACGGGGGCGTGGCGAAAGCTCATGAACAGCAGCAGGTGATAGAGCAAGAGGGCTGTGATGGTCACCAGCCAGGTGACAGGCCTTGCCCGCCACTGGCGCCAGAACGGCAGTGTGCCCGCGCCGCAGAAGAAGAGCACCAGTCCTACCAGCACCAGGGGCGAGACGCTGGTGATCCGGGAGGTAAGGGCTGCGAGCGAGGCCCACAGCAAGATGGTGAGCAGCGCAAAACCGGTGGACTTGTCCCACCAGGAAGAAGCAGACATCCAACACTCCTTTGCAAGATGAATAAAAAAAGAGGGCCAGTCTAGCAGACTGGCCCTGGTCACACAGCGTTGCCGTGCCGCCGTTATGACTCCCGGCTCGGCACTACGCTGGCCGCCGGGGTCAGGGACTGGCCCCTGACGTACCAGACGATGAGCGCCAGCACCAGCAGCGGCAGGACGGGGTCGAACCAGGTGCCGCCGGAGCCGAACACCAGGTTCAGCAGGGCGACGCCGGTGCCGCCTATGGCCCAGGCTATGGTGGTGGGGATGGACCAGACGATCATCTGCTGCTTGACGTCCGAGATCCCCATCATGCGGTTGACCACCCAGAACAGACTGTCGTTGAAGTAGCCGAAGAAGAGCGACCCCATGGTGGCAGCCTGGGCGGCCAGCAACATGTTGACCCCGGGGATCTGCGCCAGTATGGGGGCGGAGATGGAGGCCGCCGTCACCATGGCCACAGTGCCGGATCCCTGAATGAGGCGCACCAGGGTCGCCACTATGAAGGGGATCAGTATGGGGGAGATGGGCAGCTGGGCTATCTGTTCGGCGAGCTGCTGGCCCGCGCCGCTGTCACGGAGCACGGCACCCAGGGCGCCGCCGGCCCCTGTCACCAGCAGTATGATGCCGGCCGATTGCAGCCCCTCTTCGAGGCGGGCGGCGGTGGCCTGTCTGTCCATGTGCGGCACTAGCGTATAGACAGCCAGCAGCACGCTGATGGCGAGCGCTATGATGGGGGTGCCGATGAAGTTGACGCCCTGAGCCAGGGGGTTCTCCATCAGGCCGCCCATGCCCTCCAGGGTGGCGAGGGTGGTGAAGATGGCCTTGACGAAGATCAGCACTATGGGCACCAGGATCGGCAGCAGCGACAGGGTCAGGCTCGGCAGACTCTTGCCCTCCTTCTCCTTGATGTACTGCTCGTAGGTGGACTGCAGCTCATCCGGGGTCTGGGCGGCCTTGGCGCCGAACTCGGGGTACTTCTTGTCGAGCCACTGGGCGTAGAAGACGATGCCGAGCACGCAGGGGATGGCCAGGGCCATGCCCATCAGCAGCATGGCGCCTATGTCCACGCCAAACAGACCGGCGACGCCGAGGGGCCCCGGGGTCGGCGGCACCGTATGGTGGGTCACCACCAGGCCCCCCGCCAGGGCGACCCCCAGGGTCAGGATGGAGCGCTTGCCGCTTTTTGCCAGCGCCTTGGCCACCGGATAGAGGATGACGAAGGCGGAATCCACGAAGATGGGGATGCTGACGATGTAGCCGGTGATGGCCAGGGCCCACTCTTCACGGCGCTTGCCGAGCCACTTGATGAAGCTGTAGGCGATCTGCTCTGCGGCCCCCGACACCTCCAGCAGGCGGCCCATCATGACCCCGAGGCCGATGACGATGCCGATGCTGCCGAGGGTGGAGCCAAAGCCCTGGGTGATGACGGTGAGGGTCTTGTCTATGGTCATGCCGCCAGTGATGCCTGCGATGCAGGCCGCCGCCAGCATGGCGATCAGGGCGTGCACCCGGGTGCGGACCACCAGGAATACCAGTACGAAGACGGCGATGACAAGGCCGATGATGGGGGTAGGGATGTCGCTCATGATGCCTCCTGCATGTCATGGGTGATGAAACTGTCGATGATGTCGGCAAACGTCCTGTCTGCCACGAAGCCGAGAGCGCTGGCGCGCTGGTTGTCGATGCGCCCCGGCCAGCTTGCGACTATGCGCTCGACGGCCGGATCGGCGGCAAACTGCACCCTATCCCGGGCCCCCTGACCACTGGCCTTGGCGAGGGTCTCCAGCATCTCGCCGACGGTGACGCTGATGCCGGGCAGGTTGACGCTGCGCCAGTCGCCGGTGGTGGGGAGCCTGGCCGCCAGCAGGAAGTTCGCGACTACGGTGGCGGGGCTCGAGAGCCAGAGGCGCAGATCCGGGCTCACCGGGCAGATGGCGTTCTCACCCTGCAGCGGCTCGCGGATGATGCTGCTGACGAACGACGAGGCGGCGCGGTTCGGTTTGCCCGGCCGCACGCAGATGGTGGGCAGGCGCAGCACCAGGCCATCCACATAGCCCTTGCGGCTGTAGTCGTTGACCAAGAGCTCCCCCATGGCCTTCTGGGCGCCATAGGAGGAGGTCGGGGTCAGCGCCGTGCCGTCGTCCACCAGGGCGGGCAGGGAGCCGCCGTAGACCGCCAGCGAGCTGGTGAAGATGAAACGGATGCCGGGTCTGGTGTGGCGGCAGGCCTCCAGCAGGGTGCGGGTGGTGTCCAGGTTGACCTTCCAGCCGAGATCGAAGTCCTGCTCCGCATGGCTGCTGACGATGGCCGCCAGGTGGTAGACCACGGCGGTCCGCTCGGTGATCAGGGACTCGGCGACCCCGGGCTCGGTGAGGTCGGCCTGGAGGCAACGTACCCTGGGGTCCGCCATGGGGGCCTGCGGCTGCTGTATGTCCACCAGCAGCAGCTCGGTGAAGGGTTGTGTGCTCTGCAGCAGGGCCCGGGCCAGTTTCTGGCCCAGGAAGCCACCGCCGCCGGTGATGATGATCTGCATCTCGTTATCCTCAGACTCGTTCATGTGTAGGGTGTCGTCGTTGTTATTGTTGTGTGAGCCAGCCCAGCCCTTCCCGGGTGCCGGCTCTGGGGTTGTATTCGCAGCCTATCCAGTCGTGGTAGCCCGCCTGCGCCAGCACCTTGAACAGGTGGGGGTAGGCAAGCTCCCCCTCGTCCGGCTCGTGGCGATCCGGCACCGAGGCTATCTGGACGTGCCCTATGGCCGGGCCCAGCTTGCCGATGAGGCGGGTGAGATCCCCGTCCATGATCTGGGCGTGGTAGAGGTCGAGCTGCACCCCCACGTTGGGCCTGTCTATCTCCTGCACCAGGGCCAGGGCGTCGAGCTGGTGGGCCAGGAAGTAGCCGGGCACATCTCTATCGTTGAGGGGCTCGAGCAATACCCGGATGCCGTCCGCTGCCAGAAAATCGGCGGCGAAGCGGATGTTGTCGACCAGGGTCTGGCGGTGGGCCGCCAGGCTATGAGCGGGGTCGACTATGCCGCTCATGGCGTGCACCTTGGTGCAGCCGAGCGCCAGGGCGTAGTCCCGCACGCATGGCAAGTGGGCGCGAAACTCCGCCTCCCGCCCCGGGATGGCGGCCATGCCGCGCTCCCCCGCCCCCCAGTTGCCCGGCGGCATGTTGAACAGGGCCTGGGAGAGGCCGTGCTCGCGCAAGCGGCGGCCCAGCTCGGCGGCCGGCCACTCGTAGGGGAAGAGAAACTCCACCGCGGCGAAGCCTGCCTCGCGGGCGGCGGCGAAGCGCTCCAGGAACGGCAGCTCGGTAAACAGCATGGTGAGATTGGCGGCAAACTTGCTCATGGCGTGATGCTCCTCAATGCGTTGTGCTTGTATCGGGTCAGAGGGGCGGACCAGTATTGGCTCATGGTTTCATCCTCCTCAATTCATCAATTTCGGGTTCGCTCAGGTAGCGGATGGACTGGCCATGGAGCATCAGTGCCAGGCGCGCCGTCTCCTCCAGCTCCTCCATGTTGTTGACCGCATCCACCAGATCCTTGCCCGTCACCACGGGGCCGTGGTTGGCCAGCAGGAAGGCGTTGCCCTCGGGGGCGCGGCGCCCCAGCTCCTCGGCGATGCGGGCATCCCCCGGCTTGTAGTAGGGGATGAGCGGCAATTGACCGACCCGCATCACGTAGTAGGGGGTGAAGGGGCGGATGACGTTGGCCGGATCCAGCCCCTCCAGGCAGGAGAGGGCGGTCAGGTGGGTGCAGTGCAGGTGCACCACGGCCCGGCAGTCCGGATTGTTGTGGTAGATGGCGAGATGGAAGGCCACCTCCTTGGAGGGGCGATCACCCCCCAGGTGCTCCCCCTGCAGGTTGACGTGAGAGAGCCTGTCGGCGCTCAGACGCCCGAGGCAGGAGCCGGTGGGGGTGGCGATCAGGGTGCCGTCCGGCAGCAGGGCCGAGAGGTTGCCGGCGCCCCCGGTGGCATAGCCACGCTGGAAGAGGGAGGCCCCCAGCATCACCATGGTGTCGCGCAATGCCTGTTCAGTCATGGAAGTACTCCTGAGCCTTGTCGAAGAAATCCTCATCCCCGAAGTTCCCCGACTTGAGCGCCAGGGAGAGGGGGGCGTCTATGGCCCGCACCCAGGGCACTCCGGGGGCGATTTGCGGGCCTATGTGGAACGCCTTGACCCCGAGGGCCTGGGTGATCCGGCTGGAGGTCTCGCCGCCGGCGATGATGAAGCCGTCCACCCCTGTGCCCTGCAGCCGCTGGGCGAGGCGGGCAAAGCAGTGCTCCACGGCGTCGCTGGCCGCCTGCTGGCCGTGGCTCTCCTGAATGCGGGCCAGCTCCCCCGGGCTGGTAGTGGCGTAGACCAGCGGCGCCGGGGTGAGGGGCTGGGCCAGTACCCACTGGGCCAGCTCGGCCGGGTAGTCGGCATCCTCGAGGCAGCGTGCCACGTCCAGCGCAAGCGCAGGGGCGTGCTGGCGATAGCGGGCCACCTGGCGGTTGGTCATCTCGGAGCAGGAGCCCGACAGCACCACGGCGCGCGAGCCTCTGGGCCAACCCGCCTCGCGGGCACCCTGCAGATCACCGCTCCCAAGCTGGCGGGCCAGACCGATGGCGAGGCCGGAGCCCCCGGTCACCAGGGGCAGGTCGAGGGCGGCGGTGGCGATGTCCAGCAGGTGTTGCTCGGTCAGGGTATCGACCACGGCGTAGCGCACGCCGTCCTCTGCCAACTGCTCAAAGGCCCCTGCAATGGCGGCGGCCCCCTTGTCTATGGTGACAAACGGCACCAGACCGGCGCGGCCCTGGGCCTGCCCCTCCATCAGCCGCAGCAGGTTGCTGTCGGTCATGGGGGTGATGGGGTGGTGTCGCATGCCGGACTCGGCGAGCGGCAGGGCCCCCACGAAGAGGTTGCCCTGATAGACGGTGCGACCGTTCACCGGCAGGGCCGGGCAGATCAGGGTGAAGTCCTGGCCAAGCGCCGCCAGCAGGGCGTCGGTCACCGGACCTATGTTGCCTGCCGCCGTGCTGTCGAAGGTGGAGCAGTACTTCTGGTAGATGCGCGGGCAGCCGCGGACCTGGAGCCAGGCCAGGGCCGCCAGGGAGTCGCGCACCGCTTCGCCCGCCGGGCAGGAGCGGCTCTTGAGGCTGATCACCACGGCGTCGACCTGGGGCAGATCCCCGTCGTGCTGCGGCACGCCGGAGAGTTGCAGGGTGGAGAGGCCGTTCTCCACCAGGAAGCCGGCGATATCGGTGGCGCCGGTGAAGTCGTCTGCGATGACACCGAGTTTCATGGCCGCTCCTCCTGACCCGGTAGGGTGATGCCGGAGAACGTCTTGATGACGGCGCTGTCATCTTCCTGGCCGTGCCCCGCGTTGCTGGCGCTGAGGAACATGTTGAGGGCGGTGCTCGCGAGCGGCAGCGGGAAGCGCAGCGCCTTGGCGGTGTCCGCCACCAGGGTGAGATCCTTGACGAAGATGTCCACCGCGGAGCGGGCCTGGTAGTCGCCGGTCAGTACCCGGGGCATGCGGTTTTCAAACATCCAGGAGTTGCCGGCGGCATGGGTGACCACGTCATACATGAGATCCAGCGGCACGCCGGCTTTGCTCGCCAGCGCCATGGCCTCGGCGGCGACGGCGATATGCACCCCGGCCAGCAGCTGGTGGATGATCTTGACCGTGCTGCCCTGGCCCGGTTCGCTGCCGACCCGGTAGACCTTGCCGGCGACCGCATCCAGCACAGGGGCCAGCTTGTCGAAGGCGGCGTCTGCGCCTGCGGCCATCACAGTCATCTCCCCCGCGTCGGCCTTGATGGCGCCACCGGAGACGGGGGCATCCAGCATCGGCAGCCCGAGCTGTGCCAGCTCGGCGGCCAGGGAACTCGCCTCCTCGGCCGCTATGGTGGAAGAGACCATGATGGCGGTGCCTGGTTTGAGGTGGCGGGCCAACCCCTCTTCGCCGAGCAGGATGCGGCGCACCTGAACGGCGTTGACCACCAGCAGCAGCACGGCGTCCAGGGTCTCGGCCAGGGGGCGGGCATCGGCCATGACGGCGGCGGCACCGGCCTGTTGCAGCTGGCTGCGGGCCTGCTCGCTGAGATCTATGCCGTAAGTGGTGAGCCCGGCCCGCAGGCAGGAGCGGGCGGCGCCCATGCCCATGGCGCCAAGGCCGATGACGGCGACATGATAGGAAGTGCTCATCTCGTGATTCCTCGATAACGACTGATGAGCCGATAGTAGAGGCTTGTGGCGGTGAAATATCAGGCAGGCATCACAAAAAATAACTTAAGTAGTGTTAATTTTTGTTATTCAGGCAGGTTGAGATTCTTTTGAATCAATTTTTGATGCTTTTTATGTGAATAAATGTGATTTGTGAGCCCCTTCGAGGTTATTTATCATTTTTTACCAGATCACTGGGGTAGAATGGCGCCTCTTTTCCCCGAGGGGTGAACCAGGATGATTCCCGTAGAGCGACAGCAACGTATCCTGCAACTGCTGGCAGAGCGCGGCGTGGTCAGCATAGTGGAGCTGACCGAGTGGTTGCAGGTCTCCCACATGACCATCAGACGCGACATCCAGAAACTGGAGGAGCAGGGGCGGGTGCTATCCGTCTCGGGCGGAGTCAGTCTCTCCCAGCGGATCAAGAGCGAGCCCTCCCACGCCACCAAGCGCAGCCTGATGCAGGGGGCCAAGCTGGCCATAGCCCGGCTGGCCGCCGACCAGGTAGCCGAGGGCAGCACAGTCTACCTGGACGCCGGAACCACTTCCCTGGAGCTGGCCCGCGAGCTGGCGCTGCGGGAAGACCTGATGATAGTGACCAACGACTTCATGGTCTGTGCCTACCTCATCGAGCACGGCCGCTGCCGCCTCTATCACACCGGGGGTCAGGTCATTCGCGAGAACCAGTCCTGTGCCGGGGAGGCCACAGCCCACTTCCTGCGCAACCTGCACCTGGACATCGCCTTCCTGTCCGCCTCTTCCTGGGACGGGCAGGGGATCTCGACCCCGAGCGAGCAGAAGGTGCCGGTGAAGCGGGCCGTGGTGGAGTCGGCGGCGAGCCGCATCCTCATCTGCGACTCGTCCAAATATGGCAAGGTCGGCACCTTCAACGTGGTGGGCTGGGATGCGATCGATCAGGTCATCACCGACGAGCAGTTGCCACAGAGCGCCCGGGAGGCGCTGGCCCAGCACGGGGTCAGGGTGACCATGGCGCCGCTGGCCAGTCTGGCGTCCGGCGTCGAGTGACGTTGCCAGCCTGCGGTTGTCACTCTTTGCCGGCCTGAGGCTCGCTCGTCAGGTTGGCGGATCCCTGGATCACCTCGCCCGCCTTCTCTATGTCCCGTCCCACCCCGTGTATGGTGTTGCAGCCCAGCAACCAGAGGCTGGCACAGAGCACCAGCAGGGTTCGATTCATGTTCATGCTTCCTCCTCGCCGGCGCCTGGTCCGGGGCCGGCCTCCATGTCATGGGGTCAGTTTGAGCAGGCGCCCCTTGCCTGAATCCGTCAGCAGATAGAGGGCGCCGTCCGCGCCTTCCCGTATGGTACGGATCCGCTCCCCCAGATCGGTCAGCAGCCGCTCCTCCGAGATGATCTTGTCCCCCGCGAGGCGAAGACGCAGCAAGGCCTGACCGCGCAGGGCACCGACCAGCAGATTTCCCTGCCACTCCTTGAACAGGGCGCCCTGATAAAACGTCATGCCCGAGGGGGCTATGGAGGGCACCCAGACCCAGAGCGGCGGCGTCATGCCGGGTGCGCTCTGGCCCACGCCAATCTTGCCACCCCCGTACTCCTCGCCGAAGGTCACGACCGGCCAGCCGTAGTTGTGCCCTGGCAGTATGAGGTTGACCTCGTCCCCGCCCTGGGGGCCGTGCTCGTGGGCCCAGAATTGCTGGCTAACCGGGCGCAGGGCGGCGCCCTGCATGTTGCGATGGCCCAGGCTCCAGATCTCCGGCAGGGCCCCCGCCGTCTTGACGAAGGGGTTGTCGGCGGGCACCCGGCCATCCTTGTGCAGGCGCACCGTCTTGCCGAGGTGGTTGTCCAGCGTTTGGGCCCGCGCCCGCTCGCTGTAACGATCCCCCAGGGTGATGAAGAGATAGCCGTCATCGGTCAGCACCAGACGCGACCCGAAATGGGCGCCGCCGGCCACCTTGGGCTCTTGGCGAAACAGCAGTTGCCAGTCGATGAGGGTCTCCTTTTGCAGTCGGGCCCGGGCCACGGCGGTACCGGCCCCGCCGTCGCCGGGTTCGCTGTAGCTGAGGTAGAGCCAGCCCTCGTCGTCCAGGGCGAGATCGAGCAGGCCCCCCTGACCTTGATTGGCGATGGGGGGCAGACCCGAGATGAGATGGCGCTCGCCCCCGGCGTCGATGCGCAGCAGGCGGCCCGGGCGCTCGCCAATCAGATAGCCACCTTCCGGTAGCAGGGCCAGCCCCCAGGGATGGTTGAGCCCCTCCACCAGGGGGGTCAGTGTCAGCGCCCGGAGCGGGCTCACCAGGCAGATCAGCAGCAGTACAAGCAGTCGCAACAAGGGGGATCTCCTCTTGGAAATGGGGAAGGCCGGCGGCTCAACGTCGCTGAAGTATAGGGGGTTGCCAACAGGCCAAGAGAGATGGCCCTGTCTGCGGGCCTTCCCTGCCGCGACGCTCAAGGCATTCAGCCCGACGCAAGGCGGTGCGCGTACACTTGATGGTGTGAAGAGACATGGTCCGCACGCCCAGGCGGGCGGCCATGGTCATAGGTTGGCAGCGGTCTCTTGAGCGCCGGTGCAGCATCAGGGCCCATGGGGCCTGTGTTCATGGAGGATAAGATGTCATCACCCGCGTCGGCGCCAAGGCGCTCCCTGTCTGATCTGCTGGCCGGTGTCACAGCCGCAGCCGTCGTGCTGCCCAAGGCCATGGCCTATGCCAGCGTGGCCGGTCTGCCGGTGGCCGTCGGTCTCTACACCGCCTTGGTGCCCATGTTGCTCTACGCCCTGCTGGGCTCCTCCCGGGTGCTCAGCGTCAGCTCCACCAGCACGCTGGCTATCCTGACCGCAACCCAGCTCGGGCTGGTGGTGCCGGATGGGGATCCCGGTCGGCTGCTCACCGTGACCGCCACCCTGACCCTGCTGGTGGGGGCCATGCTGATGCTGGCGGCGGTGCTGCGGCTCGGCTTCGTGGCCAACTTCATCTCCCTGCCGGTGCTGGTGGGATTCAAGAGCGGCATAGGGTTGGTGATCATCCTCGATCAGCTGCCCAAGCTGTTCGGGGTGCACATCCAGAAGGAGAACTTCTTCCTGGATCTCTACCACCTGGCTCAGGCCCTGCCCCAGAGCTCCTGGCTGACCCTGGTGGTCGCCCTCGTCACCCTGGTGGTGCTGGTGTTCATGGAGTGGCGCTTCCCCCATTCCCCCGCCCCCTTGCTGGGGGTGGGCATAGGCATAGCCCTGGTGTGGGGTTTTGGCCTGAACGATGTGGGTGTCGCCATCGTCGGCAGCATTCCCACCGGCCTGCCCGCCCTGACGATGCCGGACCTGACTCTGGTGTTGCAACTGCTGCCGGGGGCGGCGGGCATAGCGCTGATGAGCTTCACCGAGACCATAGCCGCAGGGCGGGCCTTCGTGGGCAAGGGAGAGCCCGAGATCAATCCGAACCGCGAGCTGGTAGCCACCGGGCTGGCCAACCTGGGGGGCGCCTTCTGTGGCAGCATGCCAGCGGGAGGCGGCACCTCCCAGACCGCCGTGGTGCGCTCCGTCGGGGGCCTGAGCCAGTGGGCCTCCGCCGTCACCGCCGCTATGGCGCTGGCCACCATGATCTTCCTCGCCCCGCTGCTCTCCTGGCTGCCGAGCGCCACCCTGGCGGTGGTGGTCATCGTCTATTCGGTGGGGCTCATCCAGCCGGGGGAGTTTCGCAAGATAGGGCAGATCCGCATGATGGAGTTTCGCTGGGCCGCCATCGCCTGTCTGGGGGTGCTGCTGTTTGGCACCCTGGAGGGGATAGTGGTCGCCATCCTGGCCTCTCTGCTGGGGCTCGCCAGCCAGACGGCGCAGCCGCCCGTCTATGTGATTGGCCGCAAACCCGGAGAGGACGTGCTGAGGCCGCTGGCCGCCCGCCATCCCGATGACGAGACGATCCCGGGCCTGCTTATTCTGCGGCCTGAGGGGCGTCTGTTCTTCATCAATGTGCAGCATGTGGCGGCCCGGATCCGCGAACTGATCGAGACTCACCAGCCCGAGGTGGTGGTGCTGGACATGAGTCGGGTACAGGACGTGGAGTACTCGGCGCTGATGATGCTGATGGAGGGGGAGCAGCAGGCGCGCGCCCGGGGCGTCAGCCTCTGGCTGGCCGGGCTCAATCCCGGGGTGCTCGAGAACGTGCGCCGCAGCGGGCTGGCCGACCAGCTGGGGGAGAGCCGCATGCTGTTCAATGCCAGGGCGGCCATCCGCCAGTATCAGCAGAGCAGAGAGTAGGGGACGGGCCAGAGGCCCCCCAATGCCCTGTTCAATGCCAGGGCGGCGATTTGCCAGTATCAGCAGAGCAGGGCGTGAGGGAGCAGGGCAAGGGGCGAGCCAGAGGCCCCCCCTTGACTGTGATCAGAAGAGTTCCGGGATCACCCTGAACGGGTGCTCCGAGGCCTTGACCTTGCCAATCTTGCGCTTGGGCAGCTTGACTGGCTCGGCCGGTAGCTCCTCGTAGGGGATGTGGCTCAGCAGGTGGGAGATGATGTTGAGCCGCACCCGCTTCTTGTCCTCGGAGCGGGCCAGGAACCAGGGGGCCCAGGCGGTATCGGTGGCGGTGAACATGGCATCCCGCGCCCGGGTGTAGTCATCCCAGCGATCGAAGGACTTGATGTCCATGGGGGAGAGCTTCCAGATCTTGCGCCCATCGTCGATGCGATCCCGCAGCCGTCGCTCCTGCTCCTCCGGCGTCACCTCCAGCCAGTACTTCAGCAATATGATGCCAGAGTCGACCATGGCCTGTTCCACCATGGGGGCCCCTGCCAGGAATTTGTCGCTCGCCTCCTGGCTGCAAAAGCCCATGACGCGCTCCACCCCGGCCCTGTTGTACCAGCTGCGATCGAAGATGATGATCTCGCCCGCCGCCGGCAGGTGCGGAATATAGCGCTGGAAGTAGAGCTGGCTCTTCTCCCGCTCTGTGGGGGCCGGCAGCGCTATGACCCTGAATACCCGGGGGCTGACCCGCTCGGTGATCGCCTTGATGGTGCCCCCCTTGCCGGCGCCGTCGCGCCCCTCGAAGACGATGCAGACCTTGAGCCCCTTGTGCACCACCCATTGCTGCAGCTTCACCAGCTCCACGTGCAGGCGACGCAGCTCCTTCTCGTATGCCTTGTTGCCAAGGGGCTTGGGCTCGGCGACCGGTACCGGCTGTTCAGCTTTGGATTTTTTTTTGCTAGCCATGATGTCCTTCTTTTTTCTCAAACGGATGAGGAGTGGCCGTCATCCTGAACGGCGCACTTCAAGCGTAGATGACGGCGCGCCGCTACCGGACGCGGCAAGCATCAGGGATGATCGGGATCATGGTTGATGGGGCCCAATGTGATTGTTGGTGGCAGTGAGATATTGAAGAGGGGGCGGGACGCAGCCGCCATGTATGCAGGTGGCGAAGGCCGGGAGAAGGCCAGAAAGGATCAAGGGGTTGGCATCTTGCGATACCAACCCCTTGTTTTGTTTGGCGTTCCCGACTGGAGTCGAACCAGTGGCCTGTCCCTTAGGAGGGGATGGTTATAAGAGCTTTTAAATAAAAAATATCGTTAAAAAACAATGGTTTGAGTGCATTTTTGGATTTGAATAGCGCTGAAATAGCGCAAAATAATGCTTGCAACGCATGCGCAAATGCATTATTGGGTGGTGAAATGAGGTTACGAGATGGCGTCCCAGGCAGGATTCGAACCTGCGACCTCGCCCTTAGGAGGGGCGCGCGCTATCCAGCTGTGCCACTGGGACGTGCGCGCATTATATAAAAATACTAATAAAAATAAACAGCTGCGTAGATTTTCTGTCGGAAAGCTTCTTTTTTAGCCTGATTGGGTGCTTGTTGTTCAGATTTTTTGGTAGGGAGCCACCACACGGCAAAAAAATGATTTTTAGTCCTCGATTGCTAACTCCAATCTGACCTCATCAAGGCTTATGTAGTGCCCTTTTTGCCATTCATGGTATCGATAATTGGATCGCCAGCGGCCACCGAGGCGCAGATTGGCCCGTTGTCAGCCGACAATCACTGTTTGCCAGGGTCTGAGTTCCATTTCACGATACCTGTAGCAGTTCCGGCCTATTTGGGTTTTGGCGCAGATCACCTCGTTGTCAGCCGACAATCGCTGCCTGTCAGGGTCAGATTTCCATTTCACGATACCTATAGTAGTTCCGGCCAGCGGGCCACTCTGGTGCAGATCAGCCCGTTGTCAGCTGACAATCGCAGCCAGTCAGCAGAGAGGGTTCCATTTCACGATACCGATAATGCGGTTGTCAGCGGGGCTGAGGTGCAGATCACTCCGTTGTCAGCTGACAATCGCAGCCAGTCAGCAGCGAGGGTTTCATTTCACGATACCTATAGCGGTTCCGCACTCGGGCACACCGGTGCAGATCACCTCGTTGTCAGCCGACAATCATTGTCTGCCAGGGTCAGAATTCTATTCCACGATACCTGTAGCAGTTCAGGCCAGCGGGCACTCTGGTGCAGATCAGCCCGTTGTCAGCCGACAATTACTGCCTGCCAGGGTCAGAATTCCATTTCACGATACCTGTAGCACATCGGGCCAGCGGGTACTCCGGCGCAGATCAGCCCGTTGTCAGCTGACAATCGCAGCCAGTCAGCAGCGAGGGTTCCATTTCACGATACCTGTAGCACTTCGGGCCAGTGGGTATTCTGGTGCAGATCAGCCCGTTGTCAGCCGACAATCGAGCTTGCTGGGGTCAGATTTCCATTTCACGATACCTGTAGCAGTTCCGGCCAGCGGGTACTC